>DWZA01000034.1 GCA_019118365.1 Candidatus Lachnoclostridium stercoravium | reverse complement strand
CTATTTTGGGGAGCTAGGACTACAATGTCGCCGATTTTGCTTACAAATACCTCATTGCCAGTAAATCGACAACTCTGCGGTAATTCAACTGCTTGACTTCCTTCGTTTTCAAATAATTTTGCTGTTAACATAAAACATCACCTCTTGTTACTAAATAATATATACTACTTCAACGATTATTTCAAGTAAGGATTCCGGGACAGAAATTAACGACAGGAATTAAAAAAGGAGATTTTTTACCGCCATGGGCCTCAAATCCAGAAAAATCTGGGGCAAACAAAATAAATTTCATTGTCTGACCCATAATCCGTAAATTCCCCGCATAATTGAAACAGCAGGATGGAAGGAGAGAAATTATGGGGAATACATATGGCTATATCCGGGTCAGCAGCAGGGACCAGAACGAGGATCGGCAGATCGATGCCATGAATCAGCTGAAAATCGTCCCGAAAAATATCTATATGGATAAACAGTCCGGAAAGGACTTTGAACGGCCGGAGTATAAAAAGCTGTTTAAGAGACTGAAACGGGACGATGTGCTTTACATTAAAAGTATTGACCGGTTGGGACGCAATTACGAAGAGATCCAGAATCAATGGCGGATACTGACAAAGGAAAAGGGCGTTGACATCGTGGTGATGGATATGCCGCTGTTGGATACGCGGAGAGGGAAGGATCTGATGGGGACATTTCTAAGCGATATTGTCCTGCAGGTGCTGTCTTTCGTGGCGGAGAACGAGCGGGTCAATATCCGTCAGCGCCAGGCAGAGGGGATTGCCGCAGCCAAAGCAAGGGGTATCCATCTGGGGCGGCCTCCGGAGCCGTTGCCGGAGAATTTCCACCAGGTCTATCAGAAGTGGAAAAGCGGCCGAATAACCGGAGCGGAAGCTGCTAAAGAGTGCGGTATGCCCCCTACTACATTCCGGTACAAAGCGAAAATTTACGAAAAGGCCACTTTATTGTAGGCGGGGAATTGAACAAAAAAGTCTACTTTTTTGTCGGGTAAAAAAGAGCTGCATTCTTCCCGGAAATTGTTCGATTTTTAAAGGATTTTATGATATGATAAAGAAGATTAAACAGATGCGGATAGTGACAAAAAGGTAGACCTTTTTGTAGCCAGGGAAATAGGAATATGGAAAACACTTTTTCCTGCCACAATTCTTCTGATTCTACTAATAGGATACAAAAGAACATTCGGAAAGGCTGAGACAAAAATCATGGAAGAGAACCGCTGGGAGTGGAAAGACTTTGGAAAAATAAGAACCTGCGAGGACTTGGAAGCATACTTATCGGGAAGGGAATACAGCCACGGAGATTACTGCCATTATACCAGCATTGATACGATCAATAAAATCCTGGAAGGAAAAACATTCCGGCTGACCAGTGTGACCGGTTTTAACGACACAATGGATACGGGGCAGTTTGGAGATGCAGCTGGGGATTACTTTTCCCTGTGCTTCAGTACGGGAGTGAATGAAAATCTGCCACTGTGGTATCTGTATTCCGGCATAAACGGGAAGGGAGGCCGGATCCAGATGACAAAAGGCGCTGTGCGCAGCCTGATTGAGAATGGACGCTTTCGTCTGTGCAGGTCTGCTCCCACAGAATATCAAGATTTTCCAGAGCTGGAGCCGGGAAACGATATGGAACTGGAATTTCGGGATATGGTTTATGTACGGGAACTGGAGGAAAACAAGACTTGTTCCCTGAAATATAATACAATGACCAATTATCAGGTTCCGAAAGAAGAGTTTCGAAAGTACAAAGAAAACCACTGCGGATTCTGCAAGGGGCTGATCTGGTATTACGAGAAGGAGACGAGGCTTCTGGCGCGGGTAAAAGGGAAGGCGAAAGTACTCCTGAACCGATGGAGGGAGATTGACCGGGATATCCCGGATATTTCGTACTGGATCGAGCTGTCTTTTGACGAAGCTTTAATGAAGCGGATGAAGATCATGTTTGCGCCTAATGTCAGGGAAGATGAGATAGACGGGATCTTAAAAAATTATGAGGGAATACGGAACCTGCTGAAGCTGGCTTCCCCGATCCGGCCCAGCGGCTATGCAGGAACCGTTCAGTTTCATTTATGTAAGAACTGTGAGAAAAAACGAAAGGAGAATCGATAGATGGCTAAATTTATTATGGAGTGCCCCAACTGTGGGCGATATGTAGAGGCGAAAACGGGTTTTTTTGCGAGAAAGAAGATCGACTGCGCCTGCGGGTATACCATCAATGTAAAGACAGAAAAACTGGCGGCCCGCACCTGCCCCCATTGCGGGAACGAGGTGGTGTTCGACCAGTCCAAGGGAGATAAGGCATTATGTCCGGTCTGCCATGAGCCCATCAACACCATGGCGGAGCAGACTAAGATGGAGGAGTTCTCCTGCGGCCGGTGCGGCGTGCGGCTGATGGCAAATAAAGGGGCATCCACCTATACCTGCCCGGTCTGCGACTTTGTGAACGACGTGCAGGAGCGGCTGACGGCGGAGAGGATCCGCAAAGAAGGCCTGGCCAGTATCATCAAATATGAAGGTGACAATGAAACCCTGGTGTGGAAACACCCCATCGAGGATTTCAACATGGGCTCCCAGCTGATCGTACATGAGAGCCAGGAGGCCATCTTCTTCCGGGACGGCCAGGCATTGGACCTTTTCGGGGCGGGACGATATACCCTGGAGACCCAGCAGCTGCCGCTGTTGGAGAGGCTTTACCAGCTGCCGACAGATCCGGAAGGGACCTTCCATTCCGAGGTCTACTTCATCAACCTGGCTACCCAGATGGGGATCAAGTGGGGGACGGACTCCAAGGTGCGCCTCTTTGACCCGGCTTCGGGCTTACATATCGAACTGGGAGCCAGCGGGGAGTTTAACATCCGGGTAACGGATTCCAGAAGGCTGCTTTTAAAGGTAGTAGGGACTACAGGAGCCTTGGGTCAGAATGACCTGCTGGGAGGAGGGACCACCAGAGGGATCTTCCGCGCCCTGGTGATGACCCAGGTGAAGAGCTACCTGGCCCGCGTGATCCGGGAGAGCGGCATCAATGTATTAGAGATCGACGAGCGGCTGCTGGAACTTTCCACAGCCCTGCGGGATAAGATCAACGAGGGGTTAAAAGAATACGGCGTCACCATGCCGGAGTTCTTCGTCAGCCGGATCGTGACCCCGGACGACGATCCCAACTTCCGGCGGATGAAGGAGCAGTACGCGGAACAGTACCTTTTGGTGCGCCAGGAACAGATCAAAAAGAGCGAGGCGGAGGCGGCCCAGGCCAGAAAGGCGGTGGAGGCCGAGACAGCGGCCCGGCTAAAGATCATCGGGGCCCAGGGAGAAGCAGCGGCCCTAAAGATCCAGAAGGAAGCGGAGGCGGAGGCCTACCGGATGCAGGCAGCGGCTGAAGCTGCGGAGATGCAGATGAAGGGCTACACCTACCAGCAGGAGACGGCAAGGCAGGTAGGATTGGAAGCCATGAAGAACGGGCTGACCGGAGGCGAAGCTTCCGCAGGTGCCGGGGCGATCGGAGATATCGCAGGCCTTGGGATGGCGTTAGGAGCCATGGGAGGCGTGATCGGGATGACCAAGGAGGCCATGTCCCCGGCCTTTGGGACTGGAAGCCAGATGGGCCAGGGCCTGGGGGCCATGATCGGAGGGACGCCGGAAGGCGGAATAGAAGAGAGAGGACCGGCCGGGCAGAGCGCGCCGAAAACAGATACCTGGGACTGCGTCTGCGGTCAGAAGAAGATCACAAGCAGGTTCTGTCCGGAGTGCGGGGCCAGACGCCCGGAGCCCAAAGCGGATACCTGGGACTGTGCCTGCGGTCAGAAGGGACTGACAGGAAAGTTCTGCCCGGAGTGCGGGGCGAAGCGTCCGGAACCGGAGAAGCCTGACACCTGGGACTGCGTCTGCGGCCAGAAGGGACTGACAGGAAAGTTCTGCCCGGAGTGCGGCAGGCCCAGACCATAGAAAAGGGAGGTTGGGACAATGGAACGAAGAATAAATGAGATCCGCTGGTGGATCGGCCTTGGCACAGCGGCGGTCGTCTACAACGTGGTCGCCTTTGCATTACCTTTCGCGAAGACGGCGGTGTTTTTCCTGAGCTGGATCTTCACCATGGCGGCGCTGGCAGCCCAGGTCTATGTGATCCGCACTGCGTTTTTTAAAGGAGAAGGGATAAAGAGCAAGCTTTACGGCTTCCCCATCGCCAGGATAGGGTTACTCTATCTGGCAGTTCAGATGGTTTTAGGGCTGGTTTTCATGGCCCTTGGGACAGTGGTCCCGTTCTGGCTGCCTTTGGCGCTGTATGTGATCCTGATGGGGGCCGCCCTGATCGGCCTCATCGCAACAGAAGGGGCGCGGGAAGAGGTGGAGCGCCAGGAGAGGAAGCTTGTAAAAGATGTATGCCGGATGCGGAAGTTCCAGTCGCTTGTAAATGCGCTGGCCAGGGAAGGCCAGATCCCGGAAGCAAAGGAGCAGCTTGGGGAACTGGCGGAGGCTTTCCGGTACAGCGACCCGGTGAGCGACGGAGCGTTAAGGGAGATCGAGGATACCCTTGCAGATGACCTGGCCCATCTCCAGGATGCAGTTGCGCTTTTTGATGGGGAGAAAGCCCTGGAATGGTGCCGGAAGGCGAAGCTGGATCTGGAGGCGCGGAACCAGCTGTGCAGGCTGCATAAACACGAAATACAGGAGGGCAGATGATGGGGGCTGATCTTATGCTGGAAGAATTGCAGCAGACAATTGAAGGGATCCCGGATGGAACATCTCTGCATTTTATAAAAAAGAAAAAGTCAAAGGAGCCAGTGAAAAATGATCATTAAGTGTAAGATGTGCGGCGGCGATATGGAGATATCTGCCGACCAGAGGACAGGAACCTGCGAATACTGCGGTTCCACCATGACCCTGCCCAGGATCGATGACGAGCAGCGGGCGGCGGCCTTTAACCGGGGCAACCATTTCCGGAGGATCGGCGAGTTTGACAAGGCCCTGGCGGTCTATGAAGGGATCGTGAGGGAGGACGAAACGGATGCGGAAGCCCACTGGTGCTGCGCCCTGTGCCGGTTCGGGATCGAGTATGTGAAAGACCCGGCGACTGGGGAATACCTGCCCACCTGCCACAGGGCCAGCTTTGACAGCTTCCTGGAGGATGTGGACTATAAGGCGGCCCTGGAACATACCGACGTGGTGGCGCGGGCCCAGTACCAGAAGGACGGGGAGAAGATCGCCCAGGTGCAGAGGGGGATCCTGTCCATCTCCCAGCGGGAACAGCCCTTTGACGTGTTCATCTGCTATAAAGAGAGCGATGAGCGGGGGAACCGGACGGTGGATTCCACCCTGGCCCAGGAAATCTACTATCAGCTGACCGACCAGGGGAGGAGGGTGTTCTTTGCCCGGATCACCCTGGAGGACAAGGCGGGGCAGGAGTATGAGCCTTATATCTTTGCGGCGCTCCATTCCGCCAAGGTGATGGTGGTAGTTGGGACCAGGCCGGAATATCTGAATGCGGTGTGGGTAAGGAATGAGTGGAGCCGCTATCTCACTTTGATGAAGCATGACCGGAAGCGGCTTTTGATCCCCTGCTATCGGGATATGGATCCATATGATCTGCCGGAGCAGCTGTCTGTGCTGCAGTCCTATGATATGAGCAAGATCGGCTTTATCCAGGACCTGATCCGTGGAATTGCCAAGGTGCTGGATGGGGACAAGAAGCCGGAAGCCGTGAAAGAAACCATCATCCACAATGAGATGAATGTGAACCTGACCGCTCTGCTAAAGAGAGGCCAGCAGATGTTGGAAGATAAGAACTGGGAGAAGGCGGATGAGTTTTTCGACCAGGTATTAAATGTGGATGCGGAGAACGGGGAAGCATTTTTCGGGAAAGCGTTGGCGAGCATGGAGTGCCGTGACATCCAGGCGTTTATCGATAAGTGGTCCAGGAAGGGAAAAATCGCCCCTAAGGATCTGGAAGTAGAAAATGGAGAGAAAGATGCTGCAGCAGACGGAATAAAAGTGTCGTCAAGGCTGAAACCGGGGAAAGAGCTGGAAGCCTGCCCGCGAGATACAGGGAGGATAGAAAAGGCAGTCTGGAACTACAGGATCCCTGGATATTTAAGTGAAGAAGAGATCCGGAAAAACTTTGAGGAAGGAAAGATGCGCAGCTATATCTCTGCAGCATCCATACGCCGTATCTTCCAGGAAGATTGGACCAGGACGAGGCAGAAAAATAAGAACCTTATGCGTGCCATCCAGTACGCAAAGGGGGAGTTCGCAGGACAGCTCCAGGGGATTTTTGCCGAAATTGATAATAATCTGGAGAGAAGAGTCGAAGAGGCGGAAAAACGGGATCAGGAGATCACAAAGAGCCTGAAGGAGAAATATGAACATTTCCTTGAAACGTCGGAAAAGCTGACGGCAGAGCAGAATGACTTGGCCCAGGCGAGACGGGAGGCCGATTACCTGGCGGCCTGTGTGGAGGAAGAGAATGCGAAGGATGAAGGTACATATCTTTCCGCGGCTGAGATGTTTGAGAAGATTGGGAATTATAAAGACTCTATAGGTCGGGTGGAGGAATGCAGGAAAAAGGCCCAGGAGTGGAGAGAGAGGGAAGAAGAACGAAGGAGAGAAGAGGAGCGGATACGCAAAGAAGCTGCTCTGCGTGCAGAGCGGTTGAAAAAACAAAAGAACAAAAAGACAGCAGTTATGACCTCGATCGTTGCACTAACTGTTGCTATCATTGCGATTGCTGCGTTCTTTGTGAATGACAAGATCATCCAGCCGTTCCTAAAATATAAAGAGGCGGAGAGTTTGCTGGCGGAAGGAAATTATGCGGAAGCGTATTCAATATTTGATGGATTACGCGGATATAGAGATGTTGAAGAACTGCTGGATGGCAATAAAGAACTCCGTGATGCATATTATGCGGTAGGGCGGGAAGTTTCATTTGGCAGGTATGAACAGGATGGCAATACAGATAACGGAGCGGAGGACATTGAATGGCTCGTGCTGGATCGTAAAGGGGATACTGTCCTTCTTCTAAGTAAATATGGCCTGGATGCGAAGGCGTATAACGAGGAGGAGGTAGGTATCACTTGGGAGCAGTCTACCATCAGAAGTTGGTTGAACAGCAGTTTTATGGATATGGCATTTACCAGTGAAGAACAGGATGCAATTTTAAAAACGGAAGTAGATAACAGTCAGGCGGAAGGTTACAGCGGGTATAACACGACAGGCGGAAATAATACGGAGGATCAAGTGTTCCTGCTAAGCTATAAAGAGGCGTTTGAGGATTATTTTACTAGTGATATGGAACGAATCTGTATACCGACTGGTTATGCGGTGCAGAATGGGGCATACAGAGATGACGATACTGGAGTCTGCTATTGGTGGCTGCGGTCTCCGGGCAGCTTTCAGAACGGTGCGACTGATGTCAAAAGCGGCGGTTTGAGCAGCGTCGGCGTCACCCACGACAGGTCTTGTATTCGGCCCGCTTTATGGGTGAATCTGGAATCTGGTATCTTCTAATTTAAGTAGCAGGTAAAGGAGAATAGGCTATGGCAACTTTAAAGTGTAAAATGTGCGGAGGGGACTTGGAGCTGACTCCGGATGTAACAGTAGCGGAATGCCCTTACTGCGGCACGAAGCAGACGGTCCCCAATGCGGATAATGATAAAAAAATGACCCCTGTTTTCTAGGGCCAACCGGCTGCGGTTTAACAACGAGTTTGACAAGGCGGCGGGGGTGTACGAGACGATCATCGGAGAGTTTCCGGAAGAAGCGGAAGCCTATTGGGGCTTGGTGCTGTGCAAATACGGCATCGAGTATGTGGACGACCCGGCTACGGCAAAGAAGATCCCCACCTGCCATCGGTCTTCCTTTGACTCGGTGATGGGGGATGAAAACCTGGAGCTGGCCATGGAATACGCGGATGCAGTGGCAAAGCGGATGTACCGGGAAGAGGCGAAGCAGATCGAGGAGATCCGCAGGGGCATCCTGGAGGTTTCTTCCAAGGAGGAGCCTTACGATGTGTTCATCTGTTATAAAGAAACGGATGAATCCGGGGAACGCACCCTGGACAGCGTGCTGGCCCAGGATATTTACAACGAGCTGACGGAAAAGGGCTACCGGGTATTCTTCAGCCGGATCACCTTGGAGGATAAGCTGGGACAGGAGTACGAGCCCTATATATTCGCGGCCCTCCACTCCGCCCGCGTGATGCTGGCGGTGGGAACCAGCTATGAGCATTATGATGCCGTATGGGTGAAGAATGAATGGAGCCGTTACCTGCAGCTGATGGCGGCAGGGGAGAAAAAGACGCTGATCCCATGCTATAAGGATCTGGACGCTTACGATATGCCAAAGGAGTTTGCAAAGCTCCAGGCACAGGATCTGGGAAAAGTGGGAGCTATGCAGGACTTGGTGCGGGGAGTGGAGAAGATCCTTGGAAAGAAAGGAGAACCGAATGCTTCTGCGGCAGATACGGCTGCAGCCTCAGGTATGGCGGTGCTGAACGCCCAGACAGCGGCTTTGTTAAAGCGGGGATATATGGCTTTGGAAGACCGACAGTTCGATAAAGCAGCAGAATTTTTTGACCAGGTTCTAAACAATGATGCAGAGTGTGGACAGGCATACAGAGAGAAGGTATTCGCTTCCTGCAATGTGTGTACAGTAAATGATTTTATTAAAAATTTGTGGGATAGACTGGAAAGAGGCGAGAGAGGCGAGAAAATCAGTCTGACAGTAAACTTATCGGAGTTAGCAAGGGAGGCAGATGCCCTGACGCAGATGCTTTCCGATTTTACGGATGAGGAACTGGAAAAACTGATGGAAAATGAGTTTGGCAAAATTTCGTTAAGTTATGATGATTGCCGGGCTTATTACGAGAAATATCTTCCATTTTCATTAACCGATTTAGTCCAGAGCCCTAGCTTTAAACATGCGGTACAGTATGCGGATGCTGAATTTACCCAGGAGATAAGTCAGATCTGTGAAAACCTGACAGACAAATTGCAGCAAAGAATCCATGTCGAACGGCAGAACTTTTTTACTGTGGAAAAAAAGCTGGAGTCAAAGAAGAAGGAAATCAAAGAAACGGTGAAAAAATGGCTGGATGAGGCAAATCGTGCGATTGAAAAGGATTATGAGAAACGGTTGGATGAGTGGAAACAGGCCAAAGCCGCTT
>DWZA01000033.1 GCA_019118365.1 Candidatus Lachnoclostridium stercoravium | reverse complement strand
AGGAGGTCGTAGTTTCCTGATACCGCCTGATCCAGCGCCCTTTCTAAAAGCGACTGGTACCAGAGGGCGGCTTCTTTCTTTTCTTCTTCATTCATCTGAAATACAAAGCCAAAAGTTTTCTCACATGGGATGAGAGTGATCCCCGGTATGTTTTTCAATACCGGCACCTCCCCGGAATCATCGTTTTTTAGGAAGCGGACGATCAGCACCTTTTTTCCCCGTCCCGCCGCCCGGACGGCCAGCCCCAGAGCTGCGGTCGTCTTGCCCTTTCCGTTTCCGCAGTAAATGTGGATCAGCCCTTTTTCCATCGTTTTTATCACCTTTCCTGTCTGAATGTTCTCCCTGGTCGTACTCCATGATAAACCGGGAAATATCCTGTTTTTTTCCATACCGCTCCGTCACGCCGTAGACGTGGAGGCGCGCCTTTGCCCTTGTCATCGCCACATAAAAGAGCCGCCTTTCTTCCTCCAGATCTGCATCCAAAACTGCCTTTCTGTGAGGCGTGATGCCTTCGTTGGCGTCCAGGATAAAGACTACTTTAAATTCCAGGCCTTTGGAACTGTGCATGGTCATGAGGGAAACCGCCTCTTCCTGGCTCCTGTCCCTGTCTCTTGAGGCGGCCTGAATCTGAAGCTGCTCTTTATACTCTTCCATATGGGCGAACCAGGCGTCGAAAGTCTTATATCCGGATGCGCTTTCCTGAAGCTGGTCGGCAAGCTCGATCAGTTCTTCCGGCTTCATTCTGCGAAACTGAGCGTATTCCTTCAGGTATTCGTCGTAGCCCGCTCCTTTTCGTATGTAATTGACTGCGGCTACAGGACTCATCCCGGCGATCATCTGCAGATCGTATTCCAGCTGTTCGATCCGTTCTACCATCCATCCTTTATCCTGGTAAAAGGATTTGACTTTTTCCCAGGAAACCACCGGATCTTCCAGAGCGTCCCGGCTCACGTACCGCTTGGGACGGTTGATGATCTCCAGCACCTTCTGCCTCTCCCTATTTCCCAGGGCTACCTGGATATAGGAAATGATATTTCTGGAGATCCAGTGCTCGTAAAGATTGGGAAGGGAATCCCGCATGGTAAATGGTATATTATATTCCATCAGCCGTTCTACCAGAAGCCTTGGTTCCAGGTTGGTGCGGTAGAGGACAGCCAGGTCTGAGAGGCTGCAGCCCGCCTGGACGTAATCGTGGATATCTTTGATGATCCCGATGGTTTCTTCCTTTGGATCTTTCCAGATCTTTGTGATGACCGGCTTTCCCTCCCCCTTCTGAGAAAGGATCTCTTTTTTAAAACGCTCTTTATTGCAGCCGATCAGCCTGGAAGCCGCTTCAACGATATGTTTTGTAGACCGGTAATTGATATTTAAAAGCACTCTCTCAGCGTCCGGATAGTCTTTTTCAAAGCCCAGCATGATCTCCGGCTTGGCACCCCGGAACCGGTAAATGGACTGGTCGTCGTCTCCTACGATAAAGAGATTGTTTTCCGGCAGCGCCATCATCCGGATCACCTCGTACTGGACGCGGTTGATGTCCTGAAACTCATCAATGAGAATGTATTTGTATTTCTTCTGCCAAGCGGAAAGGATATCCTTTCTCTGGGTAAACAATTCCCAGCACATGGCCAGCATGTCGTCAAAATCGATTTTTCTGGCCCTGCGCAGGGAATCCTCATAGCCTTCATACAGTTTTTTGAAAATCTCTTCGGAACAGTTTTTAGAATAATAGTATTTCAGGTCGATCATGCCGCCTTTGACTGTGCCGATCTCCCCTAATACGGAAGAAATGAATTCTGCCTCGTCCTCCACGTCCAGCTCCAGGCGCCGGATCATGTCTTTTATAAACTGGATCCGCTCTTCTTCCCGGATGATATCTCCCGCTTCATAGTGATAAGCGTATTTCAAAATGCGGAAGAAAATGCTGTGGAATGTGCCGAAAGAGACGGGAAAAAAGCTGCCTTCGGTGAGCCGGTCAAACCTGGCTTTCATCTCTCTGGCCGCTGCCCTGGTGAATGTGATCACCAGGATATTGCCGGGATCTACGCCATATTCCCGGATCAGCTGGCGGATCCGGTAGGTGATGACTGTCGTCTTCCCCGATCCCGGACCTGCCAGAACCATCATCGGTCCGTCTTTATGCATGACGGCCGCTTTCTGTGCTTCGTTAAACGCCATAGGCTTTATGCTTCCAGCATGGCGATCCCTTTGCGGATCCTGTTTAGGGACTCTTCCTTGCCCAGCACTTCCATGATCTCGGTAGCACCTGCCGGAGTCATCTGTTTTCCGGAAAGGGCGGTGCGCAGCGGCCACATAACAAAACCGGTCTTAACGCCTTTTTCCGCCACATATTTTGACAGAGTCTCGTAAAGGGCGTCGTTGCTGTAATCCTCCTGGGCTTCCAGAAGAGGCAGAGTTTCTTTTAAAGTAACCAGAGAATTTTCCTCTGTTGTCTTCATCTTCTTATGAGCGTACATGGACTTGTCATATTCCGGCAGTTCCTGGAAGAAGTCGATATGTCCCTCGATATCCGGGAAGATCTCGATCCTGGTCTTTACCATAGCGGCGATCTTCTTCAGATCCAGATCCCTGGTGATCACTTTCCTGATATAAGGCTCGGCCATCTCGTAGAACCGGTCGAAATCCATAGCTTTCATATATTCCCCGTTCATCCATTTCAGCTTCGTCATGTCAAATACAGCCGGGGATTTGCTCATTCTGTGATAATCAAATTCTTTTACCATCTCTTCCAGAGAAAAGATCTCCCGGTTGTCTTCCGGGGACCATCCCAGAAGGGCGACGTAATTCACAACTGCCTCGGAAAGGAAACCCTGCTCGATCAGATCTTCGTAGGAAGAATGGCCGCTTCTCTTAGACAGCTTCTTATGCTCTTCATTGGTGATCAGCGGGCAGTGTACGTAAACCGGCACTTCCCAGCCAAAGGCTTCGTAAAGGCGGTTATATTTGGGAGAGGACGACAGATATTCGTTGCCCCTTACCACATGGGTGATGCCCATCAGATGATCGTCTACCACATTGGCGAAGTTGTAGGTGGGATAACCGTCGGATTTGATCAGGACCATATCGTCCAGTTCGGAGTTATCTACCGTAATATCCCCATAGATCTCGTCGTGGAACGTGGTCGTTCCTTCGGTAGGGTTGTTCTGACGGATCACGTAAGGGATCCCGGCCTTTAAGTTGGCTTCTACTTCTTCTTTTGAGAGATGGAGACAATGCTTGTCATAGACCATGATCTCTTCGCCGTTTACTGTTTTCCGCAGGCTCTCCAGACGTTCCGGAGTGCAGAAGCAGTAATAGGCTTCTCCCTTTTCGATCAGCTTCTTCGCATACTCCAGATAGATCCCTGCCGCCTGGCGTTCGCTCTGTACATAAGGGCCTACGCCGCCGTCCTTGTCCGGGCCCTCGTCATGCTTTAAGCCGGTGTCTTCCAATGTTCTGTATATAATATCTACAGCGCCCTCTACATAACGCTCCTGATCTGTGTCCTCGATGCGGAGGATGAAATCTCCTCCTTCATGCTTTGCGATCAGATACGCATATAACGCTGTCCTTAAATTTCCCACATGCATCCTGCCGGTAGGGCTTGGTGCATACCTTGTTCTAACTTTCATGATCTTCACTCCTATGTTTATTGTATGGCGGTGCTGGCTCGCAAACTGCGGCTGCCCGGTCACAGGCTTCGCTCTGTGATACAGCGGCGCCGGCTCGCAAACTATCGTTTGCTCGCTCACGGGCTCTCGCCCTATAGAAAAAGCCAAAGAAAAATCTGTTTGTATGCAAGCATACACCGATTTTTCTTTACCTCTTTCTGCACCGCTTTGTGCCTACGTGCACATTATACGCTTATGGGGGGGAAAACTCAATATATTTCCTTCCTGAAATTCATGCTGGACCGCAGGTACCACTCTAAACCTGAAATTCCTATTCTCAGCCGTACCTTTTAATCCATAGTACCACTCTAGTCCCGAAATCTCCATTCTCAGCCGTACTTTTTACCCGTTGGTACGGCTCTGTATGCGAAAAATAAGATTTCAGGGGTACTGTATATCTAAAAGTACGGATCAAAATACAAAAAATCCTTTCCCAGGGGGTAAAGGCCGCCAATTCCTACGGCCAGAAAACCCTAAAATGGCCTTTGCCGGCCGTACCAAAGATTCAAACTGGACGATCCTTCCCCAAAAACTCCAGAAGCCGTCCTTCTACCCGAAGAAATGCAGGTAATAATAGGGCAAAAATAGCTTGCCGGCCTGGTCTAACGCCGGGATCCACCGTCCGGCGTCGATAAACACTGGGCACAGGGCCAGGCTGCCGATCATAAAAAAGGGCACGCTGCCGATCAGAGCCTCCGGTGTTTTCAAAATACCTTTTAAGGCAGTGCAGAATGCGGCGATCGCTGATCCATATACCGCCAGCGCAGCCGCCTCTTTCCCCAGGCCGCAGGCTCCGTCCAGCGCGGCGCCAGTCATGCAGAGGGAAACGAGCAAAGCCGCGCTTTCCATCAAAACAGGCGCCAGGATCCCCAGAAAACAATACTTCCACCGTTTGCTCTGGGAGATACTCAGAAATAATCCCTTTTTTTCATCTTCCGCCAGTCCGGAAGCTGCGAAGATCCCGGTAATAAAGAGAAGGACCGCTCCGATCCCTCTTCCGGGAAAGGTCATAGAAAACGTATTTTCCTCTGCCGCGCCTCCTGACGCCGATTCATATTCAAAAGAAAATGTGCTCCCGTTGGACAGATATTTTTCATAAAGCCTGCGGGTTTCTTCTGTATCCCAACCCAGACTCTCCCCATAATCGGAAAGGACCCTGGGGCTGTATTCCTCTATCATAGCGGAAAAGACCACTTCCTCTGTCAAAGGGCCGAGGACAGAAGACGGCGAGGAATAGATCTGGATACAACGGCGGAAATCATTTTCCTTCATCCTCTCTTCCAGATCATCCGGGAACACATATCCGCATTCCGCCCTGCCGGTCTCCACATCCTGCTTCAGCTGTTCCTCTGACTCTGCCATATAAAAGGAGAAGGCGCCGGAAAAGCTTTCCAGCTTTTCTGCTGTTTCCATTCCAAGTCCCTTGGTTCCATAAAGGGCGATCCTTATGCCCTCCGACTCTGCCTGCTCCATCCCGGAAACCGCCGTCAGAAGAATGGGGATCATGAAAAGGATCACGAAAAACGATATCTTTTTCAGCTGTCTTTTACAGGAAAGCACAAACCATATGATCCCGTCACTCATGGAGCCTCCTTCCTGACGCCGCCAGGACCCAGGAAACGAAGATGACAGCCGCCATCCTCCCTGTGTCTGCAGCGCCCCACTGCGCATATACCGCCCGCTCCATTCCCTGTATCATGCAGGTTCCCGGAAGCAATCCGCCAACCTGGCGAAGACTTTCTGGAAGAAATGCAGACGGCAGGATCCCCCCGGAAAGAAACAGCATCACCATACCGCCTAAAAAGATGGCCATCATGCCGCTCATCCTGCTTCCGCACAGTTCATAAACAGCAGAGATCATTGCCGCCGCTGCCAGAAATACCAGAAGGATCCCTCCAAAACCTGACCAGGAGATACGGAGAACCGTCTCTTTTACCGGCGGTATGGCCAGAGAAGCTGCGGCCGTCAGGACCGTAACCGCCAGCCCATAGAGAAAAGCGACGGCCAGGATCTCGCAGGCAGCGCCGATCCCCTCTCCGATACCCAGGGCCTTCAGTTTCTGGTAAAACGTCCTTTTTCCGCAGCAGAAATAGCCGGATAACGGGATCCCTCCCAGGATCAGGAACATCACAAGGAAGCATATGGCAAAATGTTCTCCTGTGGTCAGATCCCCCACTGCCGAAACTGTTCTTTCTCTGAAATAGATCTCCCTGTCAAGGGCATATCTTAAGTAAAAGCGGTTCAGATCCGCTTCCGCCTGAGGTATCTCCCCGCTTCTTCCTGATACAGAAAGCCATTCGTCCGCCCCGTAGATCGCCGCCTGGGCCGCGCTTAGGGTCCTGCTCCCGGCATCCGCCATTTCACGGAAAGCTCTGGCCTCGATCCCCGCGTTCTCAGACAAGACCACCCGCACCGGCCGATTGCTCCCGTCCATAACTCCCTGGATAAAATTTTCCGGTACGATCAGAAGGACCGACAATTCTCCCTCTTCCAGGCGTTTCCTTCCTTCCTCTTCGTCCATATAGAGGAAATCGCAGATGCTTTCCACGCTGTCCATGGAACTTAACATGTCCATAGCCTGTTTCGCCACTTTATCATCCGCAGGAAGGACTACTCCGGCCTTGATCCGTTCCAGAGCCTCCTCTCCGTAAAGAACTTTTCCTGCTAAAAGAGCAATTGTGCCAAGCAACAAAGCCAGCACAACTGCTCCTCCTATAAATGTCGGAAAAATCCTCAACGCCCGCTTAAATTCCATTCTGCAGTAAGTGAACGCTGCCATAATTCTTCCCCTTTATCCAAAATCGCAACAGTTCAGCCATGTATCTTCCCTCCAGCACAGAATGTGCTGAAGGGAAGCCCTGTCCTTAATACATATAAGGTATCGTTTGGACGATGATCCCGCGGAACGTTTCGAGCAGCTGCTGGACGTTGGCGTTCATCTCCACGCCAACCTCGTTCCAGTCTCCTTCCGTAGCCGCCAGAACGTCCATCTCTTCGCCTTCCGGCATAGTTACTTCGCCTTCCATCGGCTGCAGGGAGTAGTTTCCAGAAAGGACCGCCACTTCTTCGCCTGCCCATTTCACGCTGATCCGATCCATTGCAATGTCAAAGGATTCTCCTGGAACCAGATCTGATACTGCGCCTTCAATGTCAATGCGTCCCTCGTCTACGCCGACTCCTGCCGCCAGGCTCAGAGTGTAGTCTCCAGTCTGTCTGTCATACTCCGCCTCATAGGAGACTGTAAGCGTCTCTCCGCCTTCTTCCATCGTCATGTCTGCCGCGCTGGAAAGCACCGCATCAGTATACTCGCCTTCTTTTACGATATCTATTATTACCGTGTCGTCAGCTTCCAGCTCGATGTGTACTTCAGCATTCTGGGTCGGATAGCTTCCGCCAAGGAACTTCGCATCCAGAGTGATATCACAGGTCACGTCGTTAACGGTAAGCGTGGTTTCGCCTTCGATGGCAGCCAGCTGGCCTTTCTTATCCACATAAACGGTCATGGAGATATCCTCCATAGACTCTTCCATAGCGGAGATCAGGCTGTCCGTCCATTCTTCCATCTGGGTCCACGCCTCTTCCTGCATCTCCTCCGCGCTCATACCGTAGGTGCTAACGCCGCCGCTCATGGCTACGATCTGGGAAAGATATTCCAGCACGTCGTTTTTCAGGCTTTCGTCTTTCATAAAGAAATCTGACGTCGTTTCCACAAAATCGATCAGCGCCTGCTGAGGGATGACAACTTCATAGCCTTTGCACTTTGCTGTCTCTCCATTTACCGTAAATTCCTGGCTGTCGGTCTTTTCTACTGTCATAGCTGCCTTGAAATTGTCGATCGCCTGACTTCCCTCTTTATAACGGGTCCAGAGCGCCTGAATATCAAAGGGCCTCTCTCCCTCTGTATCGTAGAAGGACCAGATATAATCCATATAATCCTTCAGCACTGCGGCAGAAGACGCATCAATGCCCGCTTCTTCCAGCGCCGGTCCCGCAAACGGCGAAGACTGGATCTGCCCTTCCAGGTCGTTGGCATAGTCTAAAGTAAAGACCTTCTCGCTCAATTCCGGGATCGCCGCAGCGATCTTTTCCTGATCCGCGTAGACCTCCATGCTGATCAGATCCATACCAGCCAGCTTAAGCCCGAATTCCCCGTATGCTTTTTTATTGGCCACGTCGCTCTGGCTGAAAGAAGCGATCTCCGTGCCTGCGAACATATTCACCGTAGAATCGCTGCACTCGTCCAGAGCCAGGCTGAATGTGCCTTCCATATTTTCCTTCATGGATTTCTCCATGATCGCGTTCCAGCCAAAGACTTCTTCTGCCGGGGTCGCCTCGTCGCTGGCGAATGCATCTTTAAAAGCATCGATCACCACGTCCTTGGGATCCTTTCCCAGCAGCTTCACTCCTGCAAAGATTCCCACTGCCGCTACAGCCGCGATCACTACGCCTCCGATGATCAGCTTTCCAACTCCCCTTTTCGGCTGCGGCGCCTGGGAAGGATAAGGAGCCTGAGAACCATACTGGCCCTGGGAACCGTACTGGCCCTGGGAACCATACTGGCCCTGAGAGCCGTACTGACCCTGAGGATCGTATTGCCCCTGAGAACTATACTGCTCCACACTATTCCCGCAGTTTGGACAGAAGACCGCGTCATCGTTCATCTCTGCGTTGCAAAATGGACATCTTTTCATAATACACTTTCCTCCTTTATCATAATCGTCCGGCTAACTGTTCCAGGGGAAAATCTTTCTCCAGCTCAGTAAGCCTTCCGTCTTTCATAATGTATATCCTGGAGCACATCTGAAGCTCCATCAGGTCGTGGGAAGTGAGGATCACGATCCCTCCTCCCTTCCGGTATGCTTCCAGATATCTCCGTATCTCTTCTTTGCACAAAAGATCCAGAGCCGCCCCTGGCTCATCCATGATCAGGATCCTGCCGTGGCCTGCCAGGGAACAGGCGATGGAAAGGCGTTTTTTCATGCCGCCGGAAAGCTTTCCCGCGGTCTCCCTTTCGTGGCCGGAAAGCCCCAGCATAAAGGCCGGGCCGTTCTGCAGATCTCTTTTCATAGCCGCCCGCCTTCCCTGATACCACAAAAGCAGGTTATCCCTCACAGAAAGCTCCTCCATCAGAGGATTTTCCTGAGGCACATACGCCACCTGCCGGCGGATCGCTTTCCTGTCTCCAAGGACTTCTTCGCCAAAATACTTCAGGCTTCCGCCGTCTGCCTTCAATGTCCCGGCAAGAATGGATAACAGCGTGGTCTTCCCGCAGCCGTTCTCTCCTACGATGCCGACACATTCTCCCGGCCTGGCATAAAACGAGATCTCCTTCAGGACTTTCTTCCCTCTGGAATAGCTTTTGCGGATCCCAGCTGCTTCTACCATACTGTTCGCCTCCTTATCCTTTGTGAAAGGCGTAATACAGGGCCGCCGCCCAGCCGCTCCTGTTCTTTGTCCAGACATTTTCCCACTGGGAAAATGGCATCGGGCACTCCGCCGCTCCCGTCTCTACTGTAACGCTGGGAGCCGGGTCGTCCTTTACCTGCATCCAATCCTTAAAGCCGCCTTTGCCGTTGGATTCCAAAAGCGTATATCCGCTTATACTGGCCAGCTCTTCCGCCAGTTCTTTTGAAGCTTCCCTTACTTTATTCTCCGGGAAGTCCCAGTAGATCACTTCTCCCTGAGAATGGTAGCTGACTGTCGCCGCCCAGTGATACCTGTTCGCCAGAGCCATCAGCCCTTTCGTCTCCGGCTCGGAAGCAGGACGCTCCCCCTTATATCCGGTATAAGACGCATGGCCGGGGGATGTGGTGATATCCTCCCAGCCGGCCGGGAAATTGATATTTAAATCCACGCCTCGTCCATTCCCTTTACAGTAAAGGACGTACTTATCAAGGGTCGTGTCCGTCCGCTCCTCCTCCAGGTCTTTCTCGTATCCTTCTTCCATGATCTGACGAAGATCATAGGAGCGCAGTCCCTCAAAGCCCATCTGGCTTATGCATACCCCGTCCGGATTCACCATGGGAAGGAAATGCACCTGGACTTCTTCCAGCATATCTTTTAAAGGCTCGCCCTTGTAATTCGCCGTATCGGCAAATTCCAGGGCCGTCTCCAGCTGCTTCATCACCAGAAGGGGCGTCATATATTCCCTTCCATGGATCCCTGCCTGGATCATCACATGCTTTCCCGCATTCGGATTTCCGATAGTGATCTCATACAGCGTCCGGCCGTCTAAGGACGTGCCGAAGCTTCCCACTCTCATCCGGTTCCCGTATCTTCCCTGCAGGATGCCGATATCATGAACCATCTGATCGTACGTATAGAGCATCACCGGCTTCACCGCCGGGTTGGCAGATTCTTTTAAAGAAATATCATCCGGATCCTGGGCAGCCGCCTCAGAGGCCGCTTCTTCCGCCTGCATCAGGGCGTCGCCGGGCCCCTGCGCCAGCGCGCATACCGGGGCGAAACAGGTCAGGCTCATCGCTGCCGCGAGAGCCAGCGCCAATCGGTCATATCTCATAAATTGTCTCCTCTTTGTAGTCTATGGTATATACATTACCACATTTTACAGAGAAATGCCATTACGCTTTTATTACAATTGTCTCAAAATCCGTCAATAGGAAAGGCGATACTTTTTCATTTAAAATCAATACAGTCTTTCCTATGGAATAAAAAAGATCCTTCCGATGCTGTCTTTGCATCGAAAGGATCCCTTTCTGATCGTCGTATTTCTATTTAGGTAACAGTTCAGTTTTTCTTATTTGCTTCCGGATTCAGGTCGGATGGCTTCATGCTCAGGTTGATCCTGCCCATGCGGTCCACTTCGATGACCTTTACGGTTACTTCGTCGCCGATATTGACTACGTCTTCTACCTTTCCAACTCTCTTTTCAGACAGCTTGGAAATGTGAACCATACCGTCTTTGTTCGGAGCCAGTTCTACAAATGCGCCGAAGTTCATGATGCGCACTACTTTTCCGCTCATGACCATACCTGGTTCTACGTCTGTAACGATATTGTGGATGATCTCCAGAGCTTTGTCGATCATCGCTGCGTCGGTGCCGCATACGTTTACTGCTCCGTCGTCTGTGATATCGATCTTAACGCCTGTCTCCTCGATGATCTTGTTGATCACCTTGCCCTGTTTTCCAACTACGTCGCCGATCTTAGCCGGATCGATCATGATCTGGCGGATCTTCGGAGCGTACTTGCTCAGTTCTTTTCTGGGCTCTGCGATCACTGGCTTCATGATCTCGTCAAGGATGTAGATCCTTGCTTCCCTTGTCCTTGCGATAGCCTCTTCGATGATCGGTCTTGTCAGGCCGTGGATCTTGATATCCATCTGGATGGAGGTAATGCCCTTATGGGTTCCGCCTACCTTAAAGTCCATATCTCCGAAGAAATCTTCCAGGCCCTGAATGTCCGTAAGAACGATATAATCATCGTCTGTATCGCCGGTTACAAGTCCGCAGGAAATACCTGCTACCGGAGCCTTGATCGGAACGCCTGCCGCCATAAGGGAAAGCGTGGATGCGCAGATGCTGGCCTGGGATGTGGAACCGTTGGATTCCATTGTCTCAGATACGGTACGGATCGCATACGGGAACTCCTCTTCGCTTGGAAGTACCGGGATCAGCGCCCTCTCTGCCAGAGCGCCATGGCCGATCTCGCGGCGTCCCGGACCTCTGGACGGTTTTGTCTCGCCTACAGAGTAGGACGGGAAGTTATAATGATGCATATATCTCTTGGAAGTCTCGTTTTCATCCAGTCCGTCCAGCTTCTGAGCCTCAGACAGCGGAGCCAGGGTACATGCGTTTAAGATCTGGGTCTGTCCTCTTGTGAACATACCGGATCCATGAACTCTTGGAAGGATGTCGATCTCTGCTGCCAGCGGACGGATCTCTGTGATCTGGCGGCCGTCAGGACGCTTGTGGTCTTTTAAGATCATCTTGCGGACGGTCTTTTTCTCATACTGGTAAATAGCGTCTCCTAACAGAGGCAGCCATTCTTCGTTTTCAGCAAAAGCCTCTTCCAGCTTTTCTGTGATCGCGGCGATGTTGGCTTCTCTTGTCTGCTTATCATCTGTAAATACCGCTTCCTCCATCTCTTCTGGAGTAACGATCTCCTTAATAGCTGCAAACAGCTCTTCCGGCACTGCAAAGCTCTCGTAAGAATGCTTTTCCTTGCCGCATTCTGCTACGATACCGTCGATAAAGCGGATGATCTCCTGGTTCACTTCGTGCGCTTTAAAGATCGCATCGATCATCACCTGCTCCGGCACTTCATTGGCGCCAGCCTCGATCATGATGACCTTTTCCCTGGTGGAAGCTACGGTCAGGGCCATATCAGAAACCTTTTTCTGAGCGCTTGTCGGGTTGATGATAAATTCTCCGTCGATCATACCTACCTGAGTAGCCGCGCAGGGGCCGTCAAATGGGATATCGGAAATGCAGGTAGCGATGGAAGAGCCAAGCATAGCTGTAAGTTCCGGGCTGCAATCCGGATCCACGCTCATGACCAGATTGTCCAGGGTAACGTCGTTTCTGTAGTCCTTCGGGAACAGAGGACGCATCGGACGGTCGATCACGCGTGAGGTAAGGATGGCGTTCTCAGAAGCCTTTCCTTCTCTCTTATTGAACCCTCCTGGGATCTTTCCTACTGCGTACATCTTCTCCTCGTATTCTACGCTCAGCGGGAAGAAATCGATCCCTTCCCTTGGCTTATCGGATGCTGTCGCGGTAGATAAAATAACGGTATCGCCATAGTGCATAAATGCAGCTCCGTTTGCCTGTGCCGCTACTCTTCCAACATCTACGGTCAGAGTCCGGCCGGCCAGTTCCATTGAAAAACTCTTATACATTTTTCTTTCTCCTTAAATTATCATTCTGGCTCTTTCAAAGACAGAAGATACCGAAACCACTGAACAGCCTGGAACCCTTATTCCCAGGTTCTTCAGTAATCTCGGTTTGCTCCTCTGCTTTGAAGCGCTGTGGTTTTTACTTAAATAGCAGTTGTTCAGGACAGCGTCCTGAACTGTTTTCCTAATACGCAACAATAGGGTGGAGGGACGCTCCACCCTAAACTGCATATTATTTTCTGATTCCTAACTTCTCGATCAGTGCACGGTAGCCTTCCAGATCGTTCTCCTTTAAGTAGTTTAAAAGGCCACGTCTCTGTCCTACCATCTTCAGAAGACCACGTCTGGAATGATGATCCTTCTGGTTCTTCTTTAAGTGCTCTGTGAGCTCAGCGATCCTTGCAGTTAAAATCGCGATCTGTACTTCCGGTGAACCTGTGTCCCCAGGCTTTCTTCCGTATTCTGCGATGATCGCAGACTTCTTTTCCTTAGAGATCATTGTGATTTCCTCCTTTAAATTAAAAGCTTACCGTATACCAGGCTTCTGGTCGGAGACTCCGTGAAACTGGGTACCGGCGGTTGATTCATACGTTCTAGACTATATCACAAGCGCCTCTTCTTGTCAATCGGATTTTCCGCAGGATCCAGATACAACTGTAGCAGTTCCATAAAGGACCGGACTGCCGTCAGTCAGCGGATCTGCCTGACGTCCATGCTTCCGCTGCGGAATCCTTCCATATCTAAAGTGATATAAAGGAAGCCCAGTTTTTTTAGGCCGTTTATGATATCGTCGTCTTTTTCCAGAAATTCCTGGAAGCGCTCTTTGTCTATTTCGATCCGGGCCACGTCTCCATGAAGCCGCAGCCTGACGTTTCCAGAGATCCTGTCCCGGATCAGTTCTTCTCCTTTTTCGATCTTTTCCAGAACGTCATGATCCAGTTCTGCGCCGTAAGGCAGCCTGGTAGCCATGCAGGGGGTGGACGGCCTGCCGGCGGAGGATATGCCGTATCCGGAAGCCATGCGGCGGACTTCCTCCTTTGTCATGGCGCACTCTGCCAGGGGGCTTATGATGCCAAGCTCTTTTAAAGCTTTTAATCCCGGCCGGTATACGGTCAAGTCGTCTGCGTTTGTCCCGTCCAGAAAGACTGTCCCATTTTTTTCTTCTCCAAATGCTTTTAACTGGGAGAACAGATATCTTTTACAGAGGTAGCAGCGGTCCGGCGGATTTTTCCGGATCTCTTCCTGCTCTAACTCGTCCACCTTCAGAACCACATAGGTTCCTCCCAGTTCCTTTGCTACCTTCTCTGCGTTCTCCTGGTCGCAGGCGGGATGGAGCCTGGTGGCGAACATCACCGCATATACCTGCTTCCCTGTCTTTTTCACGCTGTCGCAGGCCAGCTTTAAAAGCAGGCTGCTGTCCACTCCTCCGGAGAATGCCAGGAAAATGTCCTCTTTTGCCAGCCTGTCCATCATCGCCTGAAGGTTTTTCTTTTTATTTTCAAAATCCATAAGGTCTTGCTCCTGCTATTTTTCCTCTGCCGCTTTTCTTGCCAGGTGGTAAGCTTCCTCATAGCCGATCCCCTGTTCTTCACAGATCTTTTTTACACTTTCATATTCCGGATAGCAGTAGGTCTTATCTCCCCGGCTGCAGACTTTTACGTCTATTTCGCCATACTCTGTGGCGATCCGCTCTTTTCTCCTTGTCAGGACCGTGCGTTCCACCGGATAACGGCGGATCCCGATGGTTGTGGTAGAAGCGAAGATCTCGTCTTCCATTGCCTCGATCTTATCCGCAGTGCAGAGTACGCGGAGCACATAGGCCGGACGGTTCTTTTTCATAAACGCCGGAACAAACCAGGCGTCCGCCGCTCCCAGCTTAAACAGCCGTTCCATGGTATATCCCAGAGCTTCTCCGGAGCAGTCGTCCACATTTGTCTCCATGACCCAAAGGGTTTCCTGTCCGCCCCATCCGGCGTCTTTCTTCTCCTCTTCCCGGACTGGTTCCAGGATCATGGCTCTTAAGACGTTGGCCTGTTTGAAATCTTTGTTTCCCGCTCCCAGCCCTGTTTTTATTATGCGGTACTGTGCCGGAAGCTTCTCCCCGCAGTGATAAGCCGCCGCGATAGCCGCTCCCGTAGGAGTCACCATTTCTCCCTCATTGTCTGTGGCCTTTAAGATCAGGCCGCAGGACTGGGCGATATTCGCGGTAGCCGGCACCGGAACCGGCATCACCCCATGCTGGCAGCGGACATAGCCGTGGCCTTCCGCAAGGGGGGAAACGATCACCTTATCCACCTGAAGGTCGTCCATCAGCACCGCTGTGCTGACGATATCTATGATGGAATCGACAGCTCCTACTTCATGGAAATGGACCTCTTCTGCCGGAATGCCGTGGGCCTTTGACTCAGCCTCTGCGACAATGTCAAACATTTTTTTCGCCATTGCTTTTACGGAATCTTTTTCTTCCATCCGGTCAATGATCTCTGTGACCTCTCTAAGTCCCCTGTGGGCATGATGATGGTGATGGCCGTCTTCGTGGCTGTGGTGGTGATCATGGTCTTCCTCATGGCCGTGGTGATGGTCATGATCATGATCCTCTTCGTGGCCGTGGTGATCGTGGTCATGTCCCTCTTCGTGGCCGTGGTGATGATGATCACGGCCTTCCTCATGGTCGTGGTGATGATGATCATGGCCTTCCTCATGGCCGTGATGGTGGTGATCATGATCTTCTTCCTCCAGATGGACGTCAAAATCAAATGCGTCGATCCCACATTTTGCCTTACGTCCGAAATGGAGATGGTAGCCGTCCACCTTCATGCTGTCCAAAGCCTGTACCAGCCTGTCTTTATCTGCTCCCAGATCCAGCAGCGCTCCTACGGTCATGTCTCCGCTGATCCCGGAATTACACTCCAGATATAAGATTCTCTCCTTTGTTCCGTTCATATTCCTCTCTCCTCTATGCTCTTATTTTGTTTCAGACGCGGCCAGGCGGTTGATCTGGGTCGCCAGATAGCCGGCTCCGTAGCCGTTGTCAATATTTACCACTGATATGCCGTTGGCGCAGGAGTTGATCATGGTCAGCAGCGCGGATAACCCGCCGAAATTCGCCCCATAGCCGACGGACGTAGGAACTGCGATCACCGGATTTTCCACCAGGCCAGCGATCACCGTGCCAAGAGCTCCTTCCATACCGGCTACAGCTATTACGCAGTTCGCCTTCTGGATCCGCTCTCTCTGGCTTAAAAGCCGGTGGATCCCCGCCACGCCTACGTCGTAGATCCGTTCTGCATAGGTTCCGAAAAATTCTGCCGTCTGAGCGGCTTCTTCCGCCACAGGGATATCCGCCGTTCCTCCAGTGCAGACCGCGATGCAGCCCTGCCTTTCTTTATTTTTTTCTTCTATTTTAACGATCCTGGAAACCGGATCGTAGACTGCCTGAGGCAGGATGCTTTTCACCAGCTCATACTGCTCTTTGGAAGCTCTCGTTCCCAGGACTTCTCCATTTTTCTCATATAAGGTCTGAAAGATCTTTGCCAGAAATTCATCCGGCTTTCCCTGGCAGAAGACGGTTTCCGGAAAACCGGAGCGCAGCTTCCTGTGCAGATCCAGCTTGGCGTATCCCAAATCCTTATAGGGAAGATCTTTCAGTTCTTTCTCCGCGTCGTCCACAGACATCCGCCCTTCCGATACCATTTTCAACAATTCCCGTGTGTCCATTTTTTCCCTTGTAACAGTTCAGCCGTGCGCCAGGATATATGATACAGTTGAACTGTCACTTTCCCTTTCCATGATTTTCATAAACCGTCCCAGACGGCTGCGCTCGAAGCCTGCGCCGTATCTCAGACGTGTTCTAAGTTCACGATCCTGGTGCAGACCTGTTTTAACAGGCCTTCCGAGTGGCTGACTACCAAAAGCCCTAACTGCCTCCGTTCTGCTTCTTCTAAGAGGAACTTCCATATCTGGCTCTGTGTCAGAAGATCCAGCATAGTCGTGATCTCGTCTGCAAGAAGGATCTTCGTCCGTTTTCCCAGAGCCCTGGCGATACAGAACCTCTGCAGCTCTCCTCCAGACAGTTCGAAGGGATACCGCGTCTCCCAGTCTCTTTCGATCCCAAGCCCCTCTATGATCCTTTCATCCACTTCGTCGCCTTCCTCCAGAACGGTCCTCATCTTCCTCCTGGGATTGACAGAAAGCTCCGGATGCTGCCAGATCATCTGCACTGGACAATATCCTTTCCACTGGCTGAGAAGCTTTCCGTCCAGCAGCACTTCCCCGCTGTCCGGCTTTTCATAGCCTGCCAGGATCTTGCAGCAGGTAGTCTTTCCAAAACCGCTGGGCGCCGTCAGGCCTACCCGTTCCCCGCTTTCTACAGAGATTGAAAATTTATTTAATATTTTCCGGTTTCCGTTATCATACTGAAATGTGATATTTTTTCCTTCCAGCTTCATCGTTTACACCTCCCCGGCCCGGACGCAGCGCACATAGCCGCCGTTTAGCTGCCTTCCTTGTATGCTGCCTTTACATTCTTCCGCGGCGAACGGGCATCTGGGTCTGTAGGGGCAGCCTGCGATCTTGTCTTTTGCATAAGGCTGGTTTCCCGGCAGGGAATAAAATCCATGCTCCGGCATGGCTCGGTACAGGGCTTTTGTATATGGATGGCGCAGATATTTTTCGTCTTTAAAATCTTCTTTTCGTCCTTCTTCCACTGTGATCCCCGCATAAAGGACTGCGATAGAATCAGCCACTTCCAGCGCCAGTTCCAGATCGTGAGTGATCAAAAGCACTCCCGCCCCATCGTCCGCGATCTCCCGGAAATGGCCCAGCACCCGTTTTGCCGCCTCGATATGCAGCCCTGGCGTAGGTTCGTCGGCGATCACCAGCTGCGGAGTTCCCATTACTGCCGTTGAGATCAGGATCCGCCTGGCCATGCCGCCGGAAAGTTCAAAGGGATACAGCTGCTCTGTCTCTTCTCCCAGACCGTACCGCTTTAAGACCGCCTGTTCCTTTTCCTTCCATTCCTGGTCATTTCTTCCGTTTCTTATCTGATTTCCCACCTTCATCAGAGGATCCAGATAGGAAACGCTCTGAGGGACCAGCACGATCTCCTTTCCCCGCAGGTCTTTCTTCCGTTTTTCCGTAAGAAGGCTGCCCTGAAAAAGAATCTCTCCGCCGGAAGATGCGTTATATGGCAAAAGTCCCAGTATGCTGTGAGCCAGAAGGCTTTTTCCGGATCCGCTGGAACCGATCACCGCCGTGATCTCGCCTTTTTTTACCGTCACATTCAGGCTTTTGATGGCTTCCAGCCTGGTCCTTCCAAAAAGGCCCTGGTACTGGGTGAAGGAAACCGAGAGATTTCTTACTTCCAGCAGCGGAACCCCCTGTTTTTCTATTGTTTTATCCATATGCCGTCCTCCTTACTCCTGGGCGCTTCCCGGATTTACCAGCCTTACGAGCCCCTGTCCGATGAAATGGAACATCAGGACAGTGACTAACAGCAGGATCCCCGGAAACAGGGCCAGCCACCATTTTCCCATAGCCAGATACTGCATGCTTTCTGACAGGATCACTCCGATCGCCGGCTGCTCCGGAGAAAGGCCGAAGCCCAGGAAGGTTATACTGGCTTCGTGGAGGATCGCATGAGGGAACAAAAGGACCAGCCCCACTGCAAACTGAGGGAAAAGGCAGGGCGCCATGTGGCGGAACGCGATGTACCATCGGCTGTGGCCAAGCCTCTCTGCGATCCGGATGTAATTGCTCTCTTTCAGCTGGAGCACCTCGCCCCGGATCAGCCGCGCCAGCGACGTCCAGTGGGTCAGGGAAACGCCGACCACCACTCCCCAGAATCCCCGTCCGCAGGCATAAGAGATCAGGATCAGAAGAAGGATATGGGGGATCCCCATGATCACATCGATCAGGCCGCAGATAAGGCTGTCCGTCTTTTTCCCCATAACCGCAGCCGCTGTTCCCATAAGAAATGCCAGGACCGCGCTGGCCGCAGCGGTTAAAAGCCCGATACGGATGCTTAAGGACAATCCGACGATCGTCCGCACAAACATATCCCTGCCCATCCAGTCTGTGCCAAAAAGAAAGGCAATGGAAGGGGAAAGGTCTTTTCTGGAAAAATCAGTCGCAAGGGCCGCTTCCTTCCAGAAATATCCTGATGCGGTCACTGCTGATAAAAAGACCAGAGCCACAGCCATCAGGATCACCGTTGTGAGCCTTCTGTTTTTCATCCTTTTCTCCCTCCTCTCCGGATCCTTGGGTCAACGATCCCGTACAGCAGGCTGGCGGCCGTATTTCCAGCAAATACGATCGCCGCGCTGATGATGGTGATCCCCAGCAGAAGGGGAACGTCGCTTCCAAGGCCTGCGGCGATCGCCGCCTGTCCCAGGCCCGGATAAGAAAATACCTGCTCCACCAGGACCGATCCGCCAAAGATCTCGCTGACCGAAGCGAACTGAAGGGTGAGGGCGGGAAGGGCCACATTGCGGATGCCGTGCCGCCAGACGATCGACCGTTCCGAGTCACCTCTTGCCCTTGCAAAGAGAACGTAATCGCTTTCCATCACTTCCACCATCTTTTCTCTTGTCTGAAGGGCGATATTGGAGATCCCGGTCAGGCTTAAGGCGGCGGCCGGAAGAATCGCGTGGACGATCCGTTCTCCGATCCCGGCTTCCTCCGCGCTCATCCCCACGGGGATGCTAAATCCCACCGGCAGTATTTTCAGCCAGACCGCAAATACCATCAAGAGCACCATGGCGATCCAGAAAGCCGGCGTGCTGGCCATTACCAGCGAATATCCTGTCACAAAGCGGTCCAGAAGACCGCCTCGTTTTTTTCCTGCCAGGATCCCCAGAAGGAAGCCGGCAGTTCCGGACAGCAGCCAGGCTGCGGCCATAAGCCACAGAGAATTGGAAAGCTTCTCCCCGATCACCTGGATCACCGGCCTGCGGTAGAGAAGAGAGATCCCCATATCTCCCCTTAAAAGATCTCCGGCCCATGAAAGGAACCGCTCCGTCATGGGAACGCCAACGCCCCAGTACTGTTCCAGCTTCGCGATCTGCTCGTCCGTCATGGAGCCGAGAGCCGCCTGTCCCACATTGGTTTTCAGCGGGTCTACCGGAGAAATGGACAGGAGGAAAAACGCCGCAATGCTTACAAGAAACAGGAGCGCCGCCATCCGGACGATCTGTTTTCCTGCAAAAAGCCCGAACGCTCTCCACTGCCCCTCTTTTTTCAAAACAGGAAATTTTTCCTCTCTCTTCAAACTTTCAGCTTCCTTTCCTATATGGTGATGCCGCTGCAAGCGGCATGTTCGTTTACTGTGCAGTCTCTGACCAGCTCCACTGATCCACGTTGTTTACGATCGACCAGCCGTGGCCGTGAGGATGGATCTTCTGTTCAGCGACCGTAAGCCCGTCTCTGACCCAGTATAAATGGTCTGCGTTTACCAGCCAGATCCAGGGGATATCTCCTTCCTGGATGATGCCGGTTTTTCCGTCCCACTGCGCTTTTTTCCACAGTTCATAAGATTCCTCCAGATCCGTACACGCCAGGGCCTGATCCATATAGCTGTCCACCGTTTCATTGCGGTAAGGAGAATATCTGGCGTATCCGCCGTTTCCGGAAGAATGGTAAATATTGTAAAGTTCCATAGGCGTATGAGCGCCCCAGCCCCACATCAAAGGTTCCGACTGCGCCATATCATAAGCGGTATCCCAGTCTGTTCCCTGGATATCCACCTGGATTCCCACTTCTCTCAGCTGGTTTGCCGTATCGGCAGACAGCGCCTGACGGACTGAATCTCCAGCAGGGTAAAGCAGCTTAAAACCTGCCTTTACCCCGTTTTTTTCCCGAATCCCATCTTCTCCCACCGTCCATCCGGCCTCGTTTAGCAGCCTGGCGGCTTCTTCCCGGTCGCAGGAGATCTCCGCCGCAGGATTATACCAGGGCATCTTGTCGCAAACACTGTAAGCCGGAGTGCCGTATCCGTTTAATACGTTTTCGATCATCTCTTCCCGGTCAATGGCCAGGTTGATCGCCCGCCTCACATTGACGTCACAGGTAAAGTCGTTGCCCAAAGGGATCCCGTCTTCTCCTGTCTCCCCTGCCGGGATCGCAGGGAGGTTAAATCCCCGGTTATCTACTGTAGGGAACGCCGCCAGCTCATACCCGGACACTGTCTGCCCCGCATAAGTAGCCGCCGTATAAGCCACGTCCGCCTGACCGGCCTGTACCGCCGCATAAGCCGCGTCCTCTTCCATAAATAAAATGATCACTTCTTCCATATTGGGAGCCTCGCCGTAGTAATCCGGGTTGGCCTTAAGGATCACCTGCTGCCCCTTATCCCACTGCTCCAGCATATACCGGCCGGATCCGATAGGATGAGAGCCGTAATCGTTTCCATAGGCATGCTCCGGAACGATCCCGGTAACTGCCATAGTGTACGGCCATATGGAATAAGGGCGCTCCATGTGAAATTCCACTGTCACATCATCCAGAGCTTTCGCCTCTTTCAGCATGGTAAAATCGTTGACTGAACTGGTATTTTTTAAGGTATTGTAAGTAAAAGCCACATCCTCTGCTGTCAGCTGTTCTCCGTCTGTAAAATACACGTCGTCCCGGATCGTTACCGTCCAGACCATACCGTCGCCGCTGACCTCCACATCCGTCGCCAGATCGTATCCGATCGTCAGATCCGGCTCCGTCACAGTCAGCGTGCTCTGGATCAGCGGTTCATGAACGTGCTCTCCGGCTCCCCAGCCATAAGCCGGGTCAAATCCGGCCGCCGGCTCTGAGGTCGGTCCCATTACCACAGTCACGGAATTTTTCTTTTCCGGTCTTTCCGTCTGTCCGGCTGCCGGCCTGCTTTCCTCCTGGCTTCCCTGTCCGCAGGCCGTCATGCCTGCCACAGCAAAAAGAATCATCGCGGCTGCCGCCGCTCTCCCTGTTTTCCATTTTATCTTCTTCATTACTTCCCTCGATCTGTCTTCATCATGTTGCCGCCGTCCATGTGAAACGGCTGATCCGGCAAGGCGCGTCTTTGGCGCGTCTTTGCCGGTTACTGCGAAAAAAGGAACGCCAATGGCGGCTGTCCTGCTGGACTGCCTGCCGCCTTCTGGCGTTCCCTTATAATTTATAACCGTTCAAGAAGGTATGCCGTCCTGAACGATTTAAATAAGTCTCTGTAGCTCCTAGCCCAGGTTCTTCTGAACCTTTCTTCAGCTTCTGCTGAAAACTTTTTTATTATACCCTTGAAATAATTTCCAGTCAATAGCTTTTAAAAGTTAAAAGTAATAAAACAAGAATCCAGCAAAACCCGCTGTCAGCACGTCTTGCTGGATTCCATATCAGATCTCCCGCCGTTCATCCGATGTGAAAGCAGGGACAAACCCATGCTTATAAGCAAGCTTAACGCCTGGTTTTGTCCCTGCTTTCCCGCCGTTCTGAACGGTTATTATCTATTATTATTCTTCTGGAAGCTTCCACTGCCAGTCGCGGATCTCCGGAAGATCCAGACCAACTTCGCTGATGTACTGCTTATGCTCAACCAGCTTGTCGTTCATCTTCTGGATCAGGTAAGCGCCGCGGTTTCCAAGCTGAGGAAGATGGATCAGAACATCCTTTACCAGGTGGAAACGGTCGATCTCATTCTGAACACGCATATCGAATGGAGTTGTGATCGTACCTTCCTCCAGATATCCGTGAACAGACAGGTTTCTGTTCGCTCTCTGGTAGGTCAGCTCGTGGATCAGCGTTGGATATCCATGGAATGCGAAGATGATCGGTTTGTCCTTTGTAAACAGAGCATCGTATTCCTCATCGGTTAATCCGTGCGGATGCTTTGTATGGGACTCCAGCTTCATCAGGTCGACTACGTTGATCACGCGAATCTTGATCTCCGGCATTGCCTCGCGAAGGATGGTAACTGCTGCCAGTGTCTCAAGAGTTGGCGTATCGCCGCAGCATGCCATAACCACATCCGGCTCCTGGCCCTGGTCGTTGCTTGCCCACTCCCAGATACCTACACCCTGGGTGCAGTGCTTAACCGCCTGCTCCATAGTCAGCCACTGCTGACGCGGATGCTTGCTTGTAACAAGAACATTTACATAGTTCTTGCTGCGGATGCAGTGATCGAAGCAGGATAATAAGCAGTTTGCATCCGGCGGCAGATACATGCGGACAACGTCTGCTTTCTTATTTGCGATATGATCCAGGAAGCCTGGGTCCTGATGCGTAAATCCGTTGTGGTCCTGCTGCCATACGTTGGAGGACAGGATCAGGTTCAGGGAAGCGATCTTATGTCTCCACGGAAGCTGGTTGCAAACCTTCAGCCATTTTGCGTGCTGAGCTGCCATAGAATCTACGATACGGATAAATGCCTCATAGCTTGCGAAGAATCCGTGACGTCCTGTAAGCAGGTAGCCTTCCAGCCAGCCTTCGCACATATGCTCGCTCAGCATACTGTCCATAACGCGTCCGTCGTTTGCAAGGAACTCGTCAGACTCATAAATGTCTTCGTTCCAGTCACGGTTTGTAGCTTCAAATACCTTTCCAAGACGGTTGGACATCGTCTCGTCCGGTCCGAAGATACGGAAGTTCTTGCTTTCTTCGTTTAATTTGAAGATGTCGCGTACAAATCCGCCCAGTTCGATCATATCCTGAGCCTCTACGCTGCCTGGCTTCGGAACGTTGACCGCATACTGACGGAAGTCCGGAAGGCGCAGGTCGCGCAGGAGAAGTCCGCCGTTTGCATGTGGATTTGCTGCGATCCTGTGATCGCCGGTTGGAGTTAATGCTTCCAGCTCTGGGATCAGACGGCCGTTCTCATCAAACAGCTCTTCCGGATGGTAGCTTTCCAGCCAGTTCTTCAGGAGCTCCAGATGTCCTGGCTCTTCCATGGTGATCGGCACCTGATGAGCGCGGAAGGAACCTTCGATCTGCTTTCCGTCAACTACCTTTGGACCAGTCCAGCCCTTTGGTGTGCGAAGAACGATCATCGGCCATACTGGACGCTCTTTGCAGCCTTCTTCTCTTGCCTTTCTCTGGATCTCTTTGATCTCTTCGATAACAACGTCCAGAGTCTCTGCCATCTTTCTGTGCATAGCCATTGGCTCGTCGCCTTCTACAAAATAAGGCTTCCAGCCGCAGCCCTTAAAGAAGCTCTCGATCTCCTCATGGGACATACGTGCAAAGATCGTCGGGTTGCTGATCTTATATCCGTTCAGGTGTAAGATCGGAAGAACCGCACCGTCGTTTGCCGGATTTAAGAATTTATTGCTCTGCCAGGATGTAGCTAACGGGCCTGTTTCTGCTTCGCCGTCGCCTACAACGCAGGCTGCGATCAAGTCAGGATTATCTAAAACGGCGCCAAAGGAATGAGCGATGGAGTATCCAAGCTCGCCGCCTTCGTTGATAGAACCTGGTGTTTCAGGAGCCACGTGGCTGGAGATTCCGCCTGGGAATGAGAACTGCTTAAACAGTTTCTTCATACCTTCTTCATCGCGGCTGATGTTTGGATATACTTCGCTGTATGTACCCTCAAGGTAAGCGTTTGCAACGAAGAAGTTTCCGCCGTGTCCTGGGCCGGAGATCAGGATCATATCCAGATCATATTTCTTGATAGCGCGGTTTAAATGCGTATAAACAAAGTTCTGTCCCGGTACAGTTCCCCAATGCCCTACAATTTTCTTCTTTACGTTATCCATTGTAAGGGGCTGCTTTAAAAGCGGGTTGTCCAGCAGATAAAGCTGGCCTGCTGCGAGGTAGTTTGCCGCGTTCCAATACCTGTTCATCTTTTCAAGATAGGCATCTGTAAGCGGCTGCTTTTCTTCACAAATGTTTGTGCTGTTCATTCAAGTCCTCCTTAGTGATAATCCTTGTCTTGCTATAATTGTTATTTTATTGACGATATCAGTATATAGAATCGTTAAATTAATGTCAATGTTCATGTTGGATAGATTTTTCTCTCCACGGAAATACTTTCCCGTCAAATTGACAAAGCCACGGTAATTTACACACAATTTTAGAGTCTCTTCCAAAAATTTTCTCTGAAATCACAAAAAAATCCCCTCGAAAACTTCAAACATCCGTCTTCGAAAGGGATTTTTTAACTTATATTTAACGAAACTTGTCTTATCTTATAATCCTGCTCCAGGTCCTGCAGCCTGGCCGGACTGGGAGGGATCCTGTTCCCCGGTCTGGCCTGCTGGCGGAACTGTCTCTGTATTGTCTGCTGCTTCCAGGCTTTCCTGGCCCTGTCCTTCCATACCCTGCTGGCCTTCCTGTCCTTCTTCCATAACCTTCGTGCAGGCTCCGTTCGCTCCGGCATAATACCGCTCGCCATTATATTCAAGCTCACGGTCCGCAGCCATAGCTCCGCTCTCGTCCAGATAATACAGCGCGCCGCCGATCTCCTGCCAGCCGGTCGCCATAGCTCCGCTTCCATCCAGATAGTACCAGACTCCGCCGATCTCCTGCCAGCCGGTCATCATTCGGCCATTTTCATCCATATAATACCAGGTTCCGCCGATCTCTTCCCAGCCGGTCTGCATATGGCCGTTCTGGTTCATGTAATACCAGGCTCCGTCAATATTCTGCCAGCCAGTCTTCATCTCGCCGGACTGGTTGAAGAAATACCGGTTGCCGTCGATGGTCTGCCAGCCGGTCACCATAGCTCCGGAGCCTTCCAGATAATAGCGCTCTCCCTCGATCTCCTGCCAGCCGGTGTCCATCTTTCCATCGCTGCCCAGATAATACCAGACGTCGCTGATCTTCTGCCAGCCTGCAGCCATGGCTCCGGACGGATCAAAGTAGTAGTAGTCCCCGTCCAGCAGCTCCCAGCCAGTTACCATCTTTCCGTCATGCTCCAGATAGTAATCTTCTCCGCCGATCTCCTGCCAGCCAGTCTGTCTCTTTCCTTCATCGTCCATATAATACCAGGCTCCGTCAATATCTCGCCAGCCCGTAGCCATTGCTCCGGAATCCTTAAAATAGTAATGATCTCCGTTCAGCTCTTTCCAGCCGGTCACCATCTTTCCTGTCTCGTCATCCAGATAGTAATCTTCCCCGGAAATAGCCAGCCAGCCTTTTGACGGGCTTCCTTCGCTGTCCATGTAATACCAGCCGTCCCCGTCGTCGATCCACGTAGACTTCTGCATGGTATAATCTTTATAATAGTAAGTCTTTTCTCCTATGGTCCTCCATGTATCGGCAGGGATCACCTGGGAAAAGTCCTTATACAAAAAGTCAATATCCACGTTGCCAGAGATCCCGTTGACAGAGCCTGTGCTGGTAGCCTGCCACATGGCCGGATCCCGATATGTATGCATGACGTTGTAACGGGCGATCCATACGTCGTAGTCAAGCTTCGACTGGTCGATCTTATTGTTCATCCAGTATTCATTGGAATATACCATCGGGTGATATCCCGCATCTTCGATCTTTTTGCAGAACGCATTGATCACATCGCTGACCTGGGACGGAGAAAGGGTGCCCAACGTCCCGGCATCCTCCGCATCAAAAGCGATAGGGAATGAAATAGGGTAATCCTTCACCAGATCCAGGATAAAATCCGCCTCTGCTTCCGCCTCTTCTACAGAAGTCGCATACGAATAGATATAGGCTCCCAGCTTGATCCCTCTCTTATGGGCCTCTGTAGCATTATAATCAAACCGGGGATCCTCCTTCCCCTGATATCTCGTTCCCAGCATAACGAAAGACACGTCGTCCGCCGCCACCTGATCCCAGTCGATCGTCTGCTGCCAGTGGGATACGTCGATCCCTCTGGCGATGGCTCCTGTGATCGCCGTCCCGTCCGCCATCCGGTATGCTCCGTCTTCCATCTCCCACACTTCCGCCGCATAGGAGATCCCAGGAGCGTACATAATAGAAAGCCCCATAAATCCCGCCGCAGCTGCCGCCATTATCCGTTTTCTGTATTTCATAAGCTTTTATCTCTGATCCTTTCACTGTCTGCAGCAGCGCAGAGATCCCGCGCCGCCGTTCCTTTTTGTCCTACCCGTCCAGTTTATCAAAAGCGCCGCCGTCCATCAATACAGAAATCCTGACAATTCCCTAAAACTTTTATTACGCCCAACCGTTCAGACGTGCGCAGAAAAATAGGGGAAAGGAGCAGGGAAAGCTGGCTTTCCTTTGCGACTTCTCCCTTATTTTTCTGCATAGGGATAACTTTCCCGGCTTCTTGCCAGCGCCCTGCGCTGGCAAGAAGACCACGTCTGAACGGTTTTCCCTGCTCACAATTTTTTGATGATCCCCGCAAACAGCCCCGGCGTCCCGTCCTGCCCGCAGGCCATCCGCCCTCTGACGGACAGGGGTACGTATACTCCGCTTTTATTTCTGATCCGCATTTCTACGGACATGGTATCTTTTCTCTTTTCTTTGATCTCCATATACGCCATATAGAATCTGTTCCAATCGTCCGGATGGATGGTATTTCTCCAGCACTGGACCGGTTTTTCTATGATCTCGCCAGGAAGGCCGAATTCTTCCACGAAGGGAGCCGGATAGCGGAACAGCTTCGTCTTTACATTACAGATGAAGATCGTATCGTCCATACAGCCGGACAGCGCGTCGTAAAGAAGCTCCGACGGATACTCGAAATCCCTGCGGGCCGTGCTGTCCAGGTCCTGAAACTGCCTACTGTATTTCTCGTCCGCAAGGTAACGTTTCCTTCTTTCCAGCTTTTCTTCATACATCCGTTCGTCAGCTTTCGCGATCAGCGCAGCCACGTCCTGGATATGGTCTTCTTTTGTGTGGCAAACGCCGAAGGAAAAGGAAAATTCATACGGTTTGCCCAGCTGGCTCTGCAGCTTTTCCGTTTCTTTTCTCCATGTTTCCATCAGCTGGATACCTTCCTGCTTTCCAACATCTCTAAGCACAAGGACAAATTCATCACCGCTCAGGCGGAACATAAAATCATTCTCTCTGATAGAAGCCTGAAGGACCTGACAGATATTTTTCAGAAGGAAATCTCCTTCATTGTGCCCGTAACTGTCGTTGACGCCCTTCAGATTGTCCACATCCAGCAGGACTGCTGTGTACGTATGGCCGTCTTCTTCCATCTTTTCCAGGCATTGAGCCAGCATCTGCTTCCCCGTCCCTCTGTTCCATACGGAGCAGAGCCAGTCCCTGGAAGCCTGTTCCTCTATCCTGGCCTGTTCTGTAATGTCATAGCACTGCTGCAGATGGACCAGACGGCCGTCCCACTGGATCAGGCTGTCATACCGCTCATACATCCGCCCGTTCTTCTCGCTGACCCTTCTCCAGCAGATCACCGGATCTTCCTCCTGCTGCTGCAAAAGCTGCGGGATCTTGCAGTAATCGCACATTCTCTCCTGTTCTTTATGGAAAATCTTCCAGCATATCTTTCCCTCCGGCTTATCCTCGCCGCAGTTCTTTTTCATCTCCTGGTTCATATAGATGATCTGATGTGTATATACGTCCGTTACATATACGTTGACCCGGATATTATCCAGGATATTTCTCAGTTTTTCCTCCATATGCTCTTCCCCCGAATCCATTTCCGTCCACTGGCGTCCTGTCGGTGTCAGAATGCTGCTGATCTTTCAGGCGTTCCCAGCCTCTTTACATCCCCTTCCAGGGCATAAAATATAAATCATAGCCGGAAAACTGTCCCTCAGAAAAAGCGATCCGCTGTTCAACGGCTGACAGGCTTTCCTGACAGCTGCTCTCTGCCTGCCTTCCCTCTCCCATGCTGCTGATCTCCTGTTCAAGCCGGCCGATCTCCTCTTCGAGCCTTGTGATTTCCCTTTCTTTCTGATTCAGGGCGACTACGGCCACGAAGATCCCCATGGCAAGCATCAGGCACATGAGAACAAGCCCCATGATCATGCGGTTGTCGTTGTTTTTTATCGTTTTCTCACTTTTCTTCTGCATTTAATTTCCGTACACTCCAATCTTTGCAATCTGCTCTTTGCGTATAGAAACGCCGCTCCCAGGAAGATGCCTGTCCGCATCCTGGAAACGGCTGGATTTATATAAAAATTATAACAACGGAGCCGGAAAGCGTCAATAGATTTTTCGTAATTTGAAGAGCAAATAGGAGCTTCCGGGCCATGCATATTCTGGTTCCTATCTATACTGTTATGTGATAAAATGATGTGGGGGATCGATTGTTTTTTCCTGATATCAGACTGTTCCGTCCTGAACAGTTACAAAATATCAGGAAAGCTGCAATCGCCAAAAATATCGAGGAGGTTAAGATCTTGAAAAAAAACGTAACCATCGCCTTTTTTTCTCCAACAGGCAATACGAAAAAATCATTGGAAGCTATGGCAGAAGCTGCCGGAATTTTAAAAGAAACGATCGACTTAACGGTCTGTCCTGATCCAAAACCACATAGGTTTGGACCTGACGACCTGGTGATCTTCGGAGCGCCGGTATACGGCGGGCGGATCCCCGCTGTGGCCAGGGAGCGTTTCCTGGCTTTTACAGGAGATCATACTCCGTGCATCGCAGTAGTCACCTATGGAAACCGGGATTTTGACGACGCCCTTTTAGAGCTGGCTGACCTGGCCAAAGGACAGGGCTTTACCGTAAACGGAGCCGCAGCTTTAGTGGGGCGCCATACATATGGAGAGATCCAGACTTCACGTCCAGATGAAAACGATCTTGCCCAGGACCGGGATTTTGCCGCAAAGGCAGCTTCCAGGACCGGGGATCTTCCGGAAGTCCAGATCCCTGGGAACCGCCCCTATAAAGACGGCGGCCACGGCGGGAAGTTCCGTCCTCTTACTTCCGAAGCTTGTGTCAAATGCGGCCTCTGCGTGAAAAACTGCCCGGTACAGGCCATTGATAAAGACTGCCGGACCATTTCCGACGCCTGCCTTTCCTGTTTCCGCTGCATAAGAAACTGTCCGGCTCATGCAAAAAATATGGATACGGAAGACTACCGCGCGTTCGCGTCCGCATTTACCGAACGGCTGAAAAACAGAAGAGAAAACCAGTATTTTTGTAACGGTTCAGCCGTGCGCCAAGATATATGATAGTAACAGTTCCGGACGGCACATTCTGTGCTGGAGGGAAGATACACGGCTGAACTGATACGTATTTTCTGGAAAAGTTCTGGAAAACGCCGCTTCATAGCGTAAAACCTGGCATCAAAAACAGGAGGTGGGAGAATGCCCATACCAGGCTTTCTTCCGCCCCCTGTTTCTTTACAGAGCATCCGGCAGCATGCGCCGGCTGTATCAACTGGTCATCATCCTCTGTGGCAGCCGCCTCTGTGATGATGGCCGCCTCCCTGCGCGCCGCTCTCGTAATACGGGCAGGACCCGTCGCAGTAGCCGCGTTCATGGTCATAACCGCAGTATGTTTTTCCGTCGTGTATATGGCGTCCTGTTTCCTGGCAGCCCTCTTCTGTGCAGACCGGATACCTGTAGCTGGCTCCATCCCTGCAGTGTCCATGGGCAAAAGCCGGAAACATAGAGCAGGCTGCGACCACGCAGACAACAGCCGCCGCTGTGATCATCTTTCTGCATACTCTCATATCGTCCACCTTCTTTCTTACATTCCGATACCTCGTCATGCTCCGGCCAAAAAAGCGGCTCCAGACCTTTTTCCTGGTCTTCTCGCTCCTTCAGCCTCAGTCTCATCATATCACAGACAAAGCGATTATTCCAGTTATTTCTGCATGATCCATCTGCGCGTCAGCCGGCGAAGATCAGGCCGTCAAACAGCTCCGTAATATCGGTTCCATCAATAGTGTGAGGCCACTGCTCCCCGTTTACTTCAAAACGGTATTTCACTCCTTCTTCTGTTTCCGCTGTTACGCAGGACGTTTCATCTGTGGATATCACATAAAGTTTTGTCCCGGCGGGAACCACCGCCTCTTTTTCAAAGCTGCTTCCTGTCAACGCGGGAACATCCTGAAGAGCGGTCACCTCCAGGCGGTCGACCGTATATTCGCTCTCATCCGTCTGAGGCTTTCCGTCTTCTCCCACGTAATACTGCCTGCTGACAGGAACGGTGGAAAAGAGATCTCCTCTGGAGGAAAGTGCAAATGAAGAGGCATCTACAGGCACGTCATCGTAAAAAGCATGGGAAAAGGTGGGAGCATTTGTATTTTCTCCACTTTCCTTAAGCTCCGTCAGGTCGATGATGTTCAGGTAATGGTAGTCATTATCACTCTGGCAGTCTGCGTAAAAATAAGCCTTTCCCTGCCCGTTCTTCATGACATATGCGTTTGTGATCCCATAGGTACAGTTGATCTCCACGGCCTGGCCGTCCACATTGACCGTATAGATCTGATCTATTCCATTCTGCCCGGAAGTGTTTCTGTAGCTGACACTCTCGATCATTCCATCCTGATCCACGTCCATCGCCAGCTCCTCATAGGCTCCAAGTTTCCATACGCTCTTTTCCTTTACCGGGAAATACTGCGGCGCAACCCCCAGAAGCTCCTCATCATAATGGATCCTGACCGTCACAGGCCCCATGACCGACGGTCCGATCTCATCGGGACTGAAATATATCTTTATCCCATCCTCCGCAAGGGCCCATTGAAGCGAATAGGTATATCCGTCCTCCGTCTCCTGGTACACTTTCTTTCCTACAGTATCTTCCCACTCTTCATAAAGATTTTCCCTGTAAAAAGGATCTGCCCTGAGAAATCGGATCAAATACTCGTAAAGACCGTCCATATCTGAAACCACATCGGAAAGCTCCAGCCTTTCTCCCGTCTGGCTGTCAAATGCATATCCGGTAATCGTCTCGCTTCCGTGAGCTCCTCCCGTATAGATGGAGGATTGTTCCATAAAAGAAAAGATCCTGTCGTCCGCCCGCTCGATCTGCGCCGTATATCCCACGCTGAAGCCGGCCGGCGGATACGGCGAACCCGCCATCAGCGCTCTGGCCTCCTGTTCCATCCTGGCCATCTCGTCCTCCACTATTCTGTTTTTCTCTTCGTTATAGGAAGTCAGAGAAGCCTTCAGCTCTTCATATCCAGGATCCCGAAGGCCGATCCGGGAAAATCCTCCTTCGCAGAGAAGGTTAGAAGAGCCTTCCGCGTATACCGATGACCATTCCTTTTCCAATACCGGATGAAGCACAGCATTGCCAGCCTCCTGCGCCTCCTCCAGGTCCGTTTCCTGCGTCTCTTCCTCCCGGTCTTCTTTCTCCGTTTCCTCTTCCTGCATTTCTTCTGCGTTCTCTTCTTCTGTCTCTTCCTCTTCTATACTGCTTTCCGTCTCTGCCTCTGACACTGATCCGTCGGCTTCGAAAGCCTCGCTATCCTCTGGTGAAGAAGAGCAGCCCATAAGAAGCAGGATCATCAGCCATGCTGCAGGCATTTTTCTCCATTTTCCCATCTGTCTTTTATCCATGATCCACCTCTTTGTTTTGTGTGATTTTTCTCTTTAATAACGGCATTCTGAAGTGTTTTTATGTCTTCTCCGGGAGCAGTTTCATAAGGCAGTTATAAACCATCCTGTAAATGGAAGTCTCCCTGTTTGGCATTCCCGCCATCTCCATGGCTTTCCGCTGCTTCTCTGTATGGAATGCGAATGGATAGATTCCAAACATAAAAGCAAAAAATGTCATGCAGCAATCCCTGCGCTCCTGTGCGGAAGCAGAGCTGCTGTAAAGGCACAGGATCTCCTCCAGCGCATCCGAGGCGCAGCGGTATCGCTTTTTAAAATCCGCCAGCCGTTCGATCCTGCTGTTTATCTCGATCTGAAACAGATCCATGCTCTGAATCCGAAGAAGAAGTTCCCTCTCTTCCAGCACCTGGGCGAGAGCCTCCGCCAGCTCTTTCTTTTCAAAAAGAGCCGCTCTTTCTTTTACCTCTTTCAGTCCCTCGCACATCTTTTCATATTCCCGAATGAGAAGCGCCAGAAGGATCTCGTCTTTTGTTTCAAAATAATTATAGATCGCCGGCCTTGTAAAGCTGGTTTCTGTACTGATCTCTTTGATCGTAACGCCGTAAAATCCCTTTGCCCGGTAGATCTTCTCGCAAGCATCGACGATCTCCTTCTCTCTTCTTGCGGTCAGCTCCAGAGATGCTTTCGGCATAATAAATTCCATCCTTTCTCCTGCTGCGGCGGACCTCTGCGGCATCTTCTTATCCGCTGCAATGCGGTCCTGGCGGAGCGTTTCCTTTCATGGGAACGCATTTCCTATAAAAACGAATGTGCCTGCATTCGCAGACACGTTCTATTATAGCGATTTTTCCCAAAACAGGCAATAGGAAATCCGGCGGATTTTCCATAAAGAAAGGCAGATCAGAACAGCCGTTTTACAGGCAGTTTAAAAGCTCTTTTTTAAATAGATTGACAAGTGAAAAATCCCATATAAAATAGAGATAAGACTAATGGCTCACGCCGCAGGCGCGGCATTGCCAAAGACAAAGGAGATTATTATGCAGAAGATCGTATGTTTAGACCTGGAAGGCGTTCTTGTCCCTGAGATCTGGATCGCGTTTTCCCAGGCAAGCGGTATCCCGGAACTGAAACGCACTACCAGGGACGAACCGGATTATGATAAGCTGATGAAGTGGCGTCTGGGCATCCTTAAGGAGCACGGACTTGGATTAAAAGAGATCCAGGAGACGATCGCCGGGATCGATCCCCTGCCGGGTGCAAAAGAATTTTTAGACGAGCTGCGCTCCATCTGCCAGGTGATCATCATCAGCGATACCTTTACTCAGTTTGCTTCCCCTCTTATGAAGAAGCTGGGATGGCCCACTTTGTTCTGCAATTCGCTGGAAGTGGCTCCAGATGGCGAGATCACAGGCTTTCGCATGCGCATCCAACAGTCCAAGCTTTCTACTGTAAGAGCGCTCCAGTCCATTGGCTTTGAAACTGTGGCCGCCGGAGACAGCTACAATGATCTGGATATGATCCAGGCTGGAAAGGCTGGTTTCCTCTTCCGCACCACGGATCAGATCAAAGCGGATTTCCCCCAGATCCCCGCATATGAAACATATGAGGAGCTGCTGGCTGCTTTCAAACAGGCTGTCGCGGACTGATCCGATCTCAGAAACAGGCATCGGTACGGACGGGATTTTTATTTTTAGATTTCCGGCGGTAAGAAATGATATCTTACCGCCGGAAGAAGAGTTTTTGTATCAGGAGCCGTACTTGTCGGCCAGGCTTTGTTTTGTAACAGCTCAGGACTGAACTGTTATTCTGTCTTTATGGATTGCAGCGTTTGCAGGGAACATAGCCTGCATCGATCACCGCGTCCCGGCTCCAGTTCACATCCTCCCGGTTGCTGTCTTTCATGCTGTCTACGGAAGAGCAGCCTGGCAGATGGAACTTTTTCGTATTCGTATTCAGGATATATGTTACCTGTGTCTGACTGCCTTCGTCTGCAGCCGTCTCAGTTTCCGGCTCAACTGCTTCTGTTACTGCCGTCACTGCCGGCTGAGCTTCTTCAGACTCCGGCGCCTCTGTTTCCATCTCTTTTGAAGCTTCCGCCCCGTCTGTCTCTTCTTCAGCGTTTCCTGTGGTTTCATCAGCTCCGGCTTCTTCAGCCTGGACAGTTTCTTCTTCAGCCTCTGAAGCCTCTTCCTGAGCCGCCTCTATTTCCGATTCCGCTGCCTCTGTTCCTGCTTCCGCCGCCTCAGCTGCCTCTTCGCCGTCTGTTTCCTGGGTCTGCTCTACGCTCTGAGCAGGTTCCGTTTCTTCCTCCGTTCCTGAGCACGCCGCCAAACTTACCATTGCAAACATAGCTATGGCCAGAAGCAGCGCGTATAATCCTTTTCGCCTTGTTTTTTTCATTTCCGATCTCATCTCTTTTATCCCCTTTTCTTCCCTGGCGTCCGCTCAGACGTCCGCCATTTTTTTAATGATCCCGCACACCTTATAATTCCCAAGATCCACCTGGCTGATCTCGCAGGAAACGCCCTTTTCCTCTGCCAGCTGATAGATATGCTTCAGCTCCTCTGCCTGGGCGTATCTTTCGTTTACGATCACCTTCCAGGGTATCCGGCGCAAAAGGACTCTTGTAGTCTCTCCGATCCCTGGTTTGATAAAATTGATATCCTTTACGCCGTATGCCCCGGCGATCTTCTTTGCTATGGCAAAGCCGTTTATCCCGGCCCCTGCCCCGCTTTCTGCAGGGACCCTCTCCTTTATATCGCCGCGGTCATATACAAACTTCTCTTCGATCGCCTGAAGGAACTGCTCCGACAGGTCTTCCGAAGCCAGCTCCGGGTAATAAGCCGCCCCGTGAAAATCCTTTGGCCCGATAATATCGTCCCGTAAAAATGTCCTGCTGATCAGACCGGTGACTACCGCGTTCAGACAAGAGGACGGGATCAGGATGTCCTCATGGGTCCCGCACAGCTCTGTCAGACATGCCGGGTCGGAGATCACAGCCAGACTATTATCCAATTTTGGATATTCTTTCAAAGCTTCCTTAAGCTGCCCCAGGATCGCTCCTTTCCCGATCCAGCCGTCCACAAACTGGATATCTTCTGGTTTGTGGCGCTGTAAAATATAATCCAGGGCGTTTTTATCAATTCCCCGTCCCCGGATAATGGATATGGCATAATGCCTGATATCCGCGTGATATTTATTTTTCAGATAGCGGCGGATCAGGATCCCGATGGGAATCCCTGCCCGCGCCAGGGAAACTAGCGTCAGGCCGTCTCCTTTTTTCTCATAGAGTTTTTCCGCCAGTATGCCCGCCGCCTGCGCCGTTGCTCCGGAATAATGCTTCAGGGCGTTTTCATAAGCTTCCATGTATTTTTCCGACGGCTTATATTCCAGAGGGAGCATTTCGCAGTAATGAGTCCCGCTCTGGATCTTCTTTTCCCGTACGCTTGCAGGAAGCGGTTCTACCAGCCCGGAAATATCCTTTAAAAGGATCTTTACATCCTCTTCTGAGTAACTGCTCTTCATCAGGGCTGATCCCTCCATTCCACAAATGTGATATGTGTATTTCCACAGGCTCTCAGCGCTCCTGTCAGGCTGCGCTTTCCTTCTTCGTTTATATTTTGCGCGTCGGTCGCGACGATCACCTGATCATAGCGGTCCAGATCATAGATAAAGGTCCGCCGCCCTTTTTCATACAGACTTTCCAGCGGTTCCCTGCTATGGAGGGGATATCTGCTGTCCAGGCTTACCTCTATGGGACTTCTGGTTGTAGCGTGGAATCTTACTGTCATGCCCGGATACTTCTTTTCAAGAGCCTGTCCCAAAAGCATTCCTGGAAACATAAACTCTTCAGTTCCCAGGATAAGTATTTTTCCGGTATTTGACAGGATCGGAAGCTTTTCCAGGGCCTCCGCTGCAAACGCCCGGCTTTTTTTCCGCAAAGTATCCGTATCGCAGACGATCCTGGAATCCCAGCGGTTTCCGATCGGAAGGCATGGAGCCGGGGCGCCTTCCCATATGGCCGGCTCTGTCTTTAACGGCTCATACTGATATCGTTCGATCTCTCCGATCCGGTACTGCTGCGGGATCCTGCGGACAAAAGTACAGGAGATCCCCTGACTCTCCAGCTGTGAAAGCCGTTCTTCCTCCATGCTGTTTAAAATAGAAAGGATCCCAAAAGCCAGCTTTCTGTCCGGATACCTGGCCTTCAGCCTGAAGATCAGCTTTTCAATGGTATTTCCTGTGGTCACCTCGTCCTCCGCGAAAACGATCCTGTCTGCTTTGGAAAGGACCTGTTCCAGTCCGTTTACAACCAGCCTCTGTTCTGTGGCGTGGCTGTGGGATTCTGTAAAAAAGAAATATTCTGCTCCCGGTATATCTTCCCTGGTGGTATTCATGTAATAAGCCGCGTTTTTTCCATAGTACGCCGCGGCCGATCCAATGGCGGTAGCAGTTTCAGCAAACCCGACGATCAGAAGAGATTCGTCTTTATATTTTTCCTCCGCTTTTTTTGCAAGCTCTGCAAACAGTTCCAGAGACTGGCCGGGAGAAACCGGCATATGCTTTCCCTGGAGCGGATCCACGTACAGATACGCCCTTTTATTATTATTTTCCCGCTTTGCGACGCG
>DWZA01000032.1 GCA_019118365.1 Candidatus Lachnoclostridium stercoravium | reverse complement strand
AATTAACCGTCTGAATTTTCCCGTCCGGCAGACAGTTCACAAGTTCGGTTGAAGAAATCCTGCTGCCATCCAAGTCCTCTATCATCTTTTGGTTTTGTTCCCACAAAGCAGCCTTTTCAATTTTGTACCGCACCCGTTCCTCTGCCAGTTTTTGAACATACGCTTTCAATTTATCGTTCATGTACATGGTACGCTTTGCGTTCCGCGTCTTGAGCGGAACCATTTTTATAATCCCTTCCTGATACTGCATTTGTCGGTCTATCAAAATAGTTCCCGCCTCTAAATCTACGTTCGACCATTTCAGACCATAACATTCATTGATACGTAATCCGCAATATTTTCCAAGAAGATACGCCGTTTCCGCATTTGTACCATGAAAGTAATCATCCAGTATTGCCAGTTCTTCTTTGCTGAACGCCACAATATCCAGATCATCATCTATTTTCAGTTTGGGCATATGGATTTTCGTTGCCTTATTTACGCACAATTTATTATAGGTATCAACATCCAGATAATTTCTGGAATACGCCTGCCCGAAAATCAGATAAAACATTTTCAAAAAACTTTCAACATATCGGTAGGAAAAATTATTGGTATAATACAGTTCCGTCAAATAGTCTACTACCTCCGCCGCGCTGATTTCATCTATATACCGTTTTCCAAATCTGGAACAGATATGGTTCTTCCATAGGCTGTCCTGTTTTCGGATTGTAGTATATGCCCTGTCTCCGCGCCCGTTGGTACAATATTCCTGATAGACTTCTTCCATAGTTTTCCGTACCGTTGATTGCTTAATTGAAATATACCTGCATTTTTTTTCGGTTCTCATATAACCGCCTCCTATTTGTGCAATTTGGAGTGCAATTCATTGTATATTTCAATATGTAATAGCTTACCCCATTGCAAGGCTTCTTCCGTTAAAACTCCGGCCGCTTTCCCGATGTTTCTGTTATCCCGATCCACCAGCCGGCGCATGCTAAACCAGCAAGTCTGACAACATTTCTCAATATGTTGATAAGCGCCGGCGCCAGTCCTCCGGCAAACAGGATAGGGATCAGGGAAGCTATGGTATGAAGGGCCGCTAAACCCAGGAACACGATCGGAACGAACCAGAGCATAGCAGCTATTTTCTTAAGTTCCGGCATAAAATCTGTAAATTGGATGACTGCGCACAGAAACAGCAGCATATAGCCTGCAAAGCCCAGCAGCTTGAAAAACATCGCGCTCAGTGGATTTACATAATAAGAAAACTGCAGGATACCGTTAACAAATTGCAAAAATCCCTGAAGCGCAAGTATGCCAAATCCGATGCAGGCAACGATATTCTTTTTATTAATAAGCATAAACACCCCTGCCAGTATGTATCCCACATCTGCCAGCAGGCTCATCGGACCGGGCACGCTGCCATACAAAAGCAACGGGATCGCCCCTAATAATATGTATACGAAAAAGAAAATACCGCCCATTTTTTCCTCCTTAATAAAATTCGGCTCATAAGATGGATCTAACAATAATTCTTGCTTACCATTGTTCAGTTCGATCTTGCGTCAGAAAATTTATTTAAAGCAAGCAAAACAGCAAGGACCGCCGCGACAATTTGCAGCGCAAATGAAATATAAAACAGCCAGCCTATTTTTATATTCCAAAATCCAACCATATCAAGCCCTGTTCCACCAACGGTTTTTCGAGTTGCACAACGTATAAATGTAACGATCGCAAACAGCACGAGCGCGATGACTGAAGTAAAAACTCCATATTTAGTAAGCGGGCTGATCGTATTGCTGCAGATAAGCGCAAATACGACCACCGACAAGATCATAATTATTAATGTCAGATAGCTAAGTATTCCTCCTGATGTAGCTGTCCCTCCAAAGAAATTGATGGAATAAGCATTTTGTAATCTGTAGGGACTAAGAACATCGTTCCCTCTGGCCCAATATTCTTCTGAAAATATCCATGGAAGAAATAATGATACCGCAGCTACCGCTTGAAATATCAGTGCAATTAAACTTATTTTCTTTTTCATGACAGACTCCTTGTATTCCTCGATTTAATTTACCATGTCCTTCGGACATGATCCCTCCGGGGGATGCGCACGGCCCGGTATTGTGATTTAACGCCTGAGGGCGTTACCGGGCCGGCGCGGGTATAATATCTGTCGATATTATACCATAATATATTATATTTCTAGTTCTGCGCTTCCTCGCCTGCATCTTCAGAAGAACCCGAAGAAAGCTCGCCGGTAAGAGCATACAGATTATCCGTTTCCGTTGTGCTTGTTCCATCAGAATTAAAAACTGTCTCAGGATTTGACATATCGTCGTTAAAACCGATATTAAATGTCACCGTTTCAAACATATCTGCCAGTTTATTTGGTATATTGATATATAATACGTAATCCAGATCCGTATACGGGTCGATTTCAAAATATTTATCGCGGATAAAATTCAGGCGGACGTCAAAACCATCAACAACATATTCATCATTTACTACTGCAGTTAAGTTAAAAGAGCTATCCGAAATAACCGATGTCGATTTATTTTCAATATGTCCTTTAACAAGAACTAACTGATAACCTTCCTCTACATAAAGAGAGGTTGTAGAATATTCGCTGGTCTGATATGAATATTCAGGAAGAAGTTCTATCGAGTCAAACGTCATACTAAAATTTTCATTATCGATCTGGTCTCCGCATTGAAGCGGGATCGCTTCGATCTCTGCTTCAGTTTCCTCTTCAGCTTCTGTTGTTTCTTCTTCCTGGACTGTTGTTTCTTCAGTTTCCTGAACCGCCTCGCTCTGAGGGGTACTTTGGCTGCCGCAAGCCGTTAAGGCCAGCGCTGCCATTGCTGCTAAAATTATCTTTCTCATATTGTTCTCCTCCTTTAAAATCCATTCTTCCATAAATGGTTTTGAAGTTAAGTATATATGTTTTTTTCAGAAAATTCAATGAGCAGGCAGCATAGTATTTCAATTCATATGTATTGTTGTTCAATTCTTTTCATATTCTCTTATATACAAAAAATCTGTATAATTTTACACTTTCCATGCTATATAAAATATTTTTCCATAAAGAAGGTTGACAAATGGATTGTTCTATAGTAGACTAATATTAGTAATAATTATTATTATTGTAAGAATTTGATCCAAGAACTATCTTACAATGATCCAACTAACAGTCTTATATTGAAGGAGGTTTTACACCATGTCCAAGTACGCAGGAACAAAAACAGAACAGAATTTAAAGGATGCTTTCTCCGGAGAGTCTCAGGCAAGGAATAAATATACTTATTACGCTTCCGTAGCTAAGAAGGCCGGATATGAGCAGATGGCAGCTCTTTATCTTGAGACTGCAGATCAGGAGAAAGAACATGCTAAGATGTGGTTCAAAGAGCTTCACGGCGGCTCTGTAAGCAATGATATCGAAGAGAACTTAAAGGATGCGGCTGCAGGCGAGAACTTTGAGTGGACCGATATGTACGCTCGCATGGCAAGAGAGGCCAGAGAAGAGGGTTTTGAAGATCTTGCAGAAAAGTTTGAGCTTGTTGCTCAGGTTGAGGCCGCTCACGAGAAGCGCTATCTCCGCCTTCTTGAAAGCCTGAAAGCAGGCAATACTTTCAAAGGCAACGCTCCTTTAGGCTGGAAGTGCCGCAACTGCGGATATATCTATGAAGGCGAGGAAGCTCCTGAAGTATGTCCTTGCTGCGCTCATCCAAAGGCATATTTTGAGAGGAAATGTGAAAATTACTAAAATCTGCCATCACGCAGAAGGGGTATCTGGAAGTTGTTTCCAGATACCCCGATTTTTATGTACAGGCCGACCGTTCGTCACTTTCCGATCGTATTTTTCAGATTTCCGATCCCTTCTATGATGCACTCAACTTCGTCTCCCGACTCAAGGAATCTGGGCGGGTCAAAGCCCATGCCGACCCCGGCGGGCGTACCCATGGAAATGATCGTTCCCGGCATAAGGGTCATCCCCTGGGACAGTTCGCTGATCACATAGCTGATCCCGAAGATCATCAGGGAAGTATTGCTGTCCTGACGGATCTCTCCATTGACCCTGGACTGAACGGAAAGTTCCGGAGGGTATGGAAGAGATTCTCTGGTAACGATCCACGGCCCCATCGGAGCGGCTCCGTCCAGACTTTTTCCAAAATACCACTGTTTATGGCGGTTTTGAATATCTCTGGCGCTGATATCATTCATGATCGTATATCCGAACACATACTGCTCCGCTTCTTCCACTGACACATGGCTCGCTTCTTTTCCAATAATAACCGCCAGTTCCGCCTCATAATCGAGACGTTCCGTGATCTTTTTGTGCGAAGGGATCTCTCTGCCGCAGGCCGTCGCCTGGTTTACTCTTTTGGAAAAATATACAGGATACTCCCTCGTCCCGTCAAAAGCTTCATTTTTATATCTGGCGGACTCTTCCGCGTGAGCCATATAATTGATGCCCAGGCAGATGATGTCCTGTCCGGGATGGATGATCGGCGCTTCTATAGTCACCTCTTCCAGGCGGGCCGCTCCCAAAATCCCATACGGTGAGTCTGCATGCTTTTCCAGCATATAGTCGATCAGCTGCTTTTCCGAATCACTGATCCCTCTGACCAGATCCATCATATCTTCATATTCGATCCCCATGGACCTTAAAGGGAACACCCACTCTTCGTCCTTGCTCAATACTCCCAGACGAGCCTTCTGTTCAATCTTGTAAGTCAGTAATTTCATAGCGCCCTCCTAAGCAGTAAAATATACACTGTAATTTAGTATATCACTTTTTACCGGCCTCTTTCAATACAAATCGGGATTTCAAGTTAGCTTAAAAATAACTATATCGCCAGGATATCATCCAGCCGTCAAACACGGCTGTCAGAGCAGCTTTGCTGCGCCGCTTATTACAGACGGAGGAGCGAAACTCACCCTGACGGGTTCAAACAACGCTCCTCCATCTGCGCTATGCTCGCAAAGCCATGCTCTGGCCTGGCCGAATCGTTTTCCGGCTGGATGATATCCTGGCGATAACTGCTATTTTTGCAGGATCCCTTTAAATCAGATGCAGGTTTTCCTCTATATATCTCAAAGGGACTTTAAATATAGAAAAGTATAAAGTCTCCCAGCCTGGTTGGAAATGATTCGGCAGGAGCCGTACAGTTTTGCGAGCATAGCGCAGGCAAAAGCTCTTCTGTCTGAGTCCGCAGGACGAGTTTAAGAGCTTTTGTCTGTGATAGGCAGCGCAGCAAAAACTGTGCGGATCGCCGTATTTCCAACCAGACTGGGAGACTCCCCTATCTTTTCTAAAATTCCCGTTTATTTCATGCTTTCCCGGATCGTCTTAAACGCCTGGATAACAACCGTAGGTATGACTGCGAAGATCAGCACTGTTCCCAGCTGGCGTACAGTCAGATCCGCCACAGTAAACAGGCTCTGGAGCGGCGGGATGAACAGTACCGCTGCCAGCAGCACAACGCCTGCTTCGAAGGCCATAATACTCCACGGGTTGCTCTTAAAGCCCAGACGGATGATGGAGTGTTCGCTCCTGCAGTTGAATCCGTGGAACAGACGTGCAAGGGTCAGAGTTGCAAATGCCATAGTGCTGGCAACTGCTTCCGCAGGCACGTTTCCGCCTCCGAACCCATATCCTGTATGAAGGCCGGTATAGTATGCCATCATAGTGCAGATAGAGATCAATGCACCCTGTATAAATATAGCTGTAAGGAACTTCTTTGTAAGGATTCCCTCAGAAGGATCCCTCGGCGGCTGCTTTAAGAGGTCGTCTTCCGGCGGTTCCATGCCGATAGCGATGGCCGGCAGGGAATCGGTCAGAAGATTGATAAACAACAGGTGCACCGGAGCGAACGGCACCGGCAGAGCCATCAGAGACGTATACAGCACAGCCAGGATCGCTGCCGTATTTCCGGAAAGTAAGAACTGAATGGAGTTCTTGATATTCCTGTATACGTTCCGTCCATTTGCCACAGCCTGGATGATCGTAGCAAAGTTATCGTCTGCCAGGATCATGGAAGCCGCGTCTTTGGAAACCTCGGTTCCGGTAATACCCATGGCGACGCCGATATCCGCTTTTTTCAAAGCCGGCGCATCGTTTACGCCGTCGCCGGTCATAGCTACGATATTGCCTTTCCTCTGCCATGCGTCTACGATCCGGATCTTATGCTCCGGTGAAACTCTGGCGTAGACGGAAATCTTATCCAGTTTCTCGTCCAGCTCCTTTTCATCCATTGCATCCAGTTCCATTCCGGTAACCGCAGTGTCGCCTTCCTGCAGGATCCCGATCTTCTGCGCAATAGCGGAAGCCGTAACCTTGTGGTCGCCGGTGATCATGATCGGCTTGATGCCTGCCCGGATCGCATTGGCGACCGCTGCCTTGGACTCTGGTCTTGGCGGGTCCATCATGGAGATCAGGCCGATAAAGGTAAAGTCATTTTCCGACTCCAGACAGACTTCCTCGTTCTCTTCCATAGGGCGGAATGCAAATGCCAGGACGCGCAGACCCTTCTGGGAAAATTCCATATTCTGGTCTGTGATCCTCTGACGATCCGCTTCACTCATAGCGCGGGTGCCGCCGGAGGTCATGATCTTTGTGGACCTCGGCAGGAGCACGTCTACCGCGCCCTTTGTCAGGAGGGTAGGAACGCCGAAGATCGTATGCTTCGTACTCATCAGCTTTCTGTCAGAATCAAAAGGAAGCTCGCCAAGCCTTGGCAGCTCTTTTCTCATTGCATTTTCATCAATATCCAGTTTTGCCGCCATTTCCAGAAGGGCAAACTCCGTGGGATCGCCGATCATCTTTCCGTCGGTGACTGCCGCGTCGTTTGCAAGGACAGAACTGTAAAGGAGATACTGAGCAACCGGATTCGGGCTCTTTAACTCGTCGATCTCCGCCTCATGGCCGTCAAAATACACCTGCTGCACCGTCATCTTATTCTGCGTCAGAGTACCTGTCTTATCAGAGCAGATCACCGATACGCAGCCCAGGCTCTCCACTGCTTTCAATTCCTTGATGATCGCGTTTTCCTTAGCCATCTTCTGGGTCCCCATCGCCTGTACGATCGTAACGATAGAGCTTAACGCCTCAGGGATAGCCGCTACGGCCAGAGCTACGGCGAACATAAGAGAATCCAGGATCGGCATTTCACGGTAAAGGCTCAATGCAAATACGATCGCTGAAATGATCATGATCACTGCCGCAAGCCTGCTGCTGAACTGATCCAGGCTCACCTGCAGCGGAGTCTTCTTCTGCTGCGTCTCGTTCATCAGGGACGCGATCTTGCCGATCTCTGTGGACATTCCCGTAGCGGTTACAAGTACGACTCCGCGGCCTCCTGTAACAAGGGAACTGGAAAATACCATATTTACCTGGTCGCCCAGAGCTACCTGACCGCCTTCCAGTACTCCTGCCTGTTTCTCAACATTTGTGGATTCTCCGGTCAGGGAGCTTTCATTTACCTGAAGAGAATAATTCTCCAGGATCCTGCCGTCCGCCACTACCAGATCTCCTGCCTCCAGCAGAAGGATGTCTCCTGGAACCACGTCTACAGAATCGATCTCCACCTTCTTCCCGTCGCGCATTACCTTGGCAACCGGGGAAGACAGCGCTTTTAAGCTGTCAAGAGATTTCTCTGCTTTTTCGTGCTGCACCGTTCCCAGGATCGCGTTTAATATGATGACCGCGAAAATAACGACGGTGCTTTCTACATTTCCTGATACCATGGAAATCAGGGCGGCAACGATCAGAATGATCACAAGAAGATCTTTAAACTGCTCCAAAAATACCTGAAGAATACTTTTCTTCTTCGTCTCCATCAGCATATTTTTTCCATATTCTTTTTGTCTCTCTTCTATCTGCCGGGACGACAATCCATTTTTCGTAACCTGAAGCCGGTCAAGGGCTTCTATTTCCGTTGATTGATACCAATCTTTCATCTCGGACACTCCTCTCTCTTAATGGTATGAACGAAAAAAGACTTTTCATGCATGAATTGTACAAACCTTTCCGATCTGTCGTCCACACACAAAAAGTCTCGTAACCGAAAGCGGCATATCCTGCCAGGCTTTATCAGAAGCCGGGTATGTTGACAGGATATTTTAAACTACTCCCTTTTTTGTTTCGTTCTGTTCCTGATATCCAGTATCATATGAGAAAATGTGAAGATTGTCAACTACGTTTTCCTTACTTTACAAAGATTTTACATTTCTCCGTGTTCCTTTTGTGTTTTTCCGGATCGTCATTGTAAAATCGCCAGGAATCCACTATACTAACTTACAGGTAACAGTTCAGGCCCTGAACAGTTACAATTACAGAAAGCCTGACATTATTAGGAGGAGATTTCATCATGGAAAAAATTGCCAGCTTTACGATCGATCACTTAAGACTCCTGCCTGGCGTCTACGTATCAAGGAGAGACATAGCCGGAGATTCTGTTATCACAACTTTTGACATCCGTATGACCCGCCCGAATTACGAACCGGTGATGAACACCGCGGAAATGCATGCGATCGAGCATTTGGGCGCTACCTATCTGAGAAACCATCCCGTTTTCGGGGACAAGATCATCTATTTCGGGCCCATGGGCTGCCGCACAGGGTTTTACCTGCTGTTAAACGGCGATCACGAGTCCAGGGACGTGGTTCCTCTTCTTACCTCTATGTTTGAATTTATCCGGGATTTTTCCGGTGAAGTTCCAGGGGCCAGCGCAAGGGACTGCGGAAATTATCTGGATATGAACCTGCCTATGGCTAAGTACCTGGCGGACAGATTTTTAAGAGAAGTCCTGGAAAATATCGACGATTCCCGGCTGTATTATCCGGAATAGGCCACATACAGGGAGGGGGTATCCGACGTGAAGATCAACATAATAACCGGCGATCTGCTTTCTGTTTCCTGCGACGCCTGGGTCAATCCTACTGATACAAGGCTGTCAGGAAGCGGAGGCTTAGATAAGGTCTTTCATCAAAAATGCGGCCCGCGGCTGGAGATGGAGCTTTCCGGAAAGGGCTCTCTAAATCCAGGGGAGGTCGCAGCCACCTCCGGCTGCGGCCTTCCTGTAAAGTACATCCTGCACGCGGCGGTTCCGTTAAAAAGCAGCGAAACCGGGCCGACCTATGACCGCCTGGAGAAATGCTGCGAAAATATCATAATGGCAGCTAATTCGAAGGGATCTATACGCCATCTGGCGATGCCTCTGATCGGCACCGGACACGGAGGATATGATCTCTACGATACCTTCTATCCCGGCAGTTTGATCAGCATGACCGCAGCGGCGATCCTTTCCGGGATCATCCGCGGAATGCACAAAGCGATACATTCACCCTTCGGCCTTCTCAGCCAGGTCACGATCGTATGTTCTTCAGAAAAAAACCGCATACCGATGGACAGCGCCCGCAGCTGGATGCTGGGCAAGGGGATCGACGTCCGTTCCCGCGTGCGCGGCTGCCTCTTAGGCGGCGCCATCGGAGACGCTTTGGGATATCCTATAGAGTTTATGAAATCAGCGGAATTTCCAAAGTCCATGCAGGATTGGACGGCGGAATATCTCCTTGATCCGGAATCAGGCAAAGCAGTGATCTCCGACGATACCCAGATGACCCTGTTTACTGCCTGCGGCCTGCTTTACGGCTACAGCAGAAGCTGTATGAAAGGCATCGGCGGGGATATCTGGTACTATATCCACATGGCCTACGAAGACTGGCTGAAGACCCAGGACCCCAATGTTTCGGTAAAATATCCCATTAGCTGGATCAGCAGTATCTCGCAGTTAAACGTCAGACGGGTTCCGGGCAATACCTGCCTCAGCGCGCTTTACGCAGGAGGCGGCTCCATAAAAAAGCCCGCCAATGGCAGCAAGGGAAGCGGCGGAGTCATGCGGATCGCACCGATCCCGTTATACGCGGGAGCTAACGGCCATTTCGATCAGAAATATAATCTTCGATCCTGTGCGGAAACAGCAGCCATTACTCACGGGCACCCCCTTGGGTGGCTGTCCGCCGCTGCGATGGGGAATCTGCTTTACGATATAATGCTGAATTTTTCTATTTTCTATGCCATCCAGGATACGGTCCTCATCCTGGAGCGTGAATTTGGAAACTATCCGGAAACAAGACGTCTGACCGCTTTGCTTAAAAATGCGAAAATCCTTGCGGATACCTCTTCCCAGACCAGTTCTGTCAACCTGATCGCGGAATTCGATATCATGGAGCAGCTTGGAGAAGGATGGGTAGGCGAAGAAGCCCTTGCCGTCGGCCTTTTCTGCATGATGGCATGTATGGGCCGGGGAACGGATCTGTGCCTTTTAAACGCAGTAAAGCACAGGGGAGATTCTGATACGGTGGGTTCCATTGCCGGGCAGCTGTGGGGAGCATATTTCGGCGTTCAGGCCTTTGAATGGAACGAGCAGCTTCTTTCGTCTCTGGAATTAAAGGACGTCATTTTGGAAATCGCCGACGATCTGGTAAACGACTGCCAGATGTCTGAATACGGCGCCTATAATGATCCTGCCTGGAGCAGCAAGTATCTTTGCGGCGGTTCCTCCGGCTATCAGCCTGGAACTGACGTGCACTGGTACCAGACGTTTTCCTCTGAACCTGTAAATTCCTATTCTGCTGTTTATAAGAAAACAGGCGCGAAAGACGACGGCACAGAAGTGGTACAGAATATTCCTTACGAGATCCGTCTGGAACCTGACAGTTCCATCCAGGGCGGGGACGGCCAGTATATTTTTTCTCATCTGTCCTGTGATCCGGACGCAGCGGAAGCCGGAAAACCGGGCTTTGGCTTTGTCCAGAGTCCGCAGCTTCATCCGGGAACAAATAAATACTCCTGCCAGCACGGATGGCTGCGCTGCCATCCCGATGGAAGCGCAGAAGGATACTATATGGGGCTGCCGTTTCAGCTGATCCCCAACCGCATCGAACATTCTCTGGAGATATTCAGCCGGACGTCTCCGGATCCATGGATCGGCTCCATACGCCGGCGCACCGGGGACTGGAACGATCCAATTGAGATCGAACTGCGCCAAAGGCCCCGAAGGACTTTCTGCGAAGCTCTGGCTTTAGCTGCAGTCAATTTCTGCCTGAAACGATCCGGCATATAGAACGGATATTACGCATGAGGCGGCCTGTTTTTGCAGACCGCCCGGCTTTTCAAAACGCTTTAAAAAATTTTACTGACTCATCTCTTTTATCATCTGCCGCAATCCTTCTACGGATATGTTCTGTTCGTTCATCATATTCATCAGCTCTTCCAGTTCCAGCGCGTGCAGCTCTTTTTCACACGCTTTCTTTTCTTCCTTCACATGCTGAAGGCATTCCTCATATTTTGCGATCGCTTCTTCCGCTTCTTTCAGTCTTTCCTGCAGTTTTTCCCTGCTGCTTCTTCTTGTTCTCGCCATATTTTTCTTTCCCTTTCTATGCAATTAACCGGCAATATCCAGCGCTGGTACAAGTATATGCATAAAAAAGGAAAAATATAACTGTTCAGGACGGCACATCTTCTTGCCCGGCCAGGGCCGGACAAGAAGCATCGGACGTCCGTCCGATGTGAAAACAGGGGCAAAAGCATACCCGCAGGGCACTTTGCTTATAAGCAAGCTTAATGCCTGTTTTTGCCCCTGTTTTCACGCCGTCCTGAACTGTTACGGAAAAACATGAAAAAGGGATGTCTGAAAACGTGTTTCAGACACCCCGCATGTTTATTTATTCTGTATATCCGATCAATCTGTCTCCGGCTTCCGAAGTATCGATCACAATGGTATTTCCCGTATGGACCTTGTCTTCCAGGATCATCTTTGCAGCCAGAGTCTCTACGTACTTCTGCATATATCTCTTCAGCGGACGGGCGCCGTATACCGGGTCGTAACCGTGGTCCGTGATATAGGTCTTTGCGCTGTCTGTAAGGGAGATCGTAAGCTCCTTGTCCGCAAGACGTTTGTTGATATCCGCCACAAGCAGTTCGATGATGCTGCTGATGTTGTCCTTGGTCAGAGGCTTGAAGAGGATCGTCTCGTCCAGACGGTTTAAAAATTCCGGTCTGAAATGGGCCCGCAGATCATTCATGACCATGCTTTCAGCCTCCGGCTTGATATTGCCCTTTTCGTCGATGCCGTCCAGCAGGTACTGAGAGCCGATGTTGGAAGTCATGATCAGGATCGTATTCTTAAAGTCTACGGTCTTGCCCAGAGAATCTGTGATCCGGCCGTCATCCAATACCTGGAGCAGGATATTAAATACGTCCGGATGGGCTTTTTCCACCTCGTCAAACAGTACGACAGAATATGGTTTCCTTCTGACTGCCTCTGTCAGCTGGCCGCCTTCGTCGTAGCCCACATATCCTGGCGGCGCTCCGATGAGACGGGATACGGAGAATTTCTCCATATATTCGCTCATATCGATACGGATCATATTGGATTCATCGTCAAACAATGCCTCCGCAAGAGCTTTTGCAAGCTCGGTCTTGCCGACGCCGGTAGGCCCAAGGAACATGAAGGAACCGATCGGCTTCGTCGGGTCTTTGATCCCGGCCTTGGAACGGATGATGGCCTCCGTTACCTTTTCAACGCCTTCATCCTGCCCTACGACCCTCTTATGAAGGACCTCGTCCAGGTGAAGGGTCTTGCTCCTCTCGCTTTCTGTAAGCTTGGCGACCGGTATATTCGTCCACTTGGAAACGATCCTTGCGATCTCGTCTTCTGTAACGCTTTCGTGAACGAGGCTGAGATCCTGGTTTTTCACCTTCTCTTCCTCTTCCGCCAATTCCTTCTGCAGCTGCGGCAGCTTGCCGTACTGCAGCTCCGCCGCCTTATTCAGATCATACTGCTGCTTTGCATCCTGGATCTGACGGTTTAAAAGCTCGATCTCTTCTCTCAAATGGGACAGCTTGTCAACAGAAGCCTTTTCATTTTCCCACTGAGCCTTCTGCGCATTGAACTTGTCACGAAGCTCTGCCAGCTCCTGCTGCAGAGTTTCCAGACGTTCCTTGCTTAAATGATCGGTCTCTTTCTTCAGGGCCGCTTCCTCGATCTCCATCTGCATGATCTTTCTGGACAGTTCATCCAGCTCGGTAGGCATGGAATCCATCTCCGTTTTGATCATAGCGCAGGCTTCGTCCACCAGGTCGATGGC
>DWZA01000031.1 GCA_019118365.1 Candidatus Lachnoclostridium stercoravium | reverse complement strand
TGCGGTGGAAAAGCCGGAAGATGCGGATCTTCGCCTGCTTACACTGGCAGTCTGCCGCCGTTTCCGACTTCCTGCGCCTATCGCTGTTACGGACCGCCTCATAATACGGGAATTTTCTATGGATGATCTTCCCCAGATCCCTGCTGAGGAAGAAGCCGGCGAGGACGACCAGGTTTTCCGTTCTCCGGAAACTCTGTATGAATATATCCAAAACCAGTATGGCTTTTTCGGATACGGGCTGTGGGCTGTCGTGGAAAAAGAAAGCGGGATTCTGGCTGGAAAGGCCGGCATAACCCGGCTTTCTTACGGCTCCGCGCCTGAAGGACAGGAGCTGATCTGGCCCCTGCATTCCCGTTTTTCCGTCTTTTCTCCAGGCGTTTCCCTGGACTGGCAAAGCTTTTTGCAGCGGCAGCCGGCGGATGACACATTTCTTCCTGTAGAACTCAGCTACCACATTTTCCGCCCCTTCCGCAGGAAAGGCTACGCCCTGGAAGCCTGCCGCGCCGTCCTTTCCTACTGTCAGGAGCAGATCTCGCCGGATATCTTTGCCCGGATCCGGCCGGATAATATCCCGTCCCGAAATCTGGTCCAAAAACTGATCGTCCAGTAGGATCCCAGGCTTCCGTTCATATTTTGTTAAAAATTATTTTAAAATCCCGACATACAATCAACATGATTTCTTCATGTTTCCTGCTTATACTAACCCATGTAAACAGTTGATACTGTTTTACGCAGGTTACAAGATTTTTTTCATAATACTTGGGCTGATATCTTATATCAGCTCTCCTCCCTTTTTAAATACTGATGTACATAAAGCAGATACGCATGGGCCGACTCTCCGGTTCCTGCGTATCTGCTTTGTTATAGAGGTTTTTCCACTTCTTTTCTCAAAGCGGCGAGAGCGATCAGATTCGGCACTGCTAAAAGCCCGTTCCACACATCCGCAAATTCCCAGACTGCTTCCATTCCTGAAACGCAGCCCCAGAATACCGCGTTCAGGTACAGCGCGCTAAACAGGATGTGCGCATACTGTTTTCCAAAAGAAAGCCGTTCCGTTACATAGGCCAGCGCCTGCCTGCCCAGGTAGTACCAGGCTATGATCGTGGCAAAAGCGAATATGGCCATAGAAAAGGATACCAGCCATTCCCCTGCTGTTCCCATTTTTAAGGAAAAGCAGAAAGCAGTCAGAGCGGCGCCTTCCAACCCGGTCCGGCCCGGATCCCCATCTGTCGCCAGAAGGATCACCAGGGCGGTCAGCGTGCAGATCACTATAGTATCTATAAAGACTTCCGCCATGGCCCACATTCCCTGCTGCCTTGCAGTCGTTTCTTCCGCAGCTCCATGAAGGATAGCCAGCGTTCCCAGTCCCGCTTCGTTGGAAAAGACGCCTCTGGATATGCCGTACTGGAGGCTTTTGCTCACAAAAAAGCCAGCCGCTCCGCCGGCAGCGGCAGCCGGTTCAAAGGCGGACTGAAAGACCTTTGCCAGGATGCCGGGAATCTGAGAGAAAGAAGAAAGGATGACCGCCATGGAAAAAAATATGTATATGCCTGCGGAAAACGGCATGATCTTTTCAGATACAGAAGCGATCTTCCTGATCCCGCCCTGGGTGATCAGAAATACTGCTCCTATCAGTATGATTCCTGACGCTGCCGACGGCACGTTCCAGGAATAGCGGGCCGTTTCTGCAAGAGAATTTGCCTGTACCATACTTCCCATTCCCAGGGACGTCATAATACAGCACACACCATACAAAAATCCCAGCGCCGGACGTCTCAGTCCACGGTCCAGGGTGACCATAGGGCCGCACAGCCACGTACCGTCCGCCTGCCGCTTTCTGAAACGGATCCCCAGAAAAGTTTCCCCATAAGCGGTCATCATGCCGATAGCTGCAGAGATCCACATCCAGAAGATAGCTCCCGGCCCGCCGGCGGTCAGAGCCGCGGCCACCCCTACGATATTCCCGGTTCCAATAGTAGCCGCAAGGGCTGTGCAGGCGGACTGGAACTGACTGACGCCCCGTTTCTTTTCTTCTCTGTTCTCCCCTTTTCCCATACTTCCAAGGGTTTCTCCCAGCCAGTATTTCAGTTTTCTCACCTGGAAAAAACGGAATACCACCGTATAGTAGATCCCCGTACCAAGGAAGGCAAAAAGCAGCCACGGTCCCCACACGATCTCATGCAGCGTATGTATCATATCATCTCTTCTTTCCCCGGACTGCCGTATCCCCGTTTATAAAACCAAGCTTATATATCAGCCTCCGGCCTTTCCTGGCCGCGGCATACTGGGACCCGTTCAGCCGTGATTTTTTTGTCGCATTCTATGCAAAGATATGATAAAATATTCGTAACAGTTCATGAAAAGAGGTAATCATATGCCAGGTTTTACCACTCATTATATATTAGGGATGAAGGCATACAATGACCTTCCCAATTTTCAGCTGAAATACATCATTGCCAAACACCGCTGGCTTTACCAGCTGGGGCTTCAGGGGCCGGATATGTTCTTTTACAATATACCGATCCTGCGCCACCGCGACTACCGCAACGTAGGTTCCTACATGCACGAACACCATGTAAATGATTTCTTCCGCTGTTTTCTCACCCAGCTGTCCCGGCTGCCCTACAAGCAGCAGAAGGAGCAGGGGATCGCCCTTTTGGCAGGATTTATGTGCCATTATATCGGCGACTACATCTGCCATCCTTTTGTATATGGAAGGATCAATTATGATATCAACAATCCTTCCACTTACCATCACAGCCTTCACGCCTCCCTGGAGAATGACATCGACGCCATACTGCTGAAAAAGTACAAGAAAAAAAAGCCGTCTGAATTTAATCAGGCAGCTACGATCTGTTTAAACGGCCTGGAAATGCAGTTTGTTTCCCGCTTTCTGGCCGCCTGTATCAATGAGGCGTATTATCCGATCACTTATAAAAACAATTTTCAGATAACTCCCCGGATGGTATACCGCTCCATTCTTGCCCTGCGCTTTGGCTGCAGGACTCTCGCAGACAAATCGGGCCGGAAGAAGAACAGTATCGAGTTTGTAGAATCTATTTTCCTAAAAAATCCTGTGGCTTCTGCCAAGCTGGTGACGGACGAGGTTTCCAATCCCAGGAAATGCCTGAACCTGGATCATGAGATCTGGTGCAATCCCTGGAAAAAAAGCCTGGCGTCCACGGCCTCCTTTGTAGAGCTTTTCAATCAATCTCTGGCCAAATGCCACACCGTCTACTACCATCTGAATTCGATCATCACCAGCTCCGTACCTATGGACGAGCAGGATTTCCATGTGATCCTGGCGGAGCTTGGAAACTATTCCTACCACAGCGGACTGCCTGTGGTCGATTAAAACAGATTTCCTGGCATAGGGATGACATCCCAGGCTTCCCTCCAGCACAGAATGTGCTGGAGGGAAGATACACGGCTGAACTGTCACGATCTCCGACTGTTTTGGACGCCGGGTCAGCTGCCCTTACGCACAGCCTTTCCGCCAGAGATCCAGGATCCGTCCTGAGCCATCCGCTCTATCAGAAAAACAGGGTTTCCATCCTGCTCGCTGATCAGACACCTGAGCCACAAGCTCCTGTCCTGATCAGTTACACAGACAGTAAAGCTGCCGTCTGTGATCTCTACTCCGTCCATTCTTCCTGCCGCGTCAGGCATAACTGTCCAGTTTCCAGTATCTACGTTTCCCCATATCTTGTTGTCCTCTGCCCTTGTAACAGTAAGGAGAAAACCTGCCTGCTGTGTATCCTGATCCGCTTCTTCCTCCAGCTGATATGTTCCCGCAAGATCGAGACTGCTTCCAGATTCCGCTCTGTCAAAATCCGGCTTCTCTTCCATGATCGAAACCGCAGCTTCCGTCTCCGCCCAATCGGGTTTTGCCTGAGGTGCCGCCGCTGTTTCTGCTGCATAAGATTCTGCCGCATATCCGTCGGCTGCGCCGGCGGCTTCCGCCTTTTCAGCTCCTTCTGCTGCTTCTGCTGCAGCCGCTGTTGTTCCTTCCATCCCGCCGCTGCGGTCCGCTGTTTTTAAAAGAGGAACCGATACTGCCAGGACCAGAACGGCTGCCGCTGCCGCTGCAAAACCATAAGGGCGCAGCCGTAAAACTTTCTTTTCTTCTTTTTCTCTTTCCGGATGATCCTTCAGATTTTTTTCGATCCTGTTCCAAAGGTCTGGCGCAGACTGCGTTTTCTGTTTCCGGTATTCCTGTTCCAATTGTTTCTCATCCATTACAGCTGCACCTCCTTTAACTTCCTGATGGCCGTCTGATAGCACCAAGATACGGTTCCCTGGGGCTTTTTTAAAAGAGCTGCGATCTCTTTAAACGTCAGCTGGCCCATGATCTTTAAATTCACAACTTCCCGTTCTTCCGCCTTCAGCTGGTCCATGGCCTGTTCCAGGGTCGTCCTGCTGCATATGGCTTCTTCCGGGAACGCTTCTCCAGGATGCCCGTGATCCGGGATCTCCTCCATAAGCTCTTCCCTTTTCCGCTTCCTGATATGGTCGATGGCCATATTCCGGGCTATGGTGAGCATCCATGCCCGATGGCCCCGTCCTTCCCTGTATCCGGGAGCAATGTCCCACAGCCGGATAAAAAATTCAGACGTGATATCTTCCGCGTCCTCCCGGCTGCGCAGGATCTCAAATACTGTCGAGTAGATCATCGGATTATATTCTTCATAGATATTCTTCAGGCCGTCTTTCTCGTTTCTGCGGATCCGGTCTATATTCTCCTTAAACTGCCGGTCGTCCATCTCCTTATCCCCTCCCCCGAAGCGGTGTACTGCGGCCTGTCAAATGCCGATGTGGTCTTACATGCAAGCATGAAGTCCACATCGGCGCTTGACAGGGCTTATCGCGCAAACGAACATGTCGCTTACAGCTACATCACCATATATGAAAGCTGATCGCATACGCGATCAGCGAAAGTATTCGCAATCCGGGCTTTGGCCCTACTTGCTCATACTTTCTTGCCTGTCAAATGCCGATATGGTCTTACATGCAAGCATGAAGCCCACATCGGCGCTTGACAGGGCTTTCATAGTAAAAAGAAGGGCCGTTTGTCCATGCAGCCCTTCCTTCATCGTCTTTATTGGATCACCTGATCCCCGTCTTTGGTGCAGTAATGCTTTTCTACCCCAAGGTCGATCATCCATTGCTTTGTCTTTCCGATCTTGTAATCCCCGGTATCCGGACCGTCGCCGCCGTCATTATCCCAAAGCCACTGCGGTGTCGGCCACAGGCATATCTTCGGCCGGAAGATCCGGTAAACCTGCTCTGTCACTCCGTTCTGCCCGTGATGGGCCATCTGGAGGATATCGCATTTCAGTTCTTCTGTATCCCACATGCGGATCAGTTCTTCTCCGCCTTCTCTTCCCAGATCTCCCAGGAAATCAATATACACTCCGTTCACATTGATCATATAGCATACAGAGCTGTTGTTGATCGTATCCACCGGAAGCTTCATCGCCCGGTTCAGCACTGTGATCGTCACGTCGTCCACCTGGATCTGAGTCCCCTTTGTGATCTTGTTGTCACGCTTTTCTTCCGGGAGCTTAGTCTCCAGATTGTAGATAAAATTCTTCACAAGAGTTATATCATCCGGGGGCGCGTCTTTTTCATAATGGGTGACCGGAGCAAAATTATAGTATACCTTGTCAATGGTGATCCTTTTTTCTTCCCTGGCCAGGATCGTGTTCAGCGCCCCGATATGGTCGTCGTGGGGATGTGTGATCAGCCAGGCCTTTACATGGCCGCCCTTGGAAACAAGCACATCTGTCAGATGATCTGCATCCGCCACTGTCCCGCCGTCTACGACGATCAGGCTTCCTTCCTTTGTCTGTATGACAGCGGAAAGGCTCTGTTTGCCTTCCACATTAGCCAAAAGCGTCAGGCTCGCCCCTCCCAGGATCTTCTCTTCTTCTGCTGTCTGGCCTCCTGCCGCCAGTATCTCTCCCACGGTTTCGATCAGCCCTGTACTGCCTTTTAAAGGCGTGATCCCTGCGCTATCTTCCGCCTGGGCATCCAGGCCGCCGCCTTTGCGGCCAAATCCGGCCAGATCGGCCAGGGTCATAACTGCCATCATGCACAGGATCCCGTTCAGGGCCCATTTCCGCCAATTCTTCATGCCTTCACCTACCGTACTGTTTTGTTACGATCACTCTTCTGTCTCTGTCATATCCGGCTTCTGCAGATCTGTGGTTCCCATCTTGCTGAGCCAGCCTTCCGGGCTTACCGGTTCCTGATCCCCGGCGATGATCACATCATCTACCAGCCAGGTGCTTTCATCGTCTTTTGTACTCTCCGGCATTACCTGGATCCAGATATTGTGCGTCTCCGCGTATCCGCCGTAATATCCCTCATCAGACATGGCGTATTCCATATCCTGGGAAGCCACCGCGTCGTTGCAGGCGCCTATCAGCGTCGTCGCGTACTCCAGAGCCTCTTCCTGAGTCGTATCGTCCGCTACTGTGACCATTACGTAAGCATCGCCCTCATCCGCGTTCACATCGATCTCCACGCCGTAAGGATACTCGTCTGTATTCACATAGTCGTCGTTCAGATCGTCTCTGACCTGATCCCAGTCAACCGTAACGTTTGTCCGGATCGTCATATCTGGATCAGAGGAACCTTCCCCTGGAGTTACGATATTGCTCTGTGTACATCCACATAAAAATGCTGCGCATCCCAGCATGCAAAAAATATTTTTTAAATTCATCTGAACTTCCTCCTTCATTCGTCCGATCAGGACGTGTCTTCTGTATTATATCGGAAGTCGCCGCATTTTTACAGGGGTTTCTAAAAAAAGTCATAAAATCTTCACATTTCGTAATAAAAGTAACAGTTCAGCCGTGCGCCAGGATATATGGTAACAGTTCAGGACGGCGGGAAAACAGGGGTAAAAACAGGCATTAAGCTTGCTTATAAGCATGCTTTTGCCCCTGTTTTCACATCGGATGGACATCCGATGCTTCTTGCCCGGCCTTGGCAGGGCAAGAAGATGTGCCGTCCTGAACTGTTACGATATATGATAAAGAGCGTTACAGGTTTGCTTGTAAAAGCGATCTGACATATATCCTGGCATAGGGCCGACATCCCAGGCTTCCCTCCAGCACATTCTATGCTGGAGGGAAGATACACGGCTGAAGTGTTACTGATAAAACGATACCAGAGCTGCGAGAGCGCGAAGCATGGAACAAACCGGCTGGTACCGAGGTTCAGGGACGTTTTCCTTCCAGAGGAACGTCCGAAGGATCCAGATTTTTTGTTTCCTCTACAATGTAAACCGGCCTGTCTTTCATCTCGTTAAAAAGGATAGCGATGTACTCGCCGATGATCCCGGTCACAAAAAACAGCACGGAAAACATAAAACAGATGAGGACTACGATCGTGGCATAGCCGGAGGGAGCGCCTACCCTAAGCCATGTCCATATGGTATAGACCATGACCGCCAGCCCCAGTCCTCCGGAAAACAGTCCGGCGTAGATCCCCAGCTTTAAAGGCATATTGGAAAAGCAGAGGATCGTATTGACTGCAAAATGAAACAGCTTCTTCAGGCTGTATTTGCTCTTTCCAGCAACGCGTTCTCTGGCCTCATACTCCAGGTTTACTTTCTTAAATCCCAGATTTTGGACATATCCTCTTAAAAAACGCACTTTTTCCCTGTAATTTTTTTTCAGTATCCCGGCCACGCGCCCGCTTACGGCGAAAAAGTCCGAGGCGTTCGCCTCAAAGTTCACGTCGGAAACAGCGTTGATGAACCAGTAGAAGCCGGCGGAGGTAATATTTTTCAGAAGTCCGGCAGAACGGTTTTTCGTCCTTACCATGTTGACTACCTCGTAGCCTTCTTCCGCTTTCTGAAGGATCCTGGGGATGCATTCCGGCGGATGCTGAAGATCCGCGTCCATACATACCGCCATATCGCCGCTGCAGTAATCCAGCCCGGCGATCATAGCCGCTTCGTGTCCAAAATTTCTGGAAAAAGAAACGACCTTTACCCGCTCATCCTGCCGCGCCAGTTCTTCCAGAAAGGTCAGGCTTCCATCCTGGCTTCCGTCGTTTACAAAGATCATCTCATAATCCCATGGCAGACTGTTTTCTGCAAGTCCTGCCAAAACAGCTGACGTGTGTCTGTAAAATTCCGGCAGCGCCTGTTCTTCATTATAAACCGATACGATCACAGATACTTTTTTACTCATAAATCTGTATCTCCATACTTGAATGGGACGGAACCCGCTGCTCCTTTGGCGGAAGCTTCATATAATCGCCGTAAATGGCTTTCAGCACGCCGTCGGGATCTGCAGGGGCCATATAACTGCGGCCTTCAAACTCCAGCTCTTTTATATTCCCGCTCCATGTTCTCTCCACCAGGACCTGGATAAAATCCGGCTGGTAATTGCTGTAATAGTAGTATTTATTTTTTTTGCCGTTATATTTCACAGAAAGCCGGTTCTGGATCCGGAAGATCAGCGAAAGGGGGATCAGGCGTCCTATGGCGGCTAAAAATCCCACCATCAGCTTTTCTTTTATCCCATATTTGGAAAGATCCAGCCTGTATCTGTGCCCCATGGCCATCCCGTAAAGCGCCCGCTGGAAAAACAGCGTCAGCGCGCCTTTTATCTTATTATCCGGAAATTCATCCAAAATGAAGAGATCCACCCAAAGATGGTTCAGATTTCCATCGTAAAAATCCATTTCCGGCCCGTCCTCATGCTTTTTGCTGGGCAGATAAAGGATCCTGGAGGTAAAATCATAAAATCCTTTTCCCTTGTGGAAGCTGCGGTAATCCAGAAACTTCATAGTCTCCGGCAGCTCCCTGGGAGCAACTTTCATAAAAGCCCGGTAGTTGTCCCTGGTAAATGCGATGTCGATGTCGTCGTCCCAGGGGATAAAACCTTTATGGCGGACGGCTCCAAGGAGAGTGCCCGCATCCATCAGGTATTTGATCTTATACTTCCGGCAGATCCTGTCTATCTCGTCCATGATCTTTAAATTGGCCTCATGGACCTTCTCAAGTCCGTAACCTTCCATCGTCTGACTCCTTCTGCGCCGTCGTCTTACAGGCGGACCGCCTCTTTAATGGTTTTTGCCATGTAGTCGATCATTTCATCTGTCATTCCCGGATATACGCCTACCCAGAACGTATCTTCCATGATCCGGTCTGTATTGTCCAGGCTTCCCACGATCCGATAACCGGCGCCTGCGGCTCTCATTTCGTCAAAGCAGGGATGCTTTGTCAGATTTCCGGCAAACAGCATCCTGGTCTGGATCCCATGATCCTCCACATAGCGCACGATCTGATTCCGGTCTGTTCCTTCTTTGCATGTGATAAGGAACCCAAACCAGCTGGGATCGGAATTTTCACAGGCTTCCGGCAGGATCAGCTTATCTTCCGCCTCCTTTAACGCCTCTTTCAGGCGGGCGAAATTGTGCTTTCTCCTTTCCACAAAGGACGGGAATTTATCCAGCTGGGCGCAGCCGATGGCCGCCTGCATGTCCGTCGCCTTCAGGTTATATCCAAAATGGGAATATACATACTTATGATCGTAGCCTAATGGCAGCTCGCCGTACTGCCTGTCAAACCGGTGGCCGCACATATTGTCATGGCCGGAGGGGCATACGCAGTCCCGGCCCCAGTCTCTGAAGGACCGGATGATCTTGTTAAGCAAAGGATTATCTGTATAAACAGCCCCTCCCTCTCCCATGGTCATGTGGTGGGGCGGATAAAAGCTGGAAGTGCCGATGTCCCCTATGGTTCCGGTAAATTTTGTCTCTCCGTCGATGGTATAACGGCTTCCCAGGGCGTCGCAGTTGTCTTCTACCAGCCAAAGGTCGTGTTTCTTGCAGAAATCCTTTACTGCCTTCAGATCAAAGGGATTGCCCAGGGTATGGGCGATCATCACTGCCCTGGTCTTTGGCGACCATGCTTCCTCCAGCTTCGTCACATCAATGTTGTACTGGGGGATCGTAACGTCTACGAACACCGGCACTGCGCCGTACTGGATCGCGGGCGTAACTGTGGTGGGAAAGCCTGCGGCCACTGTGATGATCTCGTCTCCCCGTCTGATCCTTTTATCTCCCAGAAGCGGAGAAGTCAGGGTCATAAAAGCCGTAAGGTTGGCGGAGGAACCGGAGTTCACAAGGGAACAGTACCTTACTCCCAGGTACTGCGCCAGCTTCTTTTCAAATTCATCGGTATATCTCCCTGACGTAAGCCAGAATTCCAGGGAGCTGTCCGCCAGGTTCATCATCTCTTTTTCGTCGTAAACGCGGGAAGCATAAGCGATCCTGTCCCCAGGCTCAAACGGTTTCTTCTGATTGTGGTATTTTCTGCAGTATTCGCCTACCATGGAAAGGATCTCCTGGCGGGCCTCTGCTTCTGTCTTATTCTCAAACATTGCGCTCGTTTTCCTTTCTTTAAAATTTATATAGAAATAAATCGGGTGCGGATATCTATCCTGTTCTCCTGCTTTCGGATATTTTACGGTTTCGGAGCCAGAAGCTCTAAACTTTCAAAGATCAGCAAAGGACACTCGCAAAAATCCAAACTCGCCCTGCGGGCTCGGACAAGTGGATTTTTGCTCATAATGCTGAGCTTTGAAAGCCAAGAGCTTCTATGGCTCCTGCAAATGTAAAATATCCGAAAGCAGGAGAGCAGGATCATCCCCCCGGATAATGTTCGTAAAATCATATTCAACATCCAAATTTTATCCCCAAGGAAGGACTCGCGGTAAAGGGTTACGGAAGTTCGGGATTCCTGGTTTCCGGGAGTTTTTCCGAAGTCCGTGTTTATGGTTTTTGGGGGCGGTCTGAAAGTTCTGAAGGGCGCGGGAGGGTGAAACTTCCAGAAGCGGCCGG
>DWZA01000030.1 GCA_019118365.1 Candidatus Lachnoclostridium stercoravium | reverse complement strand
ATATCAAGTCCTGTACATTTATGATCTCCGACGGTATCATGCCGTCTAACGAGGGCCGGGGATATGTGCTGAGAAGGCTTCTCCGCCGCGCGGCGCGCCATGGAAGGCTTTTAGGCATCGAAGGAAAATTCCTGGCGGATCTAAGCAAGACAGTCATCGCCCTTTCAAAGGACGGATATCCGGAACTGGAAGAGAAACAGGCCATGATCCTGAAAGTGCTTACAGAAGAAGAAGATAAGTTCAACAGAACCATTGACCAGGGACTTTCTATCCTGGCGGATATGGAAGAAGATATGAAGAAGCAGGGGATCACCACTCTTTCCGGTGAGAATACCTTCAAGCTTTACGATACTTACGGGTTCCCGGTAGATCTGACCAAGGAGATCCTGGAGGAGAGATCCTTTGCCGTAGATGAGGAAGGCTTTAAGGCCTGCATGGAAGAGCAGAAGAAGAAGGCCCGCGCCGCAAGAAAGACCACGAACTATATGGGCGCGGACGTTACGGTTTATCAGTCCATCGATCCGAAGCTGACCACGGAATTTGTAGGATATGATACGCTTACAGCTGATTCTGTGATCACCGCCCTTACAACAGATACAGAACTGGTCGAGGCCCTTACAGACGGCCAGACAGGTACGATCGTTACAGAACAGACGCCGTTTTACGCTACCATGGGCGGCCAGCAGGGCGATAAAGGCGTGATCGTAAGCAAGTCCGGAGAGTTCCAGGTAGAGGATACCATTAAATTACAGGGCGGAAAAGTCGGACATGTGGGTAAAATGGTAAAAGGAATGTTCCAGGTGGGCGAGACTGTTACCTTAAAGGTATGCGAGAAGAACCGCCTTGCCACAGGAAAGAACCACAGCGCGACCCACCTTCTCCAGAAGGCTCTGCGCATCGTTTTAGGCGATCATGTAGAGCAGGCTGGTTCTTACGTGGACGCTGACAGGCTCCGTTTCGACTTTACTCACTTCTCAGCCATGACGCCGGACGAGATCAAGCGGGTAGAGGATATTGTTAACGAAGAGATCCTCGCGTCCCTTCCTGTAAAGACAGAGATCATGAGCCTGGAAGAGGCAAAGAAAACAGGGGCAATGGCCCTGTTTGGCGAAAAATATGGAGAAAAAGTGCGGGTTGTGCGCATGGGAGATTTCTCCACCGAGCTGTGCGGCGGAACCCACGTTGGAAATACCGGTTCCATTTCCGCGTTTAAGATCCTTTCCGAGTCCGGTATCGCGGCGGGCGTAAGAAGGATCGAGGCGCTGACAGCCGACGGCCTGATGAACCACTATAAAGAAGAGGAATCTGAGCTTCACGCGGCAGCGGCAGCGGCAAAGACGACGCCGGCAGAGCTGACGAAGAAGATCGAGACGATGCTGGAGGAGATCAAAGCCCTTCATGCGGAAAATGAGAAGTTAAAGAGCAAACTTGCAAAAGATTCCCTGGGCGACGTTATGGATCAGGTAAAAGAGGTTAAAGGCGTAAAGGTCCTGGCTGCTCAGGCGGACGGAGTAGATATGAACGGGCTCAGGAATCTGGGCGACCAGCTGAAGGATAAGCTTGGCGAAGGCGTGATCGTGCTGGCTTCCGTAACAGACGGAAAAGTTAACCTCATGGCTACAGCCACAGACGGAGCCTTAAAGCAGGGCGTTCATGCGGGAAATCTGATCAAGGCTATCGCCGGACTTGTAGGCGGAGGCGGCGGCGGACGTCCAAATATGGCTCAGGCAGGCGGAAAGAATCCGGAAGGCGTGCAGGCCGCGCTGGAAAAGGCTGTGGAGACGGTAGAAAGCCAGATCCAGTAGTCGCCCCCCTTATGCTAAGCTGCGCGGCCATCCGCTCGTGCAAGCGAGCTTGCCTGGCGTCTGTCTGCGCGGCTTAGCGCATGGCGGAACTGTAATATGAATTATTTTGCAAAATATTGTTGACGAATATGAAATTTATGATATAATCATAGCAGTGCTAAAATACCCAAACAGTTGTTTTTCGCACTCTATATTATGCAACTGGAGGGAGGTCAGGTGTGAGCTATGTCAAACGTAATTGTAAAAGATAATGAGAGTTTAGACAGCGCTTTACGCAGATTCAAAAGAAACTGTGCTAAGGCAGGGATTCAGCAGGAAATCCGTAAAAGAGAACATTACGAGAAGCCAAGCGTAAGACGTAAGAAAAAGTCTGAAGCTGCAAGAAAACGTAAATTTAATTAATCGCATCATAATTCCCGGTGTCTTCACCGGGAATTTTCATTACGAAGCATCCGACAAGACGCGCCAGTGACGCGTCTTGTCGGATTTTTGAGAGGTTTTGTTATGAAGCAAGATATGTTAAACGGAAATCCGGGAAGGTCCCTCTTTTTCTTCGCCCTTCCCATGATCATGGGAAATCTGTTCCAGCAGTTTTACAACATGGCGGATACCATCATCGTAGGCAAGTTTGTGGGCGAGGACGCTCTGGCGGCGGTAGGGGCTTCCTATTCTCTGACTACGGTATTTATCATGGTGGCCATAGGAGGCGGGATCGGCGCTTCTGTACTGACCAGCCAATACCTTGGGGCAGGCGATCATGGAAGGATGAAGACTTCGATCAATACGGCGCTTTTTACCTTTCTGGGCTTAAGTATTTTTCTGACTATAGTAGGGCTTATGGCGAACCCCACGATCCTCAGGCTGTTAAAAACGCCGGACAACATTATGGACGACTCCCTGCTGTATCTGCAGATCTATTTTCTTGGAATGCCGTTTCTGTTTATGTACAACATTCTGGCATCCACGTTCAACGCATTGGGAGAGTCGAAGATCCCCCTGTATCTTCTGATCTTTTCGTCGATCTTAAATGTTTTTCTGGATCTTTTTATGATCTGCACTCTTCATATGGGAGTGGCAGGGGCCGCGATCGCCACGGTAGCCGCCCAGGGGATCTCTGCAGTGATTTCTTTTGCGGTCCTCAGAAAAAGACTGAAGGCATACGGGACGGAAAAAGACTGCGTAAGGCAGTATGACAGAGGCATGCTCTGGACGGGAACAAAGATCGCTGTCCCGTCTATCGTCCAGCAGTCTATCGTCAGCATCGGCATGCTGCTGGTACAGTCCGTGGTAAACAGCTTCGGATCCTCTGTGCTGGCCGGATATTCTGCGGGTATGCGGATCGAATCCATATGTATCGTACCAATGATCGCCGCAGGCAACGCCATGTCCACTTTTACAGCTCAGAACCTGGGAGCAAAGCAGCCGGAACGGGTGAAGCAGGGGTACCGGTCCGCATATGTGATCGTCATCGGTTTTGCAGTGATCATCTGGGCGATCCTTTCTGCTTTCCACGATCCGATCGTCCTTGCCTTTATGGACTCTGACAGCGCCGCAGCGTTTGCAACAGGAAACGCTTACCTGACGTTTATCTGCTGGTTCTTCGCCTTTATCGGATTTAAGGCTATTACAGACGGAGTTCTGCGGGGAGCCGGGGACGTAGGCGTTTATATGGCGGCCAATCTGACGAATCTGGGGCTCAGGGTCTTTGTGGCCAATTATTTTGCGCCGATCATTGGAGTAGCCGCTGTCTGGTATGCGGTGCCTATCGGTTGGGCGGTGAACTTCCTTATTTCGTTCGCATGGTTCCTTACAGGGCGCTGGAGCAGGAAGGTGCTTACCTGACGTCATAAAACAGCCGCCGCGGCCATATATTGATAATAATCGAAAATCCGGTGTCTCAGATGGCAAATAAAATAAAAGCCACGGCTGTGTCTGCCATGAAGCTGCCGAGGGACGTCTGCATGGGAGACGCCCTGATCTCCATGGAGGGAAGGCACAGCCTTGTGATCGAAAATTACAGGAGCATTCTTTTCTATACGGAAAGCGAGATCAGGATCCTGGCGAAAAACTGCAGGATCCTGGTCCGCGGAAACGGGCTTTCCATCGCGTACTATGACAAAGAAGCGATGAAAGTCACAGGAAGGATCGCTTCGGTTCAGCTGGATGGGATGTAGAAAAGGACGGTTTTATGGCAGGGAGATTCTATCATTACCGCAGGGGATATCTGAAGGTTTCCATGACCGGCTGCGCTCCGGAACGTTTTTTCAATATCTGCCAGGGGCGGGAGATCGAAGTCTGGGAAGTCTGCTGTAAAAGCGGCTGCTATGAGTTTTATATGACGGTTAAGGGTTTTAAACAGGCAAAGACCCTTGCAAGAAAGGCTGGAGTCCGGCTGAAGATCCTTAAAAAGCTGGGACTTCCCTTTTTTTTATACAGAAACCGGAAGAGAAAACTTTCCCTGGCAGGTTTTCTGCTGTTTTTTATTTTCCTTTACAGCATGTCTCTTTTCCTGTGGGATATCGAATTTGAGGGAAACAGACGCTACACGCGGGATACGCTGATGGATTTTCTGAACAGCCTGGATATTTCTTATGGAATGATGACAAGAAATATCAGCTGCGAGGACCTGGAGGAGTCTATACGGATGGAATTTCCAGAGATCACCTGGGTGTCGGCGCAGGTATCGGGAACGAGACTCCTGGTTAAGATAAAGGAGAATGAAGTCCTGTCTGAAATTCCGCAAAAGGACGATTCTCCCTGCGATATCGTTGCAGAAAAGCCCGGTGTTATTACGGGGATGATCGTGCGCAGCGGGACGCCTGCAGTGCAGATCGGAGATCAGGTAGAAGCCGGCCAGGTGCTGGTATCCGGCGTGCTGACCATTACCGACGATTCCGAAACGGCGGTGGCCTATCATTACGTCCATGCAGATGCAAAGATAACCGGGATGTCTTTTGCATCTTTGGAAACATCCTTTCCTGCCTGCCGCAGGATCGAAGCTTATACAGGAAAAAAGAAAACAGGGATCGTGGTAAGGGCTTTTGGCCATTCATTTACAATTATGCTGCCATTTTTCCATATTCCGGAACCAGGGGACGGAAAGGAAGAAGAGCCGCTGCCGTGGAAATTTGTCCTGGAGGAAAAACAGGCAAGGATCTTTGAGGATTTTTACCTGCCTTTTTACTGGGGGATCGCTGCGGGAAAAGAGTATCAGACCTATGAACGGCCATATGAGGAAGAAGAAAAAGAAGAGTTAAAAGGGATCATAAACGCCCATTTTATGGAAAATTTAGAAGAAAAAGGGGTGCAGATTATAAGAAATGATGTTAGAATACAAGAAGGAAACGGCGGCTTTACGGTGATCTGCCAGGCGCAGACAGAGGAGAGCCTTGGCGTGGAACGCCCGCTGCAGCCGGCAGTCCGGCAGGAAGAAGCGCCCTGAAAGCCCCATATCATATGCCGTGCAGGCGGCATTATCCACACAGAACCATCAGAGGAGACATACGAACAGCATGAGTGTAATAGAAACTATCATCGACATTCCCGCGGAACATGAGAGAAATGTCTGCGGCCAGTTTGACGTTTATTTAAAAAAAATAGAGAGGACCCTTCATGTTACCATGGTCGCCCGCGACGGCGCGCTGAAGATCATAGGCCCGGAGAATATGATCCAGAAGGCGAAAAGCGTTTTTAATAACCTGATCGAACTGTCTAAGCGGGGCAATACGATCACGGAACAGAACGTGGATTACGCGCTGTCGCTGTCCTTCACAGAAAGCGACAGCCAGATCCTGGAGATCGATAAGGACATTATCTGCCGTACAGTCAACGGAAAACCAGTGAAGCCCAAGACCGTAGGCCAGAAGCACTACGTGGATATGATCCGGAAAAAGATGATCGTATTCGGCATAGGGCCTGCCGGTACTGGAAAGACGTATCTGGCTATGGCCATGGCGATCCAGGCGTTTAAAAACGGAGAGGTGAACCGGATCATCCTGACCCGCCCGGCCATCGAGGCAGGGGAGAAGCTGGGATTCCTTCCAGGAGATCTGCAGAGCAAGATCGATCCGTATCTGCGCCCTCTTTACGATGCTCTTTATCAGATCATGGGCGCGGAAAGCTATCTCCACAATTCTGAAAAGGGGCTGATCGAGGTGGCGCCTCTGGCTTATATGAGAGGACGTACCTTAGACAGCGCTTATATCATCCTGGACGAGGCGCAGAATACGACGCCGGCTCAGATGAAGATGTTTTTAACACGTATCGGATTTGGATCCAAAGTGATCGTTACCGGCGACCAGACCCAGAAGGACCTTCCGGCGGGAACGGTTTCCGGCCTGGATATGGCTATAAAGATCCTTCATAAGATCGACGATATCGGCTTCTGCCAGCTGACCAGCAGCGACGTAGTGCGCCATCCGCTGGTACAGAAGATCGTACAGGCATATGACGACTACGAACTGAAGAAGAAAAAAGAAGAGGCTGCAGAGAAACCCGCGAGACGATTCCGGGACAGGAGGAGCAGAGGATGACAGTAAATATTGATTACGAAAGCGAAGACAGGCTGGATCTGCCTTATGAGACGATCATACAGGAGATCGTGGAAGAAGCCGTTGATTATGAAGACTGCCCTTACGAGGCTGAAGTCAATGTGCTGCTGACGGACAACGAAGGGATCCGCCAGATCAACCGGCAGTACCGCCAGATCGACAGCCCGACAGACGTTTTGTCATTTCCCATGGCGGATTATGACGAACCGGCGGATTTTGACAGGCTGGAAGAACAGGGAGCGGATTATTTCAATCCGGAGACAGGGGAACTTCTTTTGGGAGATATCGTGATCTCTGTAGATAAAGTGAAAGAACAGGCCTTGAAATACGGCCATTCCGAAAGCCGGGAACTGGCTTTTCTGGTAGCTCACAGCATGCTCCATCTTTTTGGCTACGACCATATGGAGGATGAGGAACGGAAGGTTATGGAAGGCAAGCAGGAGGAGATCCTGGAAAGGAAGGGGTACAGGAGATGAAAAGAGGGCGAAGGTCATTTACAGGAGGAATAGCGGCGTTTACGGCAGTTTTTCTTGCGGCCGGTCTTTTGACCGGATGCAGAAAGGACAACAAGATCGCTCCTGCAGCGGAAACTGCGGCGGCGACTGCTGCCGCGCAGCCGCCTGTAGAAGTGACCCGCGCCCCGGAACCTGAGACGGAAAGCGAAGAATTTGTTCCGGACGAGAGGATCGAGGTGGATGGAAAGATCCAAAGCTATCTCACCGGAGAGATGACGGATGTGGCAAAGGCGAACCGCCGTCCCATCGCCGTGATGATCAGCAATGACAAGGAGTCTATGCCGAGCTACGGCCTCAATCAGGCAGGCGTAGTATACGAGGCTCCGGTAGAGGGCGGCATGGTCCGCTATATGGCTCTGATCGAGGATTATGACGATATGGACCGGATCGGATCGGTCCGGAGCACGCGGACGTATTACATCTATTTTGCCAATGAGTTTGACGCGATCCTTACCCATTGCGGCCAGAGCACCTTTGCGAAGCCATATCTTTCTAAGATCGACAATATCAACGCCCTGGAAGGCGCGGGAGGAGCGGCATTTTACCGCAGCTCGGATAAAAAGGCTCCCCACAACGCCTATACCAGTTTTGAGCGGATCCAGACTGCGATCCAGAGCCTGGGATATTCCCAGGAATACGACGAAGATTATGAGGGGCATTACCTTTTCGCCAAGCCGGACGAGCCTGTGCACCTGACCCAGGACAACGCGGTGGACGCTTTCCGGATCTATCCGGGATATCAGCTGAACGCCCCGTATTTTGAATTTGACGAAGAAGACGGACTCTACCATCGGTATCAGTACGGAGCCGTCCACAATGGCAGCGAAGGGCCCCTTGCAGTGAAAAATGTGATCATCCAGTACTGCCAGCAGGGATATTATGCTACGACGCCTTATCTGGACATTAATGTACATACAAAAGAGTGGGGATATTACGCCACTAACGGCAAAGCTATGCCGATCTACTGGGTGAAGGACGGGGAAAACGGCGTCACCCATTATTACGATTTTGCTGATAACGAGATCATGCTGAATCCGGGAAAGACCTGGGTGTGCATCGTATCAACAAGAGACGGATCAAGGACAGAACTTCATGGAAAAGAATAATCAGACAAGAGACAAAGCAATCAGAGAAAGACGGCGCGCTGCGGCCGTTGTAAAAGGCGGGCGCAAAGCAGCCGGAAACTTTATCATACAGGGGAGCATCCTGGCCATTGCCGGCATCATCGTAAGGCTGATCGGCATGGTCTACCGGATCCCTCTGATCAACATCATTGGAAAAGAGGGAAACGGCTACTATACGGCGGCTTACGATATCTATGTGATCCTTTTGATCATTTCTTCCTACAGCCTTCCTACAGCCGTATCCAAGATGGTAGCGGCAAAGCTGGGAAAGGGGGAGTACCGGAATTCCCAGAGAGTTTTAAAGACAGCCCTTCTGTACGCCACTGCGGCGGGCGGGATCGGAGCTGCGATCCTGGGTCTTGGAGCGGATCCTCTGGCGGAGCTTCTGCGTATGCCATTCTGCAAGTACGCCCTGCTTTCTTTTGCGCCGACCATATGGATCATGGCCTATCTGGGAGTGCTGAGGGGATATTTCCAGGGAACCGGCAATATGGTCCCTACGGCAGTATCTCAGATCCTGGAGCAGCTGGTGAACGCGGCGGTGAGCATTGGAGCGGCCACATTTCTTTTTGCAAAGGGACTCCAGGCGGATGCTGTCTATGAAACGGAACATTACGCCCATGCCTATGGAGCGGCGGGCGGGACTATCGGCACAGGAGCGGGGGCTTTTGCCGCTTTCCTGTTTTTCCTGTTCTTATTCTGGGTCTACCGGCCTGTTATGCGCAGGCAGAAACGCAGGGATAAGACAGGGCGCATCGATCCTTACAGCCGCCTGCTGATCGTAATGACCGCTACGGTGGTTCCTATTGTTTTAAGCAGCGCGGTATATAATGTAAGCGCGGTGATCGACAATTACCTGTTCTCCCACGGAATGGACCAGCTGGGAAGGACGGAGGAGATCGCAGCTCAGTGGGGCACCTTTGGACAGTACCACCTGTTGTTTAACATTCCGGTAGCCATGTCTAACGCCCTTTCTTCTTCTCTGATCCCGTCCCTTACCAGGGCGGTAGCGGAGAAGGACAGAAAACAGACTCTGGAAAAGGTGCAGATGGCGGTTCGGTTTTCCATGATCATCGCTATCCCTTCTGCAGTGGGATTATGCGTATTGTCCGGTCCCATCAACAATCTCCTGTTTTCCGGGGACGACAATACCCTTCTGATCAAGATCACCATTGCAGGCGCTCTGGCAGTGGTATTTTTCTCCCTGTCCACGGTGAGCAACGCGATCCTGCAGGGCCTAAACCATATGAACATACCTATGAGAAACGCGGCGATCGCCCTGATCATCCATATCGGGGCGCTGGAGGTAATGCTCCTTGTATTCCACTGGGGGCTTTACAGCGTGGTATTTGCTAATATTATCTTTTCATTCCTGATGTGCCTGCTGAACGCGGCGGCTATACGGAGATATCTCCGCTACCGTCAGGAGATCCGAAAGACCTTCCTGATCCCGGCGGTTGCCGCTCTGATCATGGGCGGCGCAGCGTATGGAGTCTACCATGGGATCTACAGCCTGACCCATATGAACGGCCTGGGGACAGGCGCGGCCATCGCTGCGGCGATGTTCGTTTACGGAGTCCTGCTGATCAAACTGGGCGGGATCAATGAGAAAGAACTGAAGAAGATGCCGGGAGGAACCAGGCTGATGCCGGTTGTGAAAAAACTGCACTTAATGTAAAGCGGAAAGGGGAGAGAAGAAGGTGAGGAAAAAGCTTCCCATTGGTATTGACGGATTTGAAAAGCTCAGGACAAATGATTTTTATTATATTGATAAGACCATGTTTATCAGGGAACTCCTGGAAAACTGGGGGAGGTAAATCTGTTCACCCGCCCCAGGCGTTTCGGAAAGTCTTTGAATATGAGCATGCTGAAATGCTTTTTTGAGATCGGAGGCGACAAGTCTGTATTTGAAGGACTGGAAATATCCGGGGAAAAAGAGCTTTGTGAAAAGTATATGGGACGTTTTCCGGTAATCTCTATTACCTTGAAAAATATTTCCGGACTGGACCATCAGGAAGCATATGCCGCGTTAAGGAGGACGATAGGGACGGAAGCCCGCAGATTCGGGTGCCTGCAAAAAAGCGAGAAATTAGACGAAGGGGATCGGGCTATATACCAGGCGTTGACGGATATTAAAGACGGGAAGTTTACAATGGCGGACGAGGTCCTTGCTGACAGCCTGCGTACCTTATCCCAGCTGTTGGCTAAACATTATGGCAGAAAAGTGATCCTTCTGATCGATGAGTATGACGTTCCTCTGGACAAGGCGTTCCAGGGCGGCTATTACGCAGAGATGGTCTCTTTGATCCGCAGTATTTTCGGCAGCGCCCTGAAGACGAATCCAGATCTTTATTTTGCGGTGCTGACCGGCTGCCTGAGAGTAGCGAAAGAAAGCATTTTTACCGGACTGAATAATCTGAAGACTTTTTCTGTCACAGATTATACCTGCGCTTCTTCATTCGGCTTTATGGACAGAGAGGTAAAAAATCTGCTGTCTTATTATGGCTTTGAGGATAAATACAGCGCCGTAAAAGAGTGGTATGATGGATATCAGTTTGGCGAAACCGAAGTGTACTGCCCATGGGACGTGATCAACTATGTGGACAGGCTGCGTGACAGGGAAAGTCTGGAGCCGCAGAATTATTGGGTCAATACCAGCGGCAATGATGCAGTCCGCTATCTGATCCGCCAGCTGGGAAACGGGGTCTTAAAAAGCGAGATCGAAACTCTGATCGCTGGAGACACCATAGAAAAAGAAATTCGGGAAGACCTGACATACAACGAGATATATTCTTCCGTTAATAATGTCTGGAGCCTGCTGTTTATGACTGGTTATCTTACACAGAGGGGGAGCGGGGAAGGAAAACGGCGGCAGCTGGCTATTCCCAATCTGGAGATCCGCAGTATCTTTACGGATCAGATCCTGGAGCTTTTTCAGGACACAGCGGCCAGAGACGGCGAGCTTTTAAAAGAATTTTGCGATGCTCTGGAAAACGGGAACGGAGAAAAAGTGGAAAGGCTGCAGGCCGTATAAAATGGATAGAAAAGGCAGATACTATACTTGTATATTCTGGAAAAGAAAGGGGATATCCCATGAAAAAGTATAGTATCTGTCTTTTTTTGCTGGTATTTACAAGTATAGTCTGTTTCGCGGCGGGCTACGGCCTGACAAAGTACAGGGAGAGCAGGGAGGAGACAGAAGAGAGCCGGACTCTTCCTGCGCAGACGGTGCAGGAAGACTTTCTGGCGGAATCGGAAACAGAGCAGACACAGGCCAGAGAGGCGAACCAGGAGCCGGAAAATAATTACTATCTGGTGTGCGAAGACGGATTCCTCCTGGTTTTCTGCGGGGACAGGGCCACGGTCTGCCTTTATACCCATGTGCCGATCACGGATTTTCCTGAGGAGGAACAGGGGAAACTTCGTTCCGGGATCTGGTTTTCTTCCATGATGGATATCTTCAGCTATCTGGAGTCATATACCAGCTAGACAAATTTTCGGCAAAGGAGACGCCGAAGCGATAGTGGTTGTAAGATCGGAAACGGTATGTTAAGATAGTTACACTGAGAAAATCGCAGGAAGGGAGACTAGAGGAGGATGAAAAAGCGGGTGATCATTGTGGGCGGAGGGGCTTCCGGCCTGACGGCTGCGATCCAGGCTGCGCGGGCGGGAGCGGACGTGACGGTGCTGGAACATATGGACCGTCCGGGAAAGAAGATCTTGTCTACAGGAAATGGAAAATGTAATATGACCAACCGCTTTCTTTCCCCATCCTGCTACCGCAGCAGCCAGCCAGAATTTCCCATGAAGGCGCTTTCAGATTTTTCTGTGGAACAGGCGATCGACTTTTTTAAAGGACTGGGAATCCTGCCAAAGGATAAAAACGGCTATATCTATCCCAATTCAGAACAGGCCTCTTCCGTGCTGGACGTGCTCCGCCTGGAAAATGACCGGCTGGGAGTAAAGATCCTCTGCGGCCGTCATGTAAAGGAAATACGAAGAAAAAAAGCAGGCGGCTTTCAGGCGGTATGCCTTGTAAAAACGGAAGACCGGGAGACAGAAGAGGTATTTTCCTGCGACAGCCTGATCCTGGCTGCTGGATCTAAGGCCGCCCCGTCTACAGGATCCGACGGAAGCGGATATGATCTGGCGGAGGCGCTTGGGCACAGGATCATCAAGCCGCTTCCTGCGCTGGTGCAGCTGATCTGCAGCGGCAGGGAATTTAAAGCCCTTGCCGGGATAAGGACAGAAGCTTTTGTACGTATTTTTGATAACGGAAGACTTCTGGCAGAGGACCGGGGAGAACTGCAGCTTACGGATTACGGCATTTCCGGGATCCCGGTCTTTCAGGTGAGCCGGTATGCGGCAGTCGCTTTAGATAAAGGCAGAAAGGTGACGGCTGTGATCGATCTTCTGCCCTCTATGGGTGAAAAAGAACTTCTGGATTTTCTTATGGAGAGGAAGAAGCATTCCGGCTATAAAAAAGGCGGGGATTTCCTTACCGGCGTTTTAAATAAAAAGCTGGCGCAGGTCCTTCTGAAAAAGGCGGGAATTTCCATAGAAGAAAGCATTTCCCGCGCGGACTCTGGAAAGATAAAAGAGCTGGCCCGGCTGATCAGCAGATTTGAGGCCGATGTGACCGGCACAAAACCTTTTGCCAACGCCCAGGTCTGCTGCGGAGGCGTGGATACCAGGGAGGTAGACGAAAGGACCATGGAGTCCCGCCTGGTACCGGGACTTTATTTTTCCGGCGAGATCCTTGATGTGGACGGTATATGCGGGGGGTACAACCTGCAGTGGGCATGGTCCAGCGGAAGCATTGCCGGAAAGGCGGCGGCAGGAAGCTAAGCGTATGCTATGCGCCAGGGTCCTGCAATAAACCAGTATTTTTAAGAAGAAAGAGAGTACATAGATGATCCGAATCCAGCAATTAAAGCTGCCGATCCGTCATACGAAGGAAGAATTGGAGGAAAAGATCGGGAAGACCCTCAGGATTCCCGCTTCTTCCATTGTTTCCTATGAGATCGCAAAGCAGTCTATAGATGCAAGAAAAAAAGATAATCTCTTATATACATACACTATTGACGTACATGTGAAGGAAAAGGAAGACCGGCTGATCCGCCAGGCGAAAAACCGGAACGTGGCAAAGGCAGAAGAGGGCCGGTATCATTTTCCAGAGCCGGGAGAGAAGCCGCTTGCCTCTCCGCCGGTGATCATCGGCATGGGACCTGCAGGGCTTTTCTGCGGCCTTATGCTGGCCAGGGCAGGCTATATGCCCGTGATCCTGGAACGGGGAGGCCCGGTGGATGTCCGCCAGAAGAAGGTGGAAGGATTCTGGAAGAGCGGAAAGCTGGATCCGGACTGCAACGTACAGTTCGGAGAAGGCGGCGCCGGAACTTTTTCAGACGGAAAACTGAATACTCTGGTAAAAGACAGCTTTGGCAGAAATAAAAAAGTGCTGGAGCTGTTTGTGGAATTTGGCGCGGATCCTTCGATCCTTTATGTCAATAAGCCTCATATCGGCACGGATGTGCTTGGCGGGATCGTTTCCGCTATGAGGGAAGAGATCATAAGGCTTGGCGGGCAGGTACATTTCTTCAGCAAGGTGACAGACCTTGTGACAGGGGACGGCCGCCTTAAGGGACTGATCGTCGGTGACGGCCAGAGGATAAAGACGGAGGCGGCGGTGCTGGCCGTGGGGCACAGCGCCAGGGACACCTTTGAAATGCTGTATCAGAAAGGGATCCCCATGACGCAGAAAGCGTTCGCCGTCGGGCTCAGGATCCAGCATCCTCAGGAGATGATCGACGTTTCCCAGTATGGAGAAGGGAACAGGGACATCCTTGGAGCGGCCAGCTACAAGCTTACTTTCCAGGCGGGAAACGGCAGAGGAGTGTACTCTTTCTGTATGTGTCCAGGAGGATATGTGGTCAATGCTTCCTCAGAAGAAGGGCGGCTTGCGGTAAATGGCATGAGCTTTCACGCAAGGGACGGCCGCAATGCCAACAGCGCGCTGATCGTGACTGTGACGCCGGACGATTTCCCTGGAAATTCTCCATTGGCAGGGGTTGCTTACCAGAGAAAGCTGGAGGAAGCGGCGTTCCAGCAGGGAAAGGGGAAGATACCGGTACAGCTTTATGGAGATTTTAAGGAAGGCAGAAGGTCTTCCGCTTTTGGAGAGGTAACGCCTCAGATGAAAGGGGACCACGTTTTCGCGGATCTTAGGGAAATCCTCCCTTCCTATCTGTCCGGCGCTCTGACAGAGGGCATCGATCACTTCGGGAAAGTGATCAGGGGGTTCGACCGTCCGGATGCCATACTGGCAGGGATAGAGAGCAGGACGTCTTCTCCATTGCGGATCGAACGGGACAGCCAGTTTGAAAGCAACCTGAGAGGGCTCTTCCCATGCGGGGAAGGAGCCGGATATGCAGGCGGCATTACTTCCGCAGCTATGGACGGAATACGGGTGGCGGAAGAATTATGCAGAAGATACCGGCCATTTGCAGACCGGAATGAGAAAGGATGACAGTGATGGAACAGGAAGAAATCATAAGCAGAGGTCAGCTGAGGGAGAAAAAGCGGATCGTGATCAAGATCGGATCCTCTTCCCTGACGCACCAGGAGACGGGGGACTTAAATTTTATCAAGATCGAAAAGCTGGTGCGGGTGATCAGCGATCTGAAAGGACAGGGAAAGGACGTTGTCCTTGTATCTTCCGGGGCCATTGCCGCTGGGAGACAGGTGCTGCGAAGCAGCCATAAGCCGGAGACGATCTCGGAAAAACAGGCTTATGCCGCAGTGGGACAGGCCAGGCTGATGATGGTCTATCAGAGGATATTTGCCGAGTATAACCAGACGGCGGCGCAGGTGCTTCTGACAAAGAATACGATGGTAGGGGACAATACCCGCTACAACGCCCAGAACACCTTTGAGGAGCTGTTAAAGCTGGGCACCGTGCCGATCGTCAATGAAAACGACACTGTATCCACTCACGAGATCCAGTTTGGCGATAACGACCGCCTTTCCGCCATCGTAGCGGCGCTGATCGGAGCGGATCTTCTTATCCTGCTTTCGGACATCGACGGCCTTTATTCCGACGATCCCCGCTCCAATCCGGATGCACGCTTTATCAGCTTTGTAAAAGAGATCACTCCGGATCTGATGGAAATGGGGAAAGATTCTACCGGAAGCGACGTGGGAACAGGCGGAATGGCCGCAAAGCTTGCTGCCGCCAGGATCGCCACAGACAGCGGTTCCGATATGGTCATTACAAATGGAGATAACGTAGAGGCTATTGAAGAGATTATATCCGGAGCGGCGATTGGGACCTTGTTCCTCGCCCACGCCAATCTGGACTTTGACCTCATCGACTACGTCAATAACAGATACTAACAGCCGAAGCGAAAGCGAGGCGGGAAGAGGCACGTCTGCAGGCGGTGACACCGCGCGATATAAGCTAGTTTATAAGAGAAAGGATCAGAACATGGATCAGAAGAAGATAGACAGGATCAACACATTGTATCACAAATCCCAGGCGGTTGGCCTGACGGAGGAGGAAAAGGAGGAGCAGGCTCGCCTGCGCAGGGAATACATAGCCGCCATAAGAGGCAGTTTAAGAGCTTCCCTGAACAATATCTCCATCCAGGAAAAGGACGGTAGCATTACGGATCTTGGAAAGAAGTATGGACAGAAGCATTCTGGAAAACCCAGCTGAGGAAAGCAGTCTTATGGGATCCACAGAGAAAACAGAAAGTATAGATGAAGGGAAGAAAAAGCTCCGCGCTTATATCAAAGGACTGCGGAACGAGCTGACAGAGGCGGAGAAGAAAAGCCGGAGCAAAAGGGCGGCGGCCAATGCCATCCGGTTTCTGGAGACATTAATGGGCAGAGAGGGATTTTCCTGGGTTTACTGCTATATGGACCTGGAAAAGGAAGCGGGTACAGAAGATATCATTTCCTGGTGCATGGAGCGAGGGCTCCATATCGCCGTGCCGAAAGTCCTGGGAGAAGAGATGGATTTTTTTGAAATAAGATCCTGGAATGACCTGATACCTGGAACTATGGGCATCCTGGAGCCGAAGGAAAGCTGCAAAAGGGCGCGGGAAGCCTCTGACAGCGCCGCGTCCTGTCCGGTCATTGTCCCAGGGGTAGCCTTTGGACGGGACGGAAGCAGGATCGGATACGGCGGCGGCTATTACGACCGCTTTTTTTCCAGAGAGCCGGGACATAAAAAAGCAGGGTACTGCTTTTCGTTCCAGCTGTTTGACCAGACGCCGTCTGGAAAATATGATGAAAAAATGGATCTTGTCATAACGGAAGAAGGGATCTTTGAAGCATAAAACAGAAAGGGGAAGGAAACTTATGGAACTGATGGAGATCGGAAAACGGGCAAAAGAAGTATCCCATCTTTTAAACAAGATGGGGACGGCGCAGAAAAATAACGGCCTTTTAAAGGCGGCGCAGGCCCTTTTAGACGGGGAAAAGGAGATCCTTGAGGCCAACAGCCAGGATATTAAAAAAGCGCAGGAAAACGGCATGAGCCAGGGACTGATCGACCGCCTTGCATTAAATGAAAAACGGATCGCGGCTATGGCGGAGGGCCTGACCCAGATAGCAGGCCTGGAGGATCCCATCGGAGAGGTAGTCTCTATGAAACGCCGTCCAAACGGCCTGGAGATCGGGAAAAAGCGGGTTCCCCTGGGAGTCATCGGGATCATTTACGAAGCCCGTCCCAATGTAACGGCAGATGCCTTCGGGCTCTGTTTTAAAACAGGAAACGCCGTGATCCTTAAAGGCGGAAGCGATGCCCTCCAGTCCAATATAGCGATCGTATCCTGCATCAGGAAAGGACTTAAGGAGGCAGGAGCGCCGGAGGATGCGATCCTGCTGATCACAGATACCAGCAGGGAGACGACGAAGCAGCTGATGAAGATGAACCAGTATGTGGACGTGCTGATCCCAAGAGGAGGAGCAGGCCTGATCCGCACGGTGGTGGAAAACAGCACAGTTCCTGTGATCGAGACAGGAACAGGAAACTGCCATATCTTCGTGGACGAATCCGCGGATCTGGACATGGCGTTAAATATTATTTTCAACGCCAAGACCCAGAGGATCGGCGTGTGCAATGCCTGCGAGTCCCTGGTGGTACACAGGAATATTGCCGAAACGTTTCTTCCAAAGCTTGAAGAAAGGCTTTCTGAAAAACAGGTGGAGATCCGCTCGGATGAAGCTGGAAGGGCTATTGTGCCGGAATTTGTGCCGGCAGCGGAAGAGGACTGGGGAAAAGAATATCTGGATTACATCCTTTCCTTAAAGATCGTGGACAGCCTGGACGAGGCCATCAGCCATATCAACCGTTACAATACCGGCCATTCCGAGGCGATCATTACCAGGAGTTATGAGAACGCCCAGAGATTTTTAAACGAGATCGATGCGGCGGCCGTATATGTCAACGCTTCCACCCGCTTTACCGACGGCTTTGAATTTGGCTTCGGAGCGGAGATCGGCATAAGCACCCAGAAGCTTCACGCAAGGGGTCCCATGGGGCTTTTGGAACTTACCTCCACAAAATATATCATTTACGGAAATGGACAGATCAGGGAGTAGAGTATGTACACAGTTGTAGTAGCTGACGACGAAGAAGATTTAAGAAAAACAATTATACGCAGGGTAGACTGGGAATCCATCGGTTTTACTGTTGTAGGAGAGGCGGAGAACGGAGTAGAAGCCCTGGAACTGGTGACAAAGACAGAACCGGATCTGCTCCTTACAGATATCCGCATGCCCTTTATCTCAGGGCTGGAGCTGGCCCGCCAGGTGCGAGAAGTAAGACCGTCCACCCAGATCGCGTTTTTAAGCGGATACGACGATTTTTCCTATGCTCAGGAAGCGATCCGCTACAATATCATAAGTTATCTTTTAAAGCCTATCTCCATCGACGAGCTTGAGAAGAATCTAAAGCAGATCAAAGAAAAGCTGGACAATATCTTTTCTGAGTTCGCAGAACGGAAACGGGCGGATCTGGATGTTTCCGGCTTTTTGCTGCCGCTGCTTTTAGACAGCGGACAGAAGGCGTCTTCAACAGAGAGGGAACTGAAGCTTCTGGAACAGGCGGCCGCCTGCCATTTCCTGGAGCCGATCCATGCCAATATCCATTACCAGGTGATCTCTGTCTCGCTGTGGGATAAAAACGGGAAAAACTGCACCAGTTACAGCCAGGTCCACGGTGTAAACGGCATTCTCCAGAAATATACAAAGGGAGCTTCCTTCTTCCTGGAAGACAAGATCACCGCAGTCTTAGCGGCGCCGCCGGCTTCCCTTGACAAATATCTCCATATCGTGATCGACGAGATCGTACAGAGCATGGAGAGGATCCTTGGGCTGCACTGCTGCATCGGCGCCGGGAGAGTGACAGACGCTCTCTCGAAGATCTTTGAATCCTATCAGGATTCTATAACCGCTATGGTGTATGCGAGACAGAGCGCGAACGGCTCAGGGGGCAATGTGCGCTATATCGCAGACTTAGAGGCGCAGAAGACAAAGGGCAGCATGGATATCTGCGAGCGGGCGCTGCATTATATCGACGAGGCTTATGCGGACGCAGGACTTTCCCTCGTGGCAGCCAGCCAGGAGATCGGCGTCAGCCCCAACTATCTGAGCGCGCTGATCAAGAAAAAGACAGGGAAGAGCTTTGTGGACTACCTTACGGGAAAACGGATGGAAACAGCGAGAAAGCTCCTTCTGGAAACAGGTATGAAGATCCGGGAGGTGGCTGAGGCATGCGGCTATAACGACCAGCATTATTTCAGCTACTGTTTTAAAAAATATACGGGAACCTCGCCAAACGTCCTGCGCCAGCAGGCGGATGCAAAAAAGAAAGAGAGATAACGGTTTTGAAAGAGCCTGGGGACAACAACAGACAAAGGATCCGCAGAGGCCTGTCCAGCTCCGCCGTGATGACGGCCCTGGTGGTAGGTATGGCCGCTGCGGCTCTTCTTATAGGAATGGTGGTCTTCATTACCATTTACCACCATTCTATGATACAGAATATAAAGACCTACAGCGAGCAGGTCACCGGACAGGTGGCGGCTGTAGTAGGCGATTACATTGACGACGTCAGCGACTCCATGCAGCTGATCCGGGAAACAAGCCTGCTCCCGGAAAAAGAGAGGGACGAAAAGCTGAACGCCCTGGCAGAGCTGCGCCCGGAGATCATCGCCATTACGGAATATGACCTGGAAACCGGAGAAATGCTCAATGCCTGGACGGGAAAACGCCGCTTAAAAGAAGATATTTCCGTCAATCTCTCTTACCCGGAACAGATTCCGAAAGAGGGCGAGCTGAAGATCTCAGAGCCGCATGTAGAGAGCTTTTTCGTAAACGAATATCCATGGGTCGTATCGGTTTCCCAGCTGAAGCCGGAACCGGACGGAACGGATCATATCCTGGTATTGGATACGAAGTTTTCCTCTATCGCTTCTTATATCGATAATGTTGGGATCGGCCGCCACGGGTATTGCTACATCATGGACGAAGCCGGTACGATCATCTACCATCCTCAGCAGCAGCTGATCTTTGCAGGACTGAAACAGGAGCCGTCCGAGCTTTTTAAAAATGTTTCAGGAGGAAGCATTGAAAAGGACGGAGCGATCTATACGGTCCACCAGGGAATGAAAAACGGCTGGCAGATCATGGCGGTCAGTTATGTGGACGAAGTGATCACAGACGGACTGGAAAAATGCGTCTATCTTCTCCTCATACTGCTGCTATGCGTGATGTTTGCGACTCTGATCTCAAGCGTAGTCCTTTCCCGCCTGATCACAGAACCTACAAACCGCCTGATCTATGCTATGCGGGATTTCGAAAAGAACGCAGAAGGATTTGCCTTCTCGCCGATCAGCGGAAGCCGGGAAATGGCGGCCCTTTCTGATTCCTTCGGACACATGGTAGTGCGCATCCAGGAACTGATGGCCAGGGTGCGCCGGGAAGAAGTGGCGCTGCGCAAAACAGAACTGCGCGCCCTTCAGGCTCAGATCAATCCTCATTTCCTCTATAATACCCTGGATTCTATCGCCCTTATGTGCGAGGACGGAAGAAATAAGGACGCGGTCGCCATGGTAAACGCCCTGGCAAGGCTGTTCCGCATAAGTATCAGCAAAGGCCATGAGCTGATCCCCATCGAAAAGGAAGTGGAACACGCAAAAAGCTATCTGCAGATCCAGAAATTCCGCTATAAAAACCAGTTTGAATACGAGTTTGATGTGGAAGAGCAGTGCCTGGGATATTACTGCAATAAGATCACGCTCCAGCCGATCATCGAAAACGCGATCTATCACGGCCTGAACCGTATGATCGACGAAGGTTTTATCCGGATCCGCATTTATGAGGAAGACGGAGACGTGATATTTTCTGTGGCGGACAACGGCGTAGGGATGACGAAAGAGCAGTGTGAAAATATATTGAAAAAAGAAAATAATGCCAATTCCGGGTTCGGCATGAAAAATGTCAACGACCGGGTGAAGATCTATTTTGGAGAGCGGTACGGGATCCGCATTGAAAGCGAATTGGACGAAGGTACTACGGTCTATATCCGTATGGCGAAAGTGGAGGGAGAAAATTATGAAAGCAGATAAGGAGAGCAGGACGAAAAACACAAAAAAGACCCTGATCCTTCTCTCTGCGTTCCTGGTCTGCGTTCTTCTGGCAGCGGTTCTCCTGATCCGGGCCGCTTTTTCCGGCAGCGTATTTTTTTCTTCAGGCGCTTCCCAGGAAAACTACAAAATAGCCGTGATCGTAAAATCCACTACTTCGTCGTTTTTTAATTCTGTCTTTGCAGGAGCCGGGGTTGCCGCGGCGGAGTACAACGTCGAGCTGACCACAGAAGGGGCTGTAACGGAAGAAGATTATGAAGCTCAGAACGCCCTGATCGACCAGGCGGTGGAAAACGGCGCGGACGCCATCGTGATCTCAGCCGTGGACTTCCATGGAAATGAAGAAGCCGTGCAGCGGGCTGCGGACCAGGGGCTTCCGATCGTCGTTATTGACAGCGATGTAAACAGCGACGACGTGATCTGCAGGATCGGCACGGATAACTTTGCGGCGGGACGCATGGCGGCGGAAACCGTGCTTTCCGGGACAGAGGGACTGCTTTCCATAGGGATCGTGAATTTTGATGAAAATACAGCCAACGGCCAGGAGAGGGAGACTGGTTTTCGGGAAGTGGTAGGCGAAAGCATCCGGGTAAAAGAGGTGAAGACCATAAACGTGCTGTCTACCATCGAAGATGCGAGACAGGGGACCCGCGAACTGATCCAGGAAAATCCGGACCTGAACGTTATCGTTACGTTTAACGAGTGGACCAGCCTTGGGGTAGGCTGGGCGGTTCGGGACGAAGGGAAAAAGGATGATATCATGGTCGTGGCATTCGACAGTAACGTAGTGTCCGTGGGGATGCTGGAGACGGGGGAAGTGGATGCGCTGATCGTACAGAACCCTTACGCCATGGGGTATCTGGGAGTAGAAAACGCCTATCTTGCCCTGACCGGAAAGAAGCCGGAAGCAGAGCGGATCGACACGTCGACGACCCTGGTGACAAGGGAGACTATGTACCTTCCGGAATACCAGAAGATCCTGTTCCGGTATGATTGAAATTTGAACAAAAATAGTGGAATATTCAATGGACTTTTGTGCAAATAAAATATAAAATTACCTTAGACGATGTGAGAGAGATTCCCATCGATCAAACATTTCAGGAGGGATGTATTATGAAAAAAAGATTTTTGGCACTGGCAGCAGCTTCCGTTATGGCGCTGAGCCTTACTGCATGCGGTGGCGGGGAAACCGCTGAGACGACGGCAGCTTCCAACGAAACAGCAGCTCCCGCAGATGAGGGCGGCGAAGCATCCGGCGAGACGACAGAAACTACAGCAGCAGCGCCTTCCGGCGACGTTGCAAACAAGGACAAACCTCTCGTTTGGTTCAACCGCCAGCCATCCAACAGCTCCACAGGCGAACTTGACATGAACGCATTGAACTTCAACGCAAATACCTACTACGTAGGCTTCGATGCGAACCAGGGTGCTGAACTCCAGGGCCAGATGGTAAAAGAGTACATTGAACAGAACATTGATACTATCGACCGCAACGGCGACGGCGTGATCGGATACGTACTTGCTATCGGCGATATCGGCCACAATGACTCTATCGCACGTACAAGGGGCGTTCGTAAGGCTCTTGGAACCGGCGTTGAGGCTGACGGCAACATCAACAGCGATCCGGTCGGAATGAACGCAGACGGATCTTCCTCTATCGTACAGGACGGCACGCTGGAGATCAACGGAACTACATATACAGTACGTGAGCTTGCTTCCCAGGAGATGAAGAACTCCGCAGGAGCTACATGGGATGCAGCTACAGCAGGAAACGCGATCAACACATGGTCCTCCTCCTTCGGCGAGTCCATCGACGTTGTTGTTTCCAATAACGACGGTATGGGAATGTCCATGTTCAACGCATGGTCCAAAGATCAGGGAGTTCCTACATTCGGATACGATGCAAACGCTGACGCAGTAGCAGCTATCGGCGAAGGCTACGGCGGAACCATCAGCCAGCACGCAGACGTTCAGGCTTATCTGACACTCCGTGTTCTGCGCAACGCTCTGGACGGCGTAGATATCGACACTGGTATCGGCACAGCAGACGAAGCAGGCAACGTTCTTTCTGACGACGTATATGTATACAATGAAGAGCAGCGTTCTTACTACGCATTAAACGTAGCGGTTACAGCTGACAATTAT
>DWZA01000029.1 GCA_019118365.1 Candidatus Lachnoclostridium stercoravium | reverse complement strand
AGAAGAGGCTGCCCAGACAGAAACCCATTCCGGTGAAACGGCCCAGGCTGAGCCTTCCCAGGATCAGGATCCTTCCATATCCCTCCTCTTTGGAGGAGACGTGCTGCTGTCCGACCACGTTCTGAACGCTTACGAGACCGCCGGCGGGATCGGAGGCGTCCTGGACTCCGGATACCTGCAGCTGATCGATGAAAATGATTTTTTCATCGTAAATCAGGAATTTCCATTCAGCGACCGCGGGACCCAGGCTCCGGACAAACAGTTTACCTTCCGTCTGCCGCCGGAACGGGTATCCATGTTCCAGGAAATGGGGATCGACGCCGTGACTCTGGCCAATAACCACGCTCTGGACTTCGGCACGGATGCGCTGCTTGATACGATTTCTGTCCTGGATGAGGCCGGGATCCTCCACACCGGCGCCGGAAGCGACCTGAAAGAAGCCTCTCAGCCGGTCCTGCTGACAGCAAAGGACCGCACCATCGCCGTGATCGGCGCCACCAGGGTGATCCCTGTGGCGGACTGGGCTGCCGGAAACAGCCATCCGGGAATGCTGGCCACCTACGATCCGGCTGTGCTCCTGGAAGAGATCCGGCAGCTGGACGAGCAGTATGACCATGTGATCGTTTTCGTCCACTGGGGGATCGAAAGAGACGAACTGCCTCAGGAATATCAGCGGAGCCTGGGGCAGCAGTATATCGATGCCGGAGCCGACCTGGTGGTAGGAAGCCATCCTCATGTGCTCCAGGGAATCGAATACTATAACGGAAAACCCATCGTATACAGCCTGGGAAATTTCGTTTTCGGAAGCTCCATCCCGCGGACCGCTCTCCTTCAGGCAGAGATATGGGATGACGGAACTGTCCGGCTTAAGCTTTTCCCAGGGACCTCCGGCGCCGGCTACACCCGTATGATCACTGACGAAAGCCAGCTGCAGGAAGCCCTGGACCACATCCGGAGCATTTCCTTCGGAGCGGATATCCTGCCGGATGGAACCGTCGTTTTCGCCCAGCAGTGACCTGTCAGAGCCCTGTCGGCGTTAAGACAGTATTAATGGATTTTCCGGTAAACTGCACAAACAAAAACCATGATAAAAAGTTATCAATTAGTAAGAATAGCTAGAAAAGAGTCAAAAATAGCAAGAAAAGGCATTAAAGTTTCTGGACAAACACGTCAAAACTGAGTATAATATGATTTGTGTATACAAAATAGTAAAATGTTGTATAAAATCCAAAACAGCCCGACTTGGCCATGCTGTATATGCAGCACACCGGTTAAGATCAACGATAAGGAGGTGATACGGTGGTTCAGGAAACGATTCAGGCTGTCAGGGAAGCGGAAGAAAAAGCGGCTCAGGTCATAAAAGACGCAGGCGACAGCGCCAAAAGGATGGTCGACCAGGCGGAGGCGGAAGCTGCTGATAAAAAAGCCAGGGCAGCGGCGCAGATAAAGGAAAAAGAAGCCGCGCTCCAGCGCTCCCTGGAAGAGGAAGGGAAAGCTTGTCTGGAAAAGTCCCTGCAGGAAGCTGAAAAGGAGATCGCCGCATTAAAGGAAGGAGCTGCGAAGCAGGAAGTAGCTGCTGTGGAAGCGGTGATTTCCGGATTGATCTGAAAAGCGCGGCCAGGAGGCCTGACCCGCGCAAAGGGACATGCCGCTTATCATGGCGGCCTGCGAACTATAAAACAGACAGGAGGGATGAATGAATGGCAGTATTACCGATGCGCAAGATCAGCATCTGCGGCCTGAAGAAAGAGCGAAAAGGCATTTTGGAACTGCTGCAGTCGTCCGGCGTAGTAGAGCTTACGGAGCCGGATCTGGAAGAATGCGGACTGGAAAAGACAGACACCTTAGCTTCCAGACAGCTGTTCGAGCGAAACGCCTCAACGGCTGACCAGGCTTTGGAGATACTGCAAAGCTATATTCCAGAGAAAAAATCCATGCTTTCCAGCCTGGAAGGCAAAAAACTGACGGAAGCGGCCGATTTCAAAGCGGCAGGAGAGGGTTCCGAATCCCTGTTAAAGGATGCGAACCAGATCCTTTCCTTCCACAAAAAGATCGCGGAAGACAAGGCGGCCATCGCAAGGATACAGGGGCAGATCGAATCCCTGACTCCATGGCTTGACCTGGACATCCCGGTGCGCTGCCCGGATACCAGGTGCTGCATCGTGCTGGTTGGAACCCTGCCCGGCAGCATCAGCCTGGAGGAACTTTACCGGCTGACGGCAGAACGGATACCGGAGATCGAAGCCCTCGATCTTCATGTGGTAGGCACAGATAAAGACCAGACCTGCATCGCGGCCGTTTGCCTTAAGGAAGACGGAGAAGCCGTAGAGGAAGCTCTGCGGTCCTTTGGCTTTTCCCGGCCCGCCCAGGCTTTAGACCAGGTGCCTTCCCGGCTTAAGCAGGATCTTGAACGGGAGATCGAACGGCTCTCGGACGATATCCAGGCTGTGGAAAATAAGCTCCATTCCTGCGCCAACCGCAGGACGAGCCTGCAGGTACTGTCGGACTATTTCCGCATCCGGGCCCAGAAATACGCGGTCCTTGGAGATCTCTGGCAGTCGGAAAAGGCATTTTTTATCACCGGCTATGTGCCGGAAAAAGACGCCGCAAAACTGGAAGAAAAACTGAACGCCCGTTTTACCGTATCCATTGAAACAGAAGCCCCGTCTGAGGAGGACGATCCGCCGGTCCTTTTAAAGAACGGCACCTTCGCATCTTCCGCCGAGGGCGTTACCGCCTCCTTCGGCCTTCCGGCTAAAGGAGAGATGGATCCCACAGGCGTCATGAGCATCTGCTACGTATTCCTGTTCGGCCTCATGCTGTCCGACGCGGCATACGGCGTGATCGTTTTTGCAGCCTGCCTCTGGGCTTTAAAGAAATATCCCCGTATGGATCAGGGCATGGCAAAGACCCTCAGGCTTTTCATGTACTGCGGGCTGTCCACCCTGTTTTGGGGGATCATGTTCTCCGGCTATTTCGGCGACGCCGTAGACGTGATCAGCAGAACCTTCTTTGGAACCCAGGTGAGCATTCCCGCTTTGTGGTTCATACCGTTAAATAACCCGATGAAGCTTCTGATGTATTCCATGCTCTTTGGCGCCATCCACCTGTATCTGGGCCTTGGGCTGAAAGGATATATGCTGATCCGGGATAAAAAATATCTGGACTTTTTCTGTGACGTGATCCTTTGGTATGCGTTCCTCACAGGTCTTGTCCTCATCCTGCTGCCAACGGAGCTTTTCGGCTCCATCGCGCAGACGACTATCGTGTTCCCGGCTGCGGTAAATACCCTGGCAAAAGTCCTGGCTATCGCAGGCGCTGCGGGTATCCTTCTCATGTCAGGCCGCAGCAGCAAAAATCCGGTCCTCAGGATCGCCCTGGGAGCATATGATCTTTACAACATCACCGGCTGGGTATCCGACGTTCTGTCTTATTCCAGACTCCTGGCCTTAGGCCTCGCCACAGGCGTTATCGCTTCCGTTGTCAATCAGATGGGAAGCATGGCCGGAGGCGGCGTTCTGGGAGCCATCGTCTTTATCCTGGTATTTATAGCCGGCCACACATTTAACCTGGGCATTAACCTTCTTGGCGCATATGTCCACACCTGCCGTCTCCAGTACGTAGAATTTTTCGGAAAATTCTACGAAGGAGGAGGAAAGGCGTTCCACCCATTTAAAGAAAATACAAAGTATATAGAGATTAAGGAGGATTAATTTTATGAGCGGTATTGTTTTTGCGTTAACAGGAGCGGCACTGGCAGTGATTCTGTCCGGCATGGGTTCCGCCTACGGCGTAGGCGTTGCAGGCCAGGCGGCTGCAGGCGTAGTAACGGAAGATCCGGATAAGTTTGCAAAGGTACTTATCCTTCAGCTTCTTCCCGGTACGCAGGGTATCTACGGCCTTCTGGTAGCTTTTATCGCCCTTTCCAAGATCGGTCTTTTAGGCGGCGGAGCGCAGATGGACATGGAAATGACCACAGGCCTTCTTTATCTTGCAGCCTGCCTTCCAGTAGGCGTGGTAGGACTGGTATCCGGAAGACATCAGGGCGAGACGTCCGTAGCAGCTATCGGCGTTGTTGCCAAAAAGCCAGATCAGTTTGGTAAAGCCATGCTGTTCCCGGCCATGGTTGAGACATACGCGATCCTGTCTCTTCTGGTTTCCATTCTGGCAGTAAGCGCGCTGTAATTTTACGACAAGGAGATTTGGGATGACTGGACTGGAAAAAATCGTAAGTCAGATCCTGGACGATGCCAATAAAGAGGCCGAAACGATCTTAGCCAAAGCAGCAGCGCAGTCCGACGCGATCTTAAAGAAAGCGCAGGAAGACTGCGGGAAGATGGAAGAAGACTGCAGCAGAAGATCAGAAGAAACAAAAAAGGCCTATATGGAGCGGATCCATTCTTCCGCCCAGCTGAAAAAACGCCAGGCGATCCTTCTGGCAAAACAGCAGGTGATCTCTGATATGCTTGATAAAGCTTATGATCGCCTCCTGAACATGGAGGACAGCCAGTATTTCAGCCTTGTGGAAAAGATGGTGGACCGCTTTGCCCTGGCAAAGTCAGGAGAGATCTGTTTTTCAAATAAAGATTTAGGGCGTATGCCTGCGGATTTTGAAGAAAAGATCCGCAAGGCCGCCGCGCGCCGGGGAGGCGAGCTTTCCCTTTCTAAAAAGAGCTGCCCCATCGACGGCGGTTTTATCCTCGTATACGGAGGAGTGGAAGAAAATTGTTCATTTAAAGCGCTTTTAAACGCGCAGAGGGACGAACTCAGCGACAGGATCCACAGCCTGCTGTTCCCCTGATAAGTGTGGCCAAAAGGAGGTTTTAACATGTCAAAAGCAACATATGCCTACGGGGTCGCACGGATACGGGCCATGGAAATGTCCCTTTTTACCTCGGCTGTGATCGAACAGCTGATGGCTTTGAAAAGTTATGAAAGCTGCCTTCAGTTCCTGGAGGAAAAGGGCTGGGGCGGCACGGACGTTCCCCAGGACGCGGAGGCGATCCTGGCGGCGGAACGGGAAAAAACCTGGCGGACAGTACGGGAGCTTCTGGGCAAAGACACCCGGATCCTGGATGTATTTTCCTATCCCAATCTGTTCCATAACCTGAAAGCCGCCATCAAGGAAACGGCCGTATCAGAAAAACACGGCAGCATATATTATGAGGACTGCTCCATCGGCGGGAAGGAAATGGCCCGGATCGTAGCGGAAAGGGACTGGGAGGCCCTTCCTGCGAATATGCGCGATGCGGCAAAGGAAGCTTACGAATCCTTCCTCCATACAAAAGACGGGCAGCTGTGCGATATCATCGTAGACAGAGCCGCCCTTACGGCTGTTATACAGGCGGGAGAGGAGGCGTCTGATCCGATCATCCGGGACTATGCGGAATCGACCGCCGCGATCGCGGATATCAAGATCGCCGTCCGTTCCTGGCGGACCGGGAAATCCCTGGATTTCATGCGGCGGGCCATGGCGGAATGCAAGACTGTTTCCACAGAGCGCCTGTCCTTAGCCGCTATGGCCGGGATCGACGGGATCTGCGAATATCTGGAAGGCACCCCTTACCGGGAAGGCGGGGCGGCCTTAAAGGAATCCACATCCGCCTTTGAGCGGTGGTGCGACAACCAGATCATCGAAACGATCCGCCCCCAGAAATATAACCCCTTTTCAGCAGGGCCTATCATCGCCTACATGCTGGCCAGGGAAAATGAGATCAAAACGGTAAGGATCATCCTGACAGGAAAGCTGAACCAGCTTCCTGATGACCTGATCCGGGAAAGGGTAAGGGAGATGTATGTATAAGATCGCAGTTCTTGGAGATTATGACAGCATTTACGGTTTCGCCGCTCTGGGGCTGGATACGTTTCCTGTTTCCGGTCCGGAAGAAGGGGAGAAGCGGCTGAGCCAGCTGGCAGAAGGAGAGTACGCTGTCATATACATCACAGAAGGGCTGGCCGCTTCCATAAGCAGGGCGATCAGCCATTACAAAGACAGCCTCCTGCCGTCTATCGTATTGATCCCTGGCATATCCGGCAACACCGGACAGGGGATCGACGGTGTGAAGAAGTCCGTAGAACAGGCCGTAGGCTCAGATATCCTGTTCGGCGGCAATTAGAAAAGAAAGAAAGGTGGGTGAGACCTTCCAATGAGCAAAGGTACGATAAAGAAGGTAGCAGGCCCTCTTGTTATCGCAAAGGGCATGAGAGACGCCAATATGTACGATGTTGTCCGCGTAAGCAGCCAGCGTCTGATCGGCGAGATCATAGAGATCCATGGGGATGAGGCTTCCGTTCAGGTATACGAAGAGACTTCCGGACTTGGGCCTGGAGAGCCGGTAGAATCCATGAACGTTCCGCTTTCCGTAGAGCTGGGACCTGGACTGATCACCAGCATCTACGACGGCATCCAGCGTCCTCTGGACGATATCATGAAAGCTACAGGAAGCAACAGCTTAAAGAGAGGCGTAGAAGTTTCTTCTCTGAAAAGAGATAAAAAATGGCAGTTTGAACCGGTTGTAAAGCCGGGAGATGAAGTGGAAGCCGGCGATATCATCGGCACCGTCCAGGAAACGGATATCGTTAACCACAAGATCATGGTTCCTTACAGCGTAAAAGGGACTATAAAAGAGATCAAGAGCGGACTTTTCACCGTAGAGGAAGAGGTCGCTGTAGTGACGACAGATAAAGGGGATCAGTCCCTTACCATGATGCAGAGATGGCCGGTGCGCAGAGGCCGTCCGTATCAGAAGAAGCTTCCTCCGAAAACGCCCCTGATCACAGGCCAGAGGGTAGTCGACGCGTTCTTCCCCATTGCAAGAGGCGGCGTGGCGGCGGTTCCCGGACCTTTTGGAAGCGGCAAGACCGTTATCCAGCATCAGCTGGCAAAATGGGCGGAAGCGGACATCGTCGTTTATATCGGCTGCGGAGAGCGCGGCAACGAGATGACCGACGTACTGAACGAGTTTCCAGAATTAAAGGACCCGAAGACAGGAAAGTCCCTGATGGAACGTACGGTACTGATCGCAAATACATCCGATATGCCTGTTGCGGCCCGCGAGGCTTCTATCTACACCGGCATCACCATCGCCGAATATTTCCGCGATATGGGCTATTCCGTAGCGCTGATGGCGGATTCTACCTCCCGTTGGGCGGAGGCCCTGCGCGAGATGTCCGGACGTCTGGAAGAGATGCCCGGCGAGGAAGGTTATCCTGCATACCTGGGAAGCCGTCTGGCTCAGTTCTATGAGCGCGCCGGCGATGTGATCTGCCTTGGAAAGGACGGCAGGGAGGGCGCTCTGTCTGCTATCGGAGCCGTATCCCCGCCAGGCGGCGATATCTCCGAGCCTGTATCCCAGGCGACCTTACGTATCGTAAAGGTATTCTGGGGACTGGATTCCGCACTTGCCTACAAACGTCATTTCCCGGCCATCAACTGGCTGACCAGCTATTCTCTGTACGTAGACAATATGGCCAAATGGTTCAACGACAACGTCTCCGAAGAGTGGATGGCCTGCCGTCAGGAGATGATGAGCCTTCTGCAGGAAGAGGCGGAGCTGGAAGAGATCGTAAAGATGGTAGGTATGGACGCTCTGTCGCCTTCCGACCGTCTGAAAATGGAAGCGGCCCGTTCCATTCGAGAGGATTTCCTCCATCAGAACTCCTTCCACGACGTAGATACCTATACGCCGTTAAGAAAGCAGTTCCTGATGATGAAGCTGGTCCTGGCCTTCTACGACCAGTCAAAGAAAGCTCTGGAGCAGGGCGCATCCGTTCAGGGTCTGATCAAAATGGACGTACGTGAAAAGATCGGACGTTATAAATATACGTTAAATGAAAACATTGAAAGCGAATACCAGGCTATCATGGATGAGCTGGCAAAAGAGATCGCAGCAGTGTTTGGGAAGGAGGACTTCTAAATGCCAAAAGAATACAGAACCATACAGGAAGTTGCCGGACCGCTGATGCTGGTACAGGGAGTGGAAAACGTCACTTACGACGAGCTGGGCGAGATCGAGCTGGCTGACGGGGAAACGAGAAGATGCAAGGTGCTGGAGATCGACGGAAGCAACGCTCTGGTACAGCTTTTTGAAAATTCCACCGGTATCAACCTTTCTAACAGCAAGGTACGTTTCTTAGGAAGGACCATGGAGCTGGGAGTTTCCGAGGATATGCTTGGGCGAGTATTCGACGGCCTGGGCCGTCCTATCGACGGAGGCCCGGACATCCTTCCGGACGAACGCCGGGACATCAACGGCCTGCCCATGAACCCTGCTGCCAGAAGCTACCCGGAGGAGTTTATCCAGACAGGAGTTTCCGCCATTGACGGCTTAAATACCCTTGTCCGCGGCCAGAAGCTTCCTATCTTCTCCGCATCCGGACTTCCTCACGCAAATCTGGCCGCTCAGATCGCAAGACAGGCCAAGGTGCGGGGCACCAGCGAGCCTTTCGCCGTTGTATTCGCCGCTATGGGTATCACCTTTGAGGAATCCAACTTCTTTACAGAAAGCTTTAAGGAAACCGGCGCTATCGACCGTACAGTCCTTTTCATCAACCTGGCCAACGACCCGGCGGTAGAGCGTATCGCCACTCCGCGAATGGCCCTGACTGCCGCAGAATATCTGGCGTTTGAAAAGGATATGCACGTGCTCGTTATCCTTACGGATATCACCAACTACGCCGACGCTCTCCGCGAAGTCTCCGCAGCCCGCAAGGAGGTTCCGGGACGCCGCGGCTATCCTGGATACATGTATACGGACCTGGCTTCCCTTTACGAGAGAGCAGGACGTCAGAGAGGCAAGAAAGGATCGATCACCATGATCCCCATCTTAACCATGCCGGAAGACGATAAGACCCATCCGATCCCCGACCTGACCGGATATATCACAGAAGGACAGATCATCTTAAGCCGTGAGCTGTACCGTAAAGGCATCACTCCGCCGATCGACGTTCTTCCGTCCCTGTCCCGTCTGAAGGATAAGGGTATCGGCGAAGGAAAGACAAGAGCCGACCATTCCAATACCTTAAACCAGCTGTTCGCCGCCTACGCCCGCGGCAAAGAGGCAAAAGAGCTGATGGTGATCTTAGGCGAGGCCGCTCTTTCCGATACGGACTTAATCTACGCGAAATTCGCGGATGCCTTTGAAAAAGAATACGTTTCCCAGGGCTATGAGACAGACCGCTCCATTGAGGAGACGCTTACCATCGGATGGAAGCTCCTGTCCATTCTTCCAAGGAGCGAGCTGAAACGTATCGACGATAAATATCTTGACCTGTACTATGGAAAAGAATGATGAAAGAAGGTGATCTCCATTGGCAGCTACACAAGTAAATCCTACCAGGATGGAGCTTACCAGGCTGAAAAAGAAGCTGACCACTGCGGTCAAAGGCCATAAACTGTTAAAGGACAAGCGCGACGAGCTTATGCGCCAGTTTCTGGATCTTGTAAGGGAAAATATGGAACTGCGCAGGAAAGTGGAAGCCGGGATCAGCAGCGCCAATAAAAACTTCGTCATCGCCAAGGCGGGCATGTCGGAAGAGATTCTTCACGCGGCTTTGATGGCTCCCAAGCAGGGGGTATACTTAGAGGCGGGAAAGAAAAACGTCATGAGCGTAGATATCCCGGTCTTCCAGTATAAGACCAGGACTGCGGATGAAAACGACATTTATTCCTACGGCTTTGCCTTTACCTCCAGCGACTTGGACGGGGCGGTAAAATCCCTGGCGGATATCCTTCCGGATATGCTCCGTTTGTCCGAAGTAGAGAAGGCCTGCCAGCTGATGGCCTCCGAGATCGAGAAGACCAGACGGCGTGTAAACGCTCTGGAGCACGTGATCATACCGGAGACGCAGGAAAGCATTAAATATATTACCATGAAGCTGGACGAAAACGAGCGGAGCACTCAGATCCGTCTGATGAAGGTAAAAGATATGATGCTGGAAGAAGCCCATCATTACAAAGAAAAACAATACGCAGCCGAAGGCTGAAAGCGGGAAAGCGCCCGTCACAGAAGCCTTTTGCCGGATATTTCGTAAAGAAGAGACGTCAGTCTGGAAACAGATCGGCGTCTTTTTTTTGCAATCTGCAACTTTTCACCGCCTTTTTTCATCTATATAATAGAGTAACATACAGCAGAAGACGTCGCCGGTGCGCTTCGGGCCGGATACATTGTAGTGAGACTCAGAGAATGCAGAAAAAAGGGGACCCAATGAAACAGGATCTGTATAATAACATCGTAACTTATATTATTGAAAACCAGACTAAATTTTATCGTTTGGCTTTCAGCTATGTCCATGATCAGGAGGATGCTCTGGATATCGTCCAGAACGCCATATGCAAGGCTTTAGAGCACTATGGATCGTTAAAAAACGAGCAGGCCGTCAGGACCTGGTTCTATCGTATCCTGGTAAACGAAAGCCTCCTGTTTTTAAAGAAGCAGGAGAAATTCCTTTCCAACGAAGAGGAAGCGGCGGATATCCCTTATGATGAGAAGGGGTATGAGACGGTGGACGATCTGTATGATCACATCGCGCAGTTGGATCCAGACGTGCAGACGATCATAAAGCTTCGTTTTTTTGAAGAGCTCCCGCTGAAAGACATTGCCGAAGTTACAAATATGAATTTAAACACAGTAAAAGCAAAATTGTATCGCGGTTTGAAGCTGCTGAAGCAGAATATTCAGGAGGTGGATCTATGAATCAGCTGCAGGACGCAAAAAAGAGGTATGAAGAAATACCGATCCCGGACGATCTGTCCGTGAAGGTTCAGGAGGCTATCGAACGTTCGTCGCAAAAACGGAGGGAAAACAGCCGGATCATAAGGGCGGGCTATCGGCGGTTCCTGAGCCGGAGCCTGGGAACGGCTGCTGCCGCAATGATCGTATTTACAACGCTTTTAAATACCAGCACTGCTTTCGCGGATACTGTAAGCGGACTTCCGGTAGTTGGGACCGTAGCCAGGCTTTTAACGTTCCGGTCTTATGAGAAAAATGAAGACGACTTGAAGATTTCCGTGGAGATTCCCAGCGTCGAAATGATCGCAGAAGATACCAATGGGCTGGAGGATTCTGTCAATCAGGAGATTCTTGAACGCTGTCAGGCCTATGCAGACGAAGCGGTCAGCCGGGCAGAAGCATATCGGGAAGCGTTCCTGGCAACCGGCGGCACAGAGGAAGAATGGGCTGCCCATAATATCCAGATCCGTGTCTGGTACGAGCTGAAGTCCCAGTCTGAAGATTACCTTTCCTTTGTGGTGAAGGGAACAGAAAACTGGAGCAGCGCTTATAATCGCGCCTGCTATTATAACCTGGATCTAAAAAACGGGACTATGGTCACATTAAAGGATCTTTTGGGCGACGATTATATCCAGCAGGCGGATGAAAGCATCAAAAAGCAGATGGAGGAGAGGGCAGCAGCAGAAAACATAAGCTTTCTGTCTCCTGAGGAAGGCGGTTTTACCGGTATTACCGCTGAAACGCCATTCTACATCAATGAATCCGGCAACCCTGTGATCGTCTTTGAAAAATATGAGATTGCTCCTGGCTCAGCCGGAGAAATATATTTTGAAATTGAAAGGTAGGAAAAGATCATGAGAAGAAAAGTTTATATATTGGCAGCAGTTTTTGTCATCAGCACAGTGGGCTTTGCCTGCGGGCAGATGAAAGAGGCCGAGGAGACGACCGCCCAGATTACAGAAACGTCCAGGCAGGAAACAGAAGCGGCAGATCAGACGTCAGATACAGCTAAGCATACTACGACGGCGGACGAACAGACAGGAAAAGCTGATGAGCCAGAGGCCAAAGTACCCGGCTCATCAGCAACCGAAATTTCCAAAGAAACCTACGAAGATAATTTTTCTGTAGACAGCGCCGCTTCCTCTGCCTTTGGAAAAGCCGTCAAGGAGGCCGTAGCGGCTGAAGATCTGGAAGCCCTGGCGGATCTCGTCTCCTTCCCGGTTTATGTGGGCTTTACAGACGGCGGCAGCGGGGTGGGTTCCAGAGAAGAATTCATCGCCTTAGGCGCTGAACGCATCTTTACGCAGGAAATGAAGGACTCTATTGCCGGAGCGGATGAAACAGACCTTTCTCCCAGTATGGCAGGATTTGTTTTACAGTCTGGCGACGGGCCAAACATCATTTTCGGTGTAGTTAATGGAAAATTAGGAATCGTAGGGGTGAATTACTGATGATAAGATACAAATGGATATTACCGATTTTATTGCTGACGGCGGGGATCTCACTCGCCGCCTGCCATTCTGAAAACGGCTCAGGACCAGCCGCCGCCCAGGAAACGAATATATATGAAGATCAGGCAGAAAGCGGCGCCAGCGATGCGTCTCTGCCAGTTACAGAAGAAACTTCGGCCTCTGGAGAAGCTTCTCTCGGAGAACTCCAGGCTCTTATTGGAATGGAAGATTCTTCAACAGCGGAAATGTTTGGCGGCAGCCAGGAAAACTGGACGGAAGACAAAGCATTTTACATTGGCCGCATTTTTGAGATAACGCTTATGGGACAGACCTATCCTATGTACACCAGCTGCGATGACAATAACATTGTAAATTCCGTCTCTGTCTGGATTGCAAACGGCAGCCGCCAGGTCACGGAAGAAGAGGCTAGGGGATGGGCGGAAGCCATAACCGCTTCTGTGGGAGCAGAACCTACATACGATGATACCTCTTCCGAAGCGGGCAGCAGAAACTGGAAATGGGTATCGGATCAAACGATCATTTCTCTGCACTGGATGGATAAGATCCTGTCTCTTAGCATAAATCCAGCTGTAGGAGAGCTGAAATAAACGCGCCGGCAAAAAAGGAGGAAGACACATATGAAGAAAAGGAAACGGGTATTCGCTGCCATTTCCATAGCGGCGGTTATAACAGCAGTAACTATCTTTCCGGCATCAGCGCTTTCACTGACGCCTGCGAAAGTATGGGGGCCGGTTTCCCGGCAGTCAGACGCGGTTCTTGTCCTGTCCAATCAGAACCAGAACGCCTATGATGGAGATATTATTTTAAATATCTCCGAAAAAACAAAACTTCTGGATGCAGAAAGCGGAATGCCGATTTCTATAGATGAGATCTCCGATGGCGAAATCATATACGCCTATGCCGGACCGGCCATGACAGCCAGCCTTCCGCCTCAGACTATTCCGCCTGTCATCCTGGCAAATATCCCGGCGGATCAAAGAGTCCCGGACTATATTACTGTAGAATCTATGGAAAAAATGACGGATGGTTATCTGCTTACGTCAGCTGATGGCCTTGTATTCCAGGTTCCTTCTGACTGCAGTATTTCTCCGTATCTCACCAGAAATCTGATCGATCTGGAGGACCTTTATGAAGGGGCTAGCTGTCTTGTGTGGTCGGATACAAAAGGAACAGCAGACCGGATCCTGATGTTTGCTCCCTATTATAAAGACGAGGCAATTTCTCAGACCGGCTGGGTCCTCCTTTCCGGGACAGCCGGAACGGCAGATGCGCAGTGGACGTATTACAACCCTGACGGTACTCTGGCAAAAGGATGGATCCTGGATTCTGGAAAATGGTATTTTCTGGATCTGGATACTGGCATCATGAAGCGTGGTTTTATTCAAGTGGACGGAAAGACCTATTATATGCAGCAGGACGGAAGTATGGCGACAACTCCTCAAACTTTCATTCCCGATGAAAACGGCGCTCTGCATTTGTCGCCAGCCGATCACAGCGAATAAAAATATCGTCGGAGGGCTTTGGCGTGTTCCAGATCCCCGCTTCCAAGCAGAGTGCGCAGGTGGTCTATGGGAGCCAGTCCGGAGAACTTTTATATTGATTCGCTTGTCAGGGTATTCTGATATTGACTTTACGGAAAATACCATTTATATTGATAGACAGCTGAACTGGAAGATGGATGAGGCAGCAGGGGAAATTTTTCCCTGCTGTAATCATCTGTTTCGGTTCCCAAGGGCGTTTAAAAAGTCCAGAAAAAGGAATTTCCATTGAATGAAAAGGTGTTTAAAACATGAAAAAACTTGCTTTAAGCGATGAAATTTTGCTGAGTATCGACAAGCCAGCCCGCTATATCGGCGGCGAGATCAACGAAGTCGTAAAAGACCCGAAGCATGTGGATATCCGTTTCGCTATGTGCTTCCCCGACGTTTATGAGATCGGTATGTCCCATTTAGGGATGCAGATCCTCTACAGTATGTTTAACAGTCGGGACGACGTATACTGCGAGCGTGTCTTTTCTCCATGGACGGACCTGGATAAGGTCATGAGGGAAAAGGATATCCCGCTGTTCTCCCTGGAAAGCCAGGATCCCATAAAAAAGTTTGACTTTTTAGGCATAACCATCCAGTACGAGATGTGCTATACCAACATTCTCCAGGTTCTGGATCTTTCCCATATTCCTCTTCATGCGGCTGACAGAGGCGAGGAAGACCCGATCGTGATCGGCGGAGGGCCCTGTACGTACAATCCGGAGCCTCTGGCAGACTTTTTTGATATGTTCTATATCGGCGAAGGAGAGACGGTTTACGACAGGCTCTTTGACTGCTATAAGGAAAACAAGAAGCAGGGCGGCAGCAGGAAAGATTTCCTGGAAAAAGCCGCGGAACTTCCTGGGATCTACGTCCCGTCTTTTTATGAAACAGTCTATCATGAAGACGGAACGATCCAGTCGTTCTCTCCGGTAAACAGCCATGCAAAGCCGACGGTCACAAAGGAACTTGTCGTTTCTATGGACGACGCCCCTTATATTGAAAAACCGCTGGTACCGTTTATCAAAGTCACTCAGGACCGGGTGGTCCTGGAGATCATGCGCGGCTGCATCCGCGGCTGCCGGTTCTGCCAGGCCGGCTGCGTCTACCGTCCTCTCAGAGAGCGCAGTCTGGATAAGCTGAAGGAATATGCTTACAAAATGTTAAAAAGCACGGGCCATGAAGAGATTTCTTTAAGCTCTTTAAGCTCCAGCGATTATACGGATCTGGAAGGGATCGTAAATTTCCTGATCGAGGAGTTTCACGGAAAAGGCGTAAACATTTCCCTTCCGTCCCTCAGGATCGACGCCTTCTCCCTGGATGTTATGAGTAAGATCCAGGATGTGAAAAAGAGCAGTCTGACCTTTGCCCCGGAAGCCGGTTCTCAGAGACTTCGGGATGTGATCAATAAAGGGCTTACTGAGGAAGTGATCTTAAAGGGCGCGGCGGAAGCGTTTCACGGCGGGTGGAACCGGGTGAAGCTCTATTTCATGCTGGGGCTGCCCACAGAGACCGTAGAAGATATGGAGGGCATCGCCCTTTTATCTGAAAAAGTGGCGGAGACTTATTATGATGAGATCCCCAAAGAGGAACGCCATGGACGGGTGCAGGTGGTGGCCAGCTCTTCCTTCTTTGTGCCGAAGCCGTTTACGCCCTTCCAGTGGGCCAGAATGTGCACAAAAGAAGAATTTCTGGAGCGTGCGGCCATCGTAAAGCAGAAATTTAAAGAGATGAAAAACTACAAGAGCTTAAAATACAACTGGCATGAAGCGGACCTGACCGTATTAGAAGGCGTTCTCGCCCGCGGCGACCGAAAGGTAGGCGCTGTGATCGAGACAGCTTATAAGAACGGCGCCCTGTACGATTCCTGGAGCGAGTCCTTCCGCAATGAGATCTGGATGGATGCCTTTGAGCGCTGCGGCGTTTCCATTGATTTCTATACTACCAGAACGCGGAGCCTGGACGAGATCTTCCCCTGGGACTTTATCGATGCAGGCGTTTCCAAGGATTTCCTGAAAAGAGAATGGCTGGAAGCTTCCGCGGAGCGCGTTACGCCAAACTGCCGGCAGAAATGCTCCGCCTGCGGGGCCAGAAAATTCGGAGGAGGTGTCTGCTTTGAAAATAAGAATTAAATTCCGCAAACAGGGAACGATGAAATTTATCGGCCATCTGGACGTGATGCGCTATTTTCAGAAGGCTATGCGCAGGGCAGACGTAGATATCCGATACAGCGAGGGCTTCAGCCCCCACCAGATCATGTCCTTTGCCGCGCCCCTTGGCGTAGGGCTCACCAGCAACGGCGAATATCTGGATATTGAAGTAAACAGCAGCGGCTCTTCCTCCGAGATGGTGCAGCGGCTAAACGCAGTCATGGCCGACGGATTTGAAGTCCTTAGCTTTCACCGCCTGCCGGACGAAGCCAAAAACGCCATGTCGCTGGTAGAAGCTGCAGACTATACCCTTGCTTTCCGGGCAGGGTATGAGCCGGAAGATCTGGAAGGATTCTTCCAGGGGCTTCTCCGTTTTTACGGCCAGGACCAGATCCTGGTAACAAAGAAGACGAAAAAAGGCGAGAAAGAGCTGGACATCCGGCCCCTGGTATATGACCTTTCTATCGTAAGAGACAGTTCGGATCCCCATGCTCCTGTGAATTTTGACGACTTTAAACGCCCCCTGATCTATATGCGGGTATCCACAGGCAGTTCCAATAACTTAAAGCCGGAAATGTTCCTTCAGGCTTACTGCGAGCAGGCTGGCTTCAACTATTCGCCTTTCACCTTTGAGATCCAGCGGGAAGAGGTCTACGGGCCTGGATTTCATGCGCTGGATTCCTATGGAGAAGCTTTATGAATAAGATAATCATCACGGAATGGAACGGAAAAGTCCTTACCGCATGGCAGGCAAACGACCGTATCGTCCAGCTTTCCTTTGACGACAAAGAAGAAGGTTCCATTCTCAATCATATCTATATCGGCAAGGTAAAAAATATCGCCAAAAATATCGGAGCGGCTTTCGTGGAATTTGACGACGGAAAGGTCGGTTATTACAATCTGACCGAAAGCCATATCCATTTATTTGCGAACGGGCGGATCGTTCCGTCAGACGATCCGTCGGTCCGCCTGCGGCCTGGAGACGAGATCATCGTCCAGGTCATCCGGGAAGCGGTAAAGACAAAAGCTCCGGTATTAACAGGGGATTTAAGCTTTACCGGGCGCTACTGTGTTCTTACTCTCGGAAATAAAAAGGTCGGATTTTCCGCAAAGATCTCTGACGGTCCATGGAAGAACGCGCTGAAGCCAAAGCTGGAAGAGGCCCTTCTGCAGATGGCAGGGCCGGACGGGACGGCCTTTCCAGATGTCGGGATCATCGTGCGTACCAACGCCTATGAGGCCGGAGAAGAAGCTCTGCTTTCCGAGCTTTCCAGTTTAAAGGAGACCTGTCTTTCCCTTCTTTCTGACGCAAAATACCGGGTATGCGGATCACGTGTGGATAAAAATTATCCGTCCTATATATCTGTTCTCCGGGACTCCTATGCCGGAGAAGCTGAAGAAGTCGTTACAGACTCCAGAGAGATCTGGGAAGAGCTGAAAGCTTACGCTGCGGACAGACCGCAGGACAGTTCTGTTTCCCTTCGTTTCTACGAAGATCCCCTTCTTCCCCTGATCAAGGTCTATAACCTGGAAGGCGCGCTGGAAAAGGCTCTTTCCTCCAGAGTATGGCTGAAATCCGGCGGTTATCTTGTGATCGAGCCCACAGAAGCGCTCACTGTGATCGATGTAAATACCGGGAAATATATCGGCAAAAATACGCCCGCTGAAACCATTTTCCGGATCAACATGGAAGCTGCCGCTGAAATTGCGGTCCAGCTGCGGCTGCGTAATCTTTCCGGGATCATCATCGTCGATTTTATCGATATGGACCGGGAAGAGGATAAGGAGCGGCTTCTGAAATATCTCCGCGATCTGTGCCGCAAAGATCACGTAAAAACCGTTGTGGTAGATATCACCCCTCTGAACCTTGTAGAGATCACAAGAAAAAAAACGAAACGTCCTCTGTACGAACAGGCAGGAAGGGGACGGAAAGGAGCCGCCCTATGATCTTAAGAGGAAGCGTGCCTTCTGCAGTCCTTGGTATGGATACAGGCATAACTGTGATCACTCCCGGAACCTATCATCTGTCTGAAGCTCTGCAGGATGGGGAAAAGCCCTACAAAGTCGCCTATCTGCTCCATGGACTTTATGGAAATAACAGCAGCTGGGCGGATTATACCATGCTTCCCGCATATGCCGGCGATTACCACATGATCTTTATCATGCCGGAAGCAGCCAGAAGCTTTTATACGGACATGGCATGCGGCCAGGCTTATTTTACTTATATATCGGAAGAGCTCCCTGCCATCTGCCGGAAAACTTTCCAGATTTCTTCCAAAAGAGAAGATACCTTTGTGATCGGAGGCTCCGCAGGCGGTTATGGAGCTTTGCGCCTGGGACTTACCTTTCCGGAACGTTTTGGCTGCATCATGGCGTTTTCCAGCGCCGGACTTTTCATGGAAGAGAACGTCCGGGACGTAAAGACAAACTGGTCCGGCTGCAGTCTGAAAGACGCTGATGAAAAGACCCGGCTTATGCTCCGTGATATGGAGGCGGCGTTTGGGCCAGGTCTGATATGCCGCCCGGAAGACAGCCTGATCCAGCTCGCAGGAAAGGCGGCAGGAGAGGGAAGAAGCTTTCCAAAAATATGTATGTCCTGCGGGGATCAGGATCCTTACCTGGAAGAAAACCGGCGTTTCAAACACATCCTGGAAACCCTTCCTGAGATCTCCCTTTTTTATGAAGAGATCCCAGGCTGCCATGACTGGCATTATTTTGATAAAGCCCTGCAAAATAGCCTTGACAGATTTTGTCGGGAATGATATATTATATAGGTATGCCGCACAATGAGGTTGATAAGTTTCAGATTTATCTGAACACCGAAATTGGCGAGTAATGATAATAGGAGGTGCCCATATGTACGCGATCATTGCAACTGGCGGAAAGCAGTACAAAGTGTCTGAAGGCGATATCATTAAGGTAGAAAAGCTCGGCGTAGCAGCTGGCGAAACAGTAACTTTTGACCAGGTACTTGCTGTAAACAACGGCGAATTAGCAGTTGGCTGCCCTACTGTTGACGGAGCGACTGTTACAGCTTCCGTAGTAAAGGAAGGCAAGGGGAAAAAGGTTATCGTTTACAAGTATAAGAGAAAAACTGGCTATCACAAGAAAAACGGCCACAGACAGCTCTATACTCAGGTAAAGATCGAAAAGATCAATGCTTAATTGAAAGATTATGATCCAGATAACTATTTTTCAGGATTCTGAACACAAAGCCTCTGGGATTGAACTGAACGGACATGCAGGATACGGCGAGGAAGGCTATGATATCGTCTGCGCAGCAGTGTCGGCTCTTGCACTCAACACAGTCAATTCCATAGAGCAGTTTACCGATGACGTCTTTACAGGTGAAGCGGCAGAAGACGGAGGTTTTCTTTCCTTTCATCTGGATGGACCGATCAGCGCAGGATCCAGGCTCCTTATGGATTCTCTGATATTGGGTCTTACTAATATCCGGGATGAATATGGAGCAGAATATATTAATATCCGCTTTAAGGAGGTGTAAGTGATGTTAAGAATGAACCTTCAGTTATTCGCTCATAAAAAGGGTGTTGGTTCTACAAAGAACGGCAGAGATTCCGAGTCCAAACGCCTTGGCGCCAAGAGAGCAGACGGACAGTTCGTACTGGCTGGAAACATTTTATACAGACAGCGCGGAACAAAGATCCATCCTGGTCTGAACGTAGGACGCGGCGGCGATGATACATTATTTGCTACTGCAGACGGCGTCGTAAGATTCGAGAGAAAAGGCAGGGACAAAAAGCAGGTTTCTGTTTACCCAAGAACAATCAACGAGTAATTCTGATGGCTTCATACGATAGGGTATGAAGCCATTTTTCAAATATGGAAAGGTAATGGTGGTCAGATGTTTGCCGATAGGGCAAAGATATTTATAAAATCAGGAAAAGGCGGCGACGGCCATGTAAGCTTCCGCAGAGAATTATATGTACCGGCAGGCGGCCCTGACGGCGGGAACGGCGGAAAAGGCGGCGATATTATCTTTGAAGTCGACGAAGGCTTAAATACATTGACGGATTTCCGCCATGTCCGCAAATATGTCGCAAAAGACGGCGAACAGGGCGGAAAACGCCGTTGCACAGGAGCCAGCGCGCAGGACCTGGTCATCAAGGTTCCCGAAGGGACTGTCATTAAAGATTTTGAATCTGGCAAGGTCATTGCCGACATGTCCGGAGAAAACAGGAGAGAGATCATCTTAAAAGGCGGAAAAGGCGGCCTGGGAAATATGAATTATGCGACTTCCACCATGCAGGCGCCTAAATATGCCCAGCCCGGACAGCCCGGACAGGAGCTGTGGGTACAGCTGGAGCTGAAAGTGATCGCGGACGTAGGCCTTGTCGGTTTTCCAAACGTAGGGAAATCAACCCTTTTATCCAGAGTCAGCAACGCGCGCCCAAAGATCGCCAACTATCATTTTACAACGCTGGATCCCCATCTTGGCGTCGTTGATCTGGATGGCAGCGCAGGCTTTGTTATGGCGGATATCCCAGGCCTCATTGAAGGCGCGTCCCAGGGCGTCGGCCTTGGCTTCGATTTTCTCCGCCATATCGAGCGGACAAAGGTCCTGATCCATGTGGTAGACGCCGCATCAACAGAGGGACGGGATCCGGTAGCAGATATCCGCGCGATCAATGATGAGCTTAAAAACTATAATCCTGATCTTTTAAAGCGTCCGCAGGTCATCGCAGCAAATAAGATCGACGCGATCTACCGGGAAGAGGGGGCAGAGGATCCTATAGAACGCCTGAAGCAGGCGTTTGAACCAGAAGGTATCCCTGTCTATCCGATCTCAGGCGTTACCGGCCAGGGCGTAAAGGAACTGCTGTACGGCGTATATGAAAAGCTGAAAAACTTTGATCAGAAACCGGTTGTTTTTGAGAAGGAATTTGATACGGATGCGCTCAGGGCGGCAGAAAATCTGCCTTATTCCATTGAGGTCCAGGACGGCGTATTCGTCGTAGAGGGTCCAAGGATCGAAAAGATGCTTGGCTATACAAACCTGGAATCCGAAAAGGGATTTGCTTTCTTCCAGAAATTCCTGAAGGATAATGGCATCCTGGACGAACTGGAAAAAGCCGGGATCAGCGAAGGCGACACGGTACGTATGTATGGCCTGGAATTTGACTATTACAAATAAAGGAGAATATGATGACAAGCAAACAGAGAGCGTATTTAAAGGGGCTCGCAATGAACCTGGATCCGATTTTTCAGATTGGAAAAAGCAGCCTTACGCCGGAAGTGACAAATGCTGTGGCAGAAGCTTTAGAGGCCCGCGAACTGATCAAGCTTACCGTACTGAAAAACTGTGCGGATGACGAGCGGGAGCTTGCACAGATCCTCAGCGAAAGGACTCATTCCGAGGTTGTTCAGGTGATTGGAAAAAAGATCGTGCTGTACAAGCCTGCAAAAGATGAGAAAAAGAGGAAGATCGAGCTTCCAAAATAAAAGCAGATGATAAAGAGGACGCACGTCTGAATAACTGGACTTGATATTTGATTTTAAAAGAACCGACAGGGAGGCATGTTTCATGGCAAGGATCGGGATTATGGGAGGGACCTTTGATCCCATACACAACGGCCACATTCTGATCAGCAAACAGGCATATGAAGAATATCATCTGGACGAAATATGGTTTATGCCGTCCGGGCAGCCGCCCCACAAGAAGGATCATCCTGTAACGGATGCAAAGACCCGCTGCGCGATGACAAGACTGGCGATCGCAGATTATCCTTACTTTGCATTTTCTGATTTTGAAGTAAGCAGAGAGGGCGATACCTATACGGCTCAGACTCTGAAACTTTTGAAAGAGCGTTATCCGGAACACACATTTTATTTTATCATAGGCGCAGATTCGCTGTTTGATATAGAAAAATGGTATCATCCGGAAGAAGTGATGTCCGCCGTAACTCTGCTGGTAGCAGGAAGGGACTGCGGCCACCATGGAAGGACGATCTGCGAACAGATCCGTTACCTTACTGACAAGTACGGCGCCCGGATCTTTCGGATCCATTCGGATAAGGTTGCGATCGCCTCGGAAAAAATACGGGATATGGCTCAAAAAGGCCTCCCTCTTACGCCGTATGTTCCGGAGAAAGTTTTAAATTATATCAGCTGCCACCATCTTTATCAGCATTATGAAAAGGAGTCACAGGTTAATTATGAATGAACAGGTATTACTTTTCAGGGAACGGCTGCAGCAAAAGCTGGATCCAATGCGATATGAACATTCCATCAGCGTATCTTATACGGCTGCCGCTTTGGCTATGAGATACGGATATAATCTGAACAAAGCTGAGATCGCCGGACTTCTCCATGACTGCGCAAAGCATTTTGAAGATGAAGAGATCATCCGGAAATGCAAGAAACATAAAATCCCCCTGACAGAAGACGAATTAAAGGCTCCGGCAGTGCTCCATGCCTTTTATGGAGCATGGCTGGCTGAATTCCGCTATGGCGTAAAGGATCCTGAGATCCTGTCTGCCATACGCTGGCACACCACAGGCAAAGCGGATATGACCCTCTTGGAAAAGATCATCTATATCGCGGATTATATCGAGCCGAGACGCTATAAAGCAGATGACCTGGAAAAAGTGCGCCAGCTTGCCTTTATCGATCTGGATGAAACTATGTTCCAGATACTGGACGGGACGCTGAAATATCTGGGATCTAAACATACTTATGTAGATTCTATGACTAAAGAAGCGTATGAATACTATAAAAGCAACAGAAATCCTGTGAAAGGAGAATAATTTCTTATGTCAGATCCAAAAGAAATGGTAAAAATCGCAGTAGCTGCGCTGGAAGATAAAAAAGGAGAGGATGTAAAGATCATCGATATCCATGAAATATCCGTACTTGCAGATTACTTTATCATAGCTGACGGAAACAATGGGAACCAGGTTCAGTCCATGGCGGACAACGTCCAGGAAATGCTTGGCAAAGCAGGATATGAGTGCCGCCAGATAGAAGGGTATAATACTGCAAACTGGATATTGATGGACTACGGCGATATCATCATCCATATCTTCTGCAGAGAAGACCGGCTGTTTTATGATCTGGAGCGCATCTGGAGAGACGGAAAGACTATTGTAGACGTAAAAGAACTTTGATCAGACAGCCAATCGAAGTATAAAAAATATATTTTCAAGAAGGGGCGGTATGTTCGTGTAAAAAGGCATACTGCCCCTTCTTTATTGTTTGGAATGATTCCTTTTGCTCATTTAGTTTACATAAAATTTTTATGTAAATCAAGTCAATTCAAAAGGCGGAATACGCCGATCACTTTTCCCAGAACCTGCACCTGATCAACAATGATCGGATCCATCGTATCGTTCTCCGGCTGCAGCCTGTAATGACCATCTTCACGGTAGTAAGTTTTAACTGTGGAAGAGTCATCCAAAAGAGCGACAACCATATCTCCGTTATCCGCAGTATTCTGGGAACGGACGATCACACAGTCCCCGTTAAAAATGCCGGCATTGACCATGCTGTCTCCCTTTACCCGCAGCATAAAGACTTCCGCATTCGGCAGCATACTGGCCGGTATCGGAAAATAATCTTCAATATTTTCAGCTGCCAGGATCGGCTGTCCTGCGGCAACGGTTCCTACGATCGGTACGCTGACAAGTTCCCTCCTCGCCAGATTAAACTCATCGTCAATGATCTCTATCGTCCTGGGCTTGGTAGGATCCCTGCGGATATATCCGTTCTTTTCCAGCGTTTCCAGATGAGAATGGACAGAAGAAGTCGACTTTAAATGGACTGCCTCGCATATCTCGCGAACTGCAGGCGGATATCCCTTCTTTAAAACGGTCTCTTTAATATATTCTAAAATCTCTTGCTGTTTCGGTGAAATTCGGCCGTGTGCCATATCGTATCCTCCTCGAACTTATATTCTGACTATATACTAACACACGTTTCGGAAAAATGCAAACTTTTGTTCGAAATTTTTTCGAAAAATAATCTTGACAAACGTCTGTTCCGAACTTATAATCGAACTATATTTTAAAGAACACGTGTTCCGAAATTTTGTTCAGAATATATTTTCGACAGAGAGGAGATCCTGATATGAAAAGATGGTTATGTTTGATCGCTGTAATTACTGTTTTCAGTTCCGCATTATTAGGGCATTCCCTTTTTAATGTTATGGCAGGGGAAGAGCAGGACAGGTTTTCAAGATATTATAAGAGCATTCAGATCTGTCAGGGGGACAGCCTCTGGAGCATTGCAGATGAATACAGAGAGAACAGTACGATGACTGTAGAAGAGTATATAAAAGAGCTGCGTACGATGAATCAATTAAGATCAGATACCATCCATGCGGGACAGTATCTGACTGTAATGTATTTTGAGGAGAATAAAAAGTGATGCCCGGAAGAGATGTCATTTTTCCCTTAATGTCACTTTATTCCTGGCGCTTCTGCGCCGTTCATCCTCCAGGGCCGCATAGTGCTTTTTGGTAGTATTCACATCCGAATGTCCCAGGACATCCGCTACCAGATAGATATCGCCAGTTTCCCGGTACAAAGTAGTTCCGTAAGTACTTCTTAGTTTATGCGGCGTGATCTTTTTTAAGGGAGTAACCACCTTGGCATATTTTTTCACAAGATTCTCTACGCTGCGTACAGCGATCCTTTTTTTCTGCATAGACAAAAACAACGCTTCTTCATGGCCTGTTTCCGGAATAATGTGACCGCGCTCATCCAGATAAGCTTTCAGCGCCTGTTCAACCTCGTCGCCAAAGTAAACGGTTACTTCCTTGCCGCCTTTCCTGTGGATCCGGATACCGCCATTTTTAAAGTCAATGTCCGAGATGTTCAGGCCCACGCATTCTGACACACGGATCCCCGTACCGAGCAAGAGAGTAAGGATGGCAAGATCTCTGACTTTTGTCTTTTCATGAAAGCTTTTCTGCTGTTTTGTCAGTTTGTCTCCAGACTCTACTTCGTCCAGCAGAAGCGCTACCTCATCCACGTCCAGACGTATGATATCTTTTTCGTGGAGCTTGGGGAGCTGTACCAGCGCCGCCGGATTATTTTTCAGCTTTTCTGATCGATAAAAGTAGTTGTACAGACTTTTCAGGGAGGATATTTTTCTCATGATCCCGCGTTCTTTGTTCGTTACTTCCTGATTTTTTTCATTAAAGCGGTATTTCAGATACTCCATATATTCTTCCAGATCCGTGACCGTCAACTGATCAAGATGCTCCAGCGTGATCTGTGAATTATCCAATTTAGCGAAAACGGGATTTTCTTTTTTAAGGAAATCAAAAAAGACTCCCAGATCATAAGCATAGGCGATCCTTGTCCGAGATGAAGTTCTCGGTTCGATCCCTCGGAAAAATTCCGGACAGAAGAGTGGAAGAGACTTGATCATATCCCGGAGTTTCTGAATATTTTTAATATCTACCTGTTCGTGATAAGGTAAGTTTCCCATTATAGCAGCCTCCTTTTCTGGGTCCTGGCAATACGCTGCCGTTTATTTCGTTTTTGGCCATCCTGGGATGTCGCCTTCTGTAACAGCATGAAAAAAACGGCTTTTTACACCAGGATTTTCCTGTTCCAGCTGTTTGATCAGCTGTTTTACATACTCCCTCTTTGTATGACCGTCCATTGGACAGGGATTTTTACATACCGGGAGCTGGTATTTCCTCTGAAATCCTATGACATCCGCCTCTGGTACGTATATCATCGGCCTTATTACCGTCAGATCCATCCGGTCCAGATAGGTGCAGGGAGAAAAAGAATAAAAGCGGCCCTCGTAGATCAGCGACATCATCATTGTCTCAATAAGATCTTCCCGGTGATGGGCGTATGCTACCTTGTTGCAGCCTGCTTTTTTTGCCTCTTCATTTAAAGCCCCTTTTCTCATTTTTGCGCACAGAGAACAGGGATTTGACTCCTTGCGGCTCTCAAAGAGGATTTTCCCGATATCTGTAGAAATAACCGTATAAGGGACAGAAAACTCCCTGCAAAGCCTTTCTACAGGCTTCAGATCCAGATTTCCCAGCCCCAGATCCACAGTAAGAGCCTGAATGCTGAATTTTTTCGGATAAAACCGCATAAGCCCGTGAAGAGCATAAAGAAGCGTCAGACTGTCTTTTCCGCCTGAAATACCGACAGCTATAACGTCGCCATCCTGGATCATCTGATACTTGTCGATCGCCTGGCGGGTAAGACTCATTAAACGTTGCAGATCCATAAAATTTTACCTTTCATATCATAAGTATTTAATATTTATATTATTTGTAGCTCAATAAAAAAGCTTTAATCCTGAGTCGGTTGAGGGAAGAAGAGGATATCTGTAACTATGCGCGAAAGACAAGTTTAACGAATAGTTCTCTTTTTCGCCACATATCCATACCGGCTTTTCCTGCTCATAAAATTGCCGTAAAATATATTATCTATTTTACGGCAAAAGGATAAAAAATCAAATCTATTTTTTACTGCTGACTTCCTGGCCCGTCCGCCGCATTGCCAGGACCGTTTTCCGTATCGGCCTGACCGGGGCCAGATTCACCGGAAGGGGCAAAGACCGTTGTTTCCGGTATTTTATCTGCCGGAGACTTATCTTCTGAAGCGTCTGGCTGTCCAGAAGGCCCTGCCGGCCCGCTTTCTTCAGAAGTCTGCTTTGTTGGTTCTTCTCTGTCCAGACCCATATCCGGTTTCTTTTCCGTATCTCCAGGATGGATCGGGCCTACAGTAGGTTTCAGATTATTGCCTGGTCCGATTTCATCGTTTTCATCGTCGTCATTGTCAGAAACAGATCCTTCCCCATCTTCTGGATCGCTTTCATCTTCCAGAATCTCTTCCGTTTCATTCTCTGTTTCTTCTGTCTCTTCCTCAGAAGAAGATTCTTCTATCTCTGTTTCTGGAACTGTTTCCTGTACTGGGGCCTCTGTCTGTTTCGGCACGACCCCGCCGCCTGTCTTAGCCGGCTCGGCGTTTTCTCCTACCTCCGTAAGGCCGCTGTCTTCAGCAATCTTATCGCTGATCTTTTTTACCGAAGATGGAGCCGTATAATCTGTATCGTTAAACAGAAGCTGATGAAGCTGCACAACGTTGCTCTCCAAAGTAGTCGGGATCACGCAGTCCATCTTTCCTATTATCTTAGTCTCTCTTGAAAATGGGAAACCGGTCGTTTCTGTAATATGGTAATCGCCTAATTTCTGGGCCATTGGGATCACATCATCGATCCCGATATTTGTGGATATCTGTGGAAATACTGTAACCAGAACATTATTTCGGGTAGCCCAGTCTGCATTCTTAGCCTTTTCCATGGCCAGTTCTACGATCTTTCTCTGTCTGGCCGTCCGGTTAAAGTCAGTATCCATCAGCCTCAGTCTGGCATACGCCACAGCCTGGACGCCGTCCAGATGGTTCATTCCAGGGCTTTTCAGCTGATAAGAACCTACGCCTGTAGAATTTACAGTTTCTGTGATAAATGAATTGATATAGGCAAATTCCGCTTCTGAGATCTCCACATCGACGCCGCCAAGTATATTAATTGCGTCTACCACTGCTTTCCAGTTGAAAGTTGCGTAGCTGTCGATCTGAATGTCCAGATTTTCTTCCAGCGCAGCCACCGCCTGTTTCGGGCCTCCCTTAAAATAAGCCTCGTTGATCTTATGATATTCGTCTGAACCGATCTTCAGATATGTATCGCGGAAAACAGATACAATTTTGATCTCTCCTGTCTTTTTATCGATATTGCAAAGCATTTCTACATCTGACAGCGATCCTTTTCCAAGGTTCCCGTCTCTGGAATCTACTCCGAAAACAGCGATTGTCCAATATCCGTCGTCTGTCTGTTTTTTTATAACAGAAAAAATAACAGAAGCGAGGATGATAAGAGCGAGCACTTCTACTGCCAGAAAAATGCGCTTTCTCCTTCGTTTCTTCTTCATCGCCCTGGAATGGCGTATTTTACGGTTTTCAAATTCTTCCTGACGCGAGGAAAGGTAATCCCCTTCGTCGCGATGTCTTCTCCCGCTTCCAGAAGCGGCTCCCTGACCGGAAGAAGCTCCCTGTTTTCTTTTTTCCTGCCTGCGCCGCTTCATCCGTTCTAATTCATCTTCATATTCGTAGCTCATTTTATTTACACTCCACTTTCTACTCTACTAGTTTCCTGCAATATTGCCAGTTAAACTGTTTTTCCTCTACTGTCACATTGCTGACCGGCCCGCTGCTTTCATGAATGCAGATGATATTTCCAGGAGAGCCCCATGCCAAAAATATGACTACATGGGCTTCCTCTTCCCGCCGGATCAGGATATCTCCAGGCTGCAGCTGTTCCGGTTCTATCCCGGTTCCGCAGCTGACAAGTCCGGCAGTGCTTTCATATGGCAGACGGTTTCCTGTGACAGACCAGTAGACCCAGCTGATCCAGCCGGAACAGTCCAGTCCTCTTTGTATCCTTCCGCTTTCATCAGGACTTACGACAGAGCCGAACTGATTTCCCTCATAACCTGCCGCATAGGGTTTTCCTCCCCAATAATACGGCACTTTTCCAACCGATTCAAGGGCGAAACGTATCAGATCCTTTCTGGTCTGGGATATTCCGTCAGGAAGCATATCCATATATTCTGAGATCTCGTCTGTGCCCAGGGCGATGCCTGTTGTGATCGTCTGGGAGATCCTTAAGCCATATTCCTCCGCCCAGTCTTTTTCCATCAGAAGAGAAACATAATTCTTTGTCTCTTCCGTCCATCCTGGCCAGGAATCATCGGGAGTATTTCCCTGCCTGTCCAGGACATACAGATTTTTGCTCTCTCCCTCCAGGCCATTTGTGTAAATGCTGATATTTAAATCTACGTGTCCGGGACATGAAGATTCCTCCTCTGCTGCTTCCGCTTCGGCCTCTGAAGCAGATAGTCTATCCTCTTTAAGCTCCAGGTAGTATCCCGGCCCCAGGGAAATCTCTGACGGCGTAGCCGGCTTTGAAATGTCTTCTCCGGCGCTTTCCGCCTCCGCCGCAGTCTTTTCCTCCACATTTTCCTCCGCCGCAGTCTCTTCCGGCGCGATCTCGGAATCCGTAGCAGTCTCCGGTCCGGCCCCTTCGCCGCCGATACAACCGTCGCAATAGTAAATATCGCTGATCGACACATGGAACGAATGAGAATCCTGCCACAGCTGTCTGGCATATTGCAGGAAAGCCTCCTCGTCCTCGTAATCGTGGTAATATGTATAGACACTGGCCATGGAAAGGATTTCTTTCAGATTCGACCTTCCGTCTGACGGTCCTCTGTCGCCGTTATACATTGTAATGTGGATCTGCTTCCAGTCAGGGATCAGCCAGGTGGACGGATCGTCCTTTTTATGGGCCTCATCAAGCCGGTTATATTTTCCTGTGACCGCTTCCGGCCCAAGGCCGAGACGGGCTGCCGCTTGTGCAGGCGGCATGCTGGTATAATTGTAAATATTTCCCATCCATTCCGCCTCCTCTGCTGAAAGGCTGGCGTATACGGACGCTCCTCTGCTTTCCATAGGATCCGAGCCGTCCGCTCCCTCTGGAAAGGAAAAAGCCAGGTTAAACTGATCTGGAAGGATCGCAGGTCCTGTTTTTGCCGGAACCGGAATCTCTATCTCAGGCGCTGCTTCCGAAGCCGTCTGCACTCTGGTTTCCGGCGCAGATGCAGGCTGCAGCATTTTCACCTCGAAGGTTTCTGTATTTAAAGTATATAAATGGGAAATAGCGATGGAAACTCCCCCTCCTGCAAGCATAAGGAGCAGGGGCGCCATCCTGCTGAAAGAAAAAATGCCAGTAAACGGCATAAGATTTTTTTTAAATTTCATCCTATATGATCGTCTCCCAAAAGCGGTTCTTACTGTTCTTTCTGTCAGATACCTGTATTTTTACAGATGACCGCACAGCAGCTCACAGTCTCCTGGCGGCACTTTCATAGTATATCACAGGAAAGACACAAAAAACAGATGGAAGTCTTTAACAATTATTAAATTTTTTGAGTTAGATTTTTTCATTGGAATTTTATTGACTCCTGATTTTACACGGGGTATAATTTTATCTTAATTGAAAACAGTTCAGACAGGAAAATTTTCTGAGATCCAATATATATTTATAGAAATAGAAACGAAAAAGATAGAATGGAGAATCATTATGTGTGGAATTATAGGTTACAGTGGTCCGTTAAACGCCAGAAAAGTCATGCTCGACGGGCTGGCACAGCTGGAATACCGCGGCTATGACAGCGCGGGCATCGCTTATTTTGGCGATGATTCCAGGATCCATCAGATAAAGACTACAGGAAAGGTTTCCCGCCTGAGGGAATTGTGCGGATCCCTGGATGATGAAGTCTCCCACTGCGGCATTGGCCATACCCGGTGGGCCACCCACGGCGGCGTTACTCAGGCGAACGCCCATCCTCATACGGCGGGCAGGGTCACGCTGATACACAATGGCATCATTGAAAACTATCATCAGCTTACAGAGCAGTACCATCTGGAGGACCGTTTATTGTCGCAGACAGACAGTGAAGTGGCTGCCTGGGTCCTGGATTCTGTTTATGACGGCGACCCGGTAGGATCGATCCGCCGCTTCCTTCCCCTTCTGGAAGGCTCCTACGCCTTCTGTATCATGTTTTCTGACCGTCCTGGTGAGATTTATGCAGTAAGGACTGTAAGTCCCCTTGTAGCGGCTTATACGCCCTCAGGATCGATCGTAGCTTCAGACCTGACGGCTCTGATCCCTTATACAAAGTCCTATTTCGTTGTTCCGGAAGGGATGATCCTGAAGATGACGCCATATCAGGTAGCTCTGTACGACGAAGAAGGCTGCAGAAAAGATCCTGAGATCATGGTAGTCAACTGGAATATCGATGCGGCCATGAAAAACGGCTTTCCTCATTTCATGCTGAAAGAGATCCATGAACAGCCGGAGGCTTTGAAAAATACGATCCTTCCCAGGATAAGCAAGGGGCTTCCCGATTTCGGCGACGACGGGATCTCTGACGAGATCTTCCTGGAATGCAGCCAGATCCGTATCGTGGCCTGCGGCACTGCCATGCATGCCGGCATGGTTGCCAAAGCGATCATGGAGCCATTGCTGCGCATCCCTGTAACTGTAACGATCGCGTCGGAATTCCGGTACGAGAATCCTTTGATCGACAGCAAGACCCTTGTTATCATCATATCCCAGTCCGGCGAGACGATCGATACTCTGGCGGCTCTCCGTCTGGCCAGATCCATGGGTTCAAAAACCCTTGCTATCGTCAATGTAAAGGGATCCACTATCGCCAGGGAAAGCGACTATGTTTTCTATACCCACGCCGGCCCTGAGATCGCCGTGGCCAGCACCAAAGCTTATTCCGTACAGCTGGCAGGACTTTATATGATCTGCTGCCGCATGGGCCTTGTAAGAGGCTGTATCACAAAGGCAGAAGGCCAGGCATTTATGGCGGAGCTTCTGGAGGCTATCCCCGCTATGGAAGAGATGATCAAGGAAAAGGACCATATCAAGTCTGTAGTCAGTCACCTGGTAGATCAGCCGGACGCGTTTTTCATAGGCAGAGGCTTAGACTATGCTTTCTCCCTGGAAGGCGCTTTAAAGCTCAAGGAGATCTCCTACATCCATGCGGAGGCCTATGCAGCCGGAGAGTTAAAGCACGGTACCATCGCCCTGATCGCCGACCGTGTTCCTGTCATAGCCATTGCCACTCAGAGCAGCATCCTCTCAAAGATGCTCTCCAATGTCAGAGAAGTAAAAGCCAGAGGAGCTTTTGTGGTCCTGATCACAAAAGAAGGCACAGCTGTTCCGGATGACATCGCGGATATCCAGATCCGTATCCCTGCGCTCAACGATCATTTTACTGTATTTCCCATCGCTGTGGTCCTGCAGCTGATCGCATATTATGCCTCTCTCTTAAAGGGGTTAAACGTAGATCAGCCCCGGAACCTGGCCAAATCAGTTACTGTAGAATAACAGATCCGGGATGGAGAACGTAAGATTCGTTTCTCCATCCCGGACCCTTATCATCGTTTCTTATCCTGCATATCCTGCTTTTTAAGCATGCCCCTCGCTATACGCCATCTTTCTTTTCGCGCAGTCCAGAATGATCTCTACTGCGTTTTCCACCCCTACGACCGTACTGTTGATACACAGATCGTAACTCTGGGCGTCTCCCCACTTTTTACTGGAATAATAATTATAATAGCTGGAACGGCGCTTATCGGTCTTGATCATCATCTCGCGGGCCTTCTGCGGATCGATCTTATTGATCTCAGCGAGGCGTTTGATCTTCTCCTCTTCGTTTCCTGTAATAAACACGGTAAGAACGTTCGGATAATCCGCCAGGGCATAGTCCGCGCAGCGGCCGACGATCACGCAGGACTCTTCGTCGGCAAGTTTCTTGATGGTATCGAACTGCGCCAGAAAAATCTTATGATTGATCGGCATATCCGTGTAGGCGGACGTCGTATATCCCAGAGAATACGTATCCATAACCAGGGAATAGAGGAAACTGCTGGTCGGTTTTTCATCATGGGATTCAAATAACTCTTTGCATAGACCGCTGTTTTTGGAAGCAAGATTCAGCAGTTCCTTATCATAACACTTGATTCCAAGGCGCTCTGCGATCTTCTGGCCGATCATCCTTCCCCCGCTTCCGCACTGTCTTCCAATGGTGATCACTAAGTTTTTGCTCATAGATACCTCTCCTTTCTGTCATTCCACTGTATAAATTATACAGCAGAAAAAGGAAAAAGTACATGAATTATTTCAATTTTACCAAAAGTTCATGAAAATATTCCGGCAACGGCGCCTGAAACTCCATATATTCATGAGTTCTCGGATGAACGATCCCCAAAACTCCCGCATGGAGGGTCTGCCCCTGAAGGGACGGGAACGGGCATTTCGCCGGTCCATACACCTGATCTCCCAGCAGCGGATGATGGATACTTGCCATATGCACGCGGATCTGATGGGTCCGTCCCGTTTCCAGCTGGCATTCAATATACGTAAAATTTTGAAAGCGCTCCAGGACTCTGTAATGAGTCACAGCAGGCTTTCCGTTTTTATAATTGATAGCCATCTTCTTTCTGTCAACAGGATGGCGCCCGATAGGAGCGTCTATCGTCCCCGTATCCTCCTTGATCACACCATGGACGATCGCGTAATATTTCCGTGTGATAGAATGCTCTTTCAGCTGCTCGGCGATATGATTATGGGCCAGATCATTTTTACATACGATCAGAACTCCTGTAGTGTCCATATCGATCCTGTGCACGATGCCCGGCCTCATAACGCCGTTGATCCCGGACAGCTCTTCCCTGCAATGAGCCATGAGTCCATTTACCAGGGTCCCGCTGTAATGGCCTGCCGCCGGATGGACCACCATGCCTTTCGGCTTGTTGATCAGGATGATGTCCCTGTCTTCATAAAGGATATCCAGATCCATATCTTCCGGCAGGATCTCCGGCTCCACCGCCTCCGGGACTTCAAAAACGATCTGGTCGCCCTTTTCGATCTTCTGGCTTGGCTTTGCCGTCTTACCGTTTACTGTGACGTCTCCGGACCGAATCAGCTTCTGGATATGGGAACGGGAAAGCTCCCCGGAAGCTGCGCTTAAAAATGCGTCCAGGCGCAGGCCGGCCTGCTCCGGCTCCGCGGTCAGAACAGTCTTCACTCTCTGTCCCCTCCCTTTTTAAAAGAAAACACTGAGAAGTCCTCATCCTGGTAGTAAAACATCACCAGGACCGCCAGGGCAAAAGCTCCTACTGTAACGTAACAGTCCGCCACATTGAAGATCGGAAAATCGATCAGACAGAAATAAAAAAAATCTACTACATAACCCTGAGACAGCCGGTCGATCATATTTCCGATCGCTCCAGCCGCGATACCGCCTACGCAGAGCGCCAGGGGCAGATACCGCTTCCTGTATGGCAGGCGGTAAAAGAAATATACTGCCGCAGCCAGGACTATGATCCCTATCAGGAAGAAAAATCCCTGCTTTCCCTGCAGCATTCCAAAGGCGGCTCCCCGGTTTTCCAGGTATCTCAGTTCGAAAACGCCCGGCCAGATCACACAGGCTTCCTTTCCCATCAGCTTTTCCACTGCCAGATATTTTGTCCATTGATCTAAGCCGATCAGGGCCGCCATACCGATCCCTGCCGCAAGGAACTGTTTTGCTTTTTGGTTCATATCGTTCTCTCCTTACCTGAGGATATAGGACAGGCCCTTTTTCATTTCCTCGTCTGTCACAGTTTTGTCTACATATGCGCTGCCTGTCTTTTCCAGGAGGATAAACCGGATCACGCCGCCTTCCATCTTTTTATCGTTCTTCGTAGCTGCGATCACGTCGTTTTCGTCCATTCCGGAAACTGTGACCGGAATACCAAATTTAGTAAGCAGCGCTTTCAGATGGCCCGCCTCTTCCATGGAGATCAGCCCCCGCTCTGCCGATATGTAAGCAGCCGCAAGGCAGCCCAGTCCTACGCAGCAGCCGTGAAGGAGCTGAAAATTTCCAAGCTTTTCGATCGCATGGCCAAGGGTATGGCCGAAATTCAGATAAGAGCGGATCCCCTTCTCCGTAGGATCTTCTTCTACCACTCTCCGCTTGATCTTGTCGCTGCCAAGTATCATTTTCTCGCAAACGTCCGGATCCCTTTTTAATATCTTATCCGCCTCGTCTTCCAGGAAACGATAGTAGTCTTTATCCAGGATCAGTCCGTGCTTGATGATCTCTCCCATCCCTGCTGAGAACTGCTCTGCAGGAAGCGTATCCAATACTTTCGTGCTGCTGTAGACCAGCTTCGGCATATGGAACGCGCCCACCATATTTTTATAGGCGTCAAAATCAACTCCTGTCTTTCCGCCAATGCTGCTGTCTACCTGGGATAGCAGCGTAGTCGGGATCTGGATAAAATCGATCCCTCTCAGGTAGGTGGCTGCCCCAAAGCCGCACAGATCTCCTGTCACTCCCCCGCCCAAGGCGATCAGCACGTCGTGGCGGTCGAATTTTGCCAGGATCAGTTTTTCATAAAGCTTTTTTACCGTATCCAGATTTTTATGGGATTCTCCAGCCGGAAAGATAAAAGAGATCACTTCCCTGCAAAAAGGCGCCACAGCCGCTTCCACCTCTTTTAAATAAAGCTCTGCGACCGTAGAGTCGGTTACGATGCACACGCGGCGTCCCTCAATAAAAGGGGAGGCTTCTTCTCCAAGCCTGTCAAAGGAATGCTCCAGTACGATATCATATACTGGCTTCTCATTTAAATGAACTGTAAGTCTTTCTGACATAAATAACCTCCAGATATTTTCAGCAGTATTTCTGGACGGATATGAACATCCGTCCCTTCTTTGTCTCGCTGCGGACCCCTGTGTAGCGGAATCGCCCCAGTCCCCGCACAGAAACGATATCCCCCTCTTTTAAGGACGCGCTGTTGGATACAGCCATTTTCCCGTTGATAAAAACACGTTCTCCCTGGATGTAGGGAAGGATCTTTGATCTGGAGCAGCGAAAGGCAAGGGCCAGCACGCTGTCCAGCCGCACAGAGGCGACGCTCCCTTCGATCTCTTCGAATCTGGGAGTATAGGATATCTCCCCTGGCCTGCAGATCTCCGTCTTTACAGACGTATGGCGAACGCGGGTCATCTCTCCTGCGATATAAGGCGCCATATCTTCCAGACAGAACAGATAGGTTTCGTTGTCGTTTAATAAAATATCTCCTGTCTTGCATCGGTCAATGCCAAGGTTCATCACAGAACCAAGGTAATCCCTGTGAGTCAGGTCTTCTGCGAACCTGGCGTTTAAGGGAGTAAAACGGATGCAGGAAACAGGAGGTTCAAAGGAGGACTCGTCCATATAAGACGGAAGAAAACAGACGATCTTCCGCTCGGCCAGTTCAAAGCCGCCCGCCAGGATATACGGTACGGGAGGCAATTCCCTGATGATCGAGTAGAAAATAGTCTGTTCATTTAAATTCAAAAAATCGCTGTGAGCCGGCACGTCCCGCTGAAAGCAGAGTTCCGCCAGCTCTAACAGCCTTTTCTTCAGTAAATATTCTTCTTTTTCCATAATTCAAACAGTTACAGGCGCAGCTTGATGCCGGACACATCCAGATTTCCGCCGCCGGCGGAAGAAAGGAGATCCTGGAAATCCCCGGACAGCTCTACGGATTCTGGGGTTGCAATAAATATGTAATTGGATATCTTCTGAAGATTTCCGTTCATGGAGTAAGTCGCCCCTGATGTAAAATCAATGATCCTCTGGGCCGTCTCCGTATGGATACCCTCCATATTGAGGACTACCGCCTTGCCCGCCAGAAGATAGTCGCAGATCTCCCTGGAATCTTCCATCGTGGTCGGCTTCACAAGGGATACCTCCATGGCTCTCTTCATGGGAACAACCTTGGAACTGCTGCTGGAACGAGGCATAAAATGAGGCCTCGCCGGCTTCTCTTCCTCGTCATAGTAATCGTCGTCTTCTGTATTGCTGTTTCTGGAAAAGAAGCTTTTTTTCGCTGGTTTTCCATCATCATCATAATCTTCATCTAAGAAGTAATCGTCGTCTTCATCATCACTAAACTTCATGGCACTAACAATTTTTCCGAAAAAGCTCATAACGTCTCTCCTATCTCGTACCGAAGATGCCGGTACCTACTCTAATCATGGTTGCGCCCTCTTCGATCGCCACTTCATAATCTCCTGTCATACCCATAGAAAGCACACTCATAGTACCATTATCAATGTTTTTACTTTTGATGTCAACATATAATTGATATAATTTTTTAAAAACTTCCCGATTATCTTCTGGATTTTCCACATTTGGAGCAATTGTCATAAGCCCTTTTATAGTTATGTGAGGAAAATTTCCAATTTCCTTTACTGCTTCTTCCACTTCTTCCATAAAAAAGCCATACTTGCTTTCTTCCCTGGCTACATTTACTTCAAGAAGGACATCCGCGTGAAGCTCTTTCTTCTTTGCCTCTTCTTCGATCTGCTCCGCCAGGCGCAGGGAATCCACAGAATGGATCAGCACTGCCTTATCGATCACCTGCTTCACCTTATTGCGCTGAAGATGGCCGATCATATGAAAACGCACATTATCCGGAAGGAGCGGCTTTTTTTCCAGGATCTCCTGAACTTTATTTTCCCCGAAATCCAGGACTCCTGTCTGAAGGGCCTCCTCCATCATAGAAACTGGCTTCGTCTTGCTCACGGCGATCAGCGTAACATCCTTTATGTCCCTCCCCGCCCTTTTGCAGGCGGCTTCCATATTTTCCCTGACTTTTTTAATATTTTCCTCTACCATCTGAAACATCTCCTAACTTTTATTGATAGATAATCTCGCCTTCCTGGACAGTGCCCGCATCCAGGACGATGTGGTCGTATACGGACAAGCCGTAGGGCGTGCCTTTTTCGATCGTATAATACTCGTCGTTAGAACTTAGCACCTCGATCTGGCGGAAGACCGCATAGCCTTTATTGATATTGTAGACGCCCTGCAGGGAGGCCGTCGGCCCGATCTGATACCGCTCCGATACAGAGCCAGGTTTGACGATATAATCTCCCGCTTTCAGCGGAGAATTATCTGATTTATCTACATAATAATACTCATCCGTAGAATAGTAGATCTCCGCAGCTGTAAACTGAACAGAAGACGAGCCGTCTTCTCCGTATATCTCCTTCATAAAACCGTCTTCCGAGCTGTCCCCGCCCTGTGTTGCATAATCCACAGGAACGAGATAAAAATCTTTTGACGTCACGGAGCTGACCGGGATCTTTAAGCCTTTGACATCATCCGACAGGATCTCAAAATCCACGAACCGCTCCGAAGCGAACTGGACCACATATTTTTGAAAATCCAGCTTTCCATACTGTTTCCCGTCGGCTCCTGTGATGATGGAAAAATCTCCGGTTGCCGTAAGGTCATGGCCGGCAAAAGAAACCTCCAGGCTTTCTCTGCCGTTATATTCCTGGATATCTTCCTCGGAAAGAGGGAACACCAGCGACCAGTCTTCTGATGTGATCAGCTTATATGCAGGCGCTCCCTTTTCGATCAGCTCTCCTGATTTTGTAATATTCCGTATGTATTTTGTCTTGTCAAAATATTCTTCTGTCAGGCTGGAAGCGGACAGATCCGAATACAAAGTCATCTGGTTCATGATCTCTGCCTGCTCCTGGGCCTGCGCCCTGTCGTTTTCCAGCTGTTCCTGGGAAGCGGGATCTTCCACATGTTCCTCTGCAGCGGATGTTTCTTCGCCGGTTCCATCTCCGGCTTCTTCCCCTTCCAGGCTTTCTCCTGCCTCTTCCAGGCCTTCCTCTGAGCTTTCCTGGGATCCTTCCTCTGTCTCCTGGCTCTCCTTCGTCTTCTCTTTGTTCTTCCCTTCCCGGATCAGGTCGGGAACCAGGTCGGAAAATCCATCGATCGCATAGGAAACGATCCCGGATTTTGAAGAGCGAACCTGCTGATAGCTGATCCCGGCGGCAGCAAGAGCGGCATCCAGGTCTTCCATATTCCCAAAACTTCTGTACTCCATGACAGAAGCTTCCAAAGCATGTTTTGTATCTGCAACGGATGAAAAATCCATATCTTCATAAGAAAGACTGAAGGCTGACAGCTGTCTCTTCAGATCGGACAGGTCCTCTTCAGAAATCTTGCCTTCCGCATCCGGGTTTTCTGCCAGAAAATCCGACAGGCTTCCCGTCTCATCCAGAGAATAGACCGGAGAACCTACAGAGACTCTTTTTCCTTCCCGGATATAGTAATTGATATACCCGGCCCGATCCGTATACTGGATCTCTTCCGTACGCAGGATCAGTCCGGTATAATTCTTATCGTTTACGATCCCGCCGGCCTCTACCTCATAGAACTGGACCTTGTCCCTTCGGATATAGGAATATACATAAAAGGCCATATATACAAAAATGAGGAAAAAAATGATCATTCCCACATTAATATGAAAATTTCTCCGGTAGCGGATCACTTTCCGGTTCTTCTTCTTTGCCATCAGGGATACCTCCAAAAAAGGACCGCTGCCCTGTAGTGCAGAGGTCCTTTTCTCTTTTCGTCTATATCTACGGATATATGATTACAATGAGATGATCACATCTTTCTGGGCGTTCTCCGGAAGCTTGTCCTTATCTCTGGAAACGCTCAAAACAAATGTAACATGATATTTCTCACCGAGTTTTTCCAAGGTTGAAATGGTATCAGTAATGTCTTCTCCTTCCAGGCATGAAAGTTTTAAGAAGCTGTCGAAAAACATCATCTCCAGGTCGTAATCCTGTGAAATGATCCCACATATAAAACCAATAAACGCCTCGCTGGAGGTGATCGGATACTCGTTTACATTGATCAAACGGATCTTGTTGTTTAACTCATACATGTGCTTGGAACTCTTGTCAAGATAAACGATGGAACCATTAGACTCTTTGATCGCCTGATTCGCCTTCTCTAATAAGTATTTAGTTTTTCCCTTCCCCTTTTCGCCTGAAATAATCTGAACCATAGTGCTCTCCTCCTTGAGTTTATTTAATTTGTGTAAAAAGTCAAATTATATTAACCTAATTATAGAATAAATTCAAAAAAAACGCAATAACTAATCGACAATTTTATGAATCAGATTTGTCATATTATCATAAAGCCCAGGCCTGCTGTCCGCTTTCAGGACAACGGAAATATATTCGTTGTCCGAATCGTCCCTGCTTCCCATGATCAGGCAGTAACCGGCTGCGTTGGTAGTCCCGGTCTTTCCTCCAAAAACTGATACTCCGTCCGGCTCCTGCCTTTCTCCGGTCATATACCAGTTTCCGCCTTTCCATGTCTGGCTCACCGTCTCTCCGCTTCCGGATTTATATTCCGCATAATAAGAAGTGGTCCCGATGACCTCCCGGAATTTGGGGATCTTCAGAGCCTCGTTGAAGATCAGGTAAAGATCGTAAGCAGTGGTATAGTGATCCGGATCGCTGAGGCCGTGAGGATTGACAAAATGGGTCCCTGTCGCGCCGATCTTTAAAGCTTCCTCATTCATCATGGCGCTGAAAGCTTCTATGCTCCCCGCCATGTGTACGGCTATGGCAGCTCCGGCATCGTTGCCGGATGGAAGCATAAGCCCGTAAAGGAGCTGTTCTAAAGTCAGCTGATCTCCCGGCCGGATATTGCACAGGGAAGCGCCCTGCTCGGTGATCACCGCGTCGTCCGTCACCGTCACGACATCGGAGAGATCTCCGTATTTTAAAGCCACGAGAGCTGTCATTACTTTTGTGATACTTGCCGGATACAGCCGTTCAAAGGAGTTTTTTGAAAAAAGTGTCTCCCTGCTGTCCAGGGAAAACAGGGCCGCGGCCTCTGATGTGACCGCCTCGTCCTGATAAACGCTTTCATCCGGGATCACGCACAATTCCTCCGCAAAAGCGGCTGCGCGGCTCTCCTCCTGCGCCTCAGGGTAAAGGCTTCTTCCTTCAAAGCTGTAGGGCCGTTCCAGATCAGCGCCCCCGCAGCCTGAAGCAAGAATGGCAGCGGCCAGGATAATACCTCCTAAAGCTGTTTTTTCCCGTCTGCGCGCCGTCATTTGTACGCTTCCCGCCATTCCAGGTCGCCTCTGTCCAGAGATTTGATCAAAAGCTCTGCCGTAGCCAGATTCGTAGCCAATGGGATATTGTGCATATCGCAAAGGCGGATCACATTATTAACATCCGGTTCATGAGGTTTCGGAGCAAGGGGGTCTCTCAGAAAGATCAGCAGATCGATGCCGTTATGCTCGATCTGGGCGCCAAGCTGCTGCTCGCCTCCCAGATGGCCTGCGAGAAACTTATGGATGTTTAAGTTTGTCACTTCCTCGATCAGCCTTCCTGTGGTCCCGGTTGCGTATAATTCGTTCTTGCTTAAGATCCCCCTGTATGCAATGCAGAAATTCTGCATTAGTTTTTTCTTTGAATCGTGGGCGATTAGACCAATATTCATTTTAGAAATACCTCCTTAATCAGTGTTTGTTTTTTCTTTGAAGAGCTACATTGAGTACGATCCCTATCCCGATATACATACTGATCAGGGAGCTTACGCCATAGCTGATAAAGGGAAGAGGCAGGCCGGTATTGGGGAATATCCCCGTGGCCACCGCGATGTTGGAAAATGTCTGGAACGCCAGCAAAGCTGCCATTCCCGTGCACAAAAGCCTCCCCGTCATATCTTTTGCCTGGTGCGCCATCCAAAGACATTCAAAAACCAGCGCCGCAAACAGAGCGATCACGATCACGCAGCCAATAAACCCCAATTCTTCCCCAATAACTGCGAAGATGAAATCGGTCTGTTCTTCTGAAAGGAAATTACCATTCTTTACAGAAGCCAGAGTATTGTTGTTAAGCCCCTTGCCGTTTAACAGTCCGGAGCCTATGGCCATGATAGAATTGTCCTGCTGGTAATTGGCGTCCGCGTAATTTGCGCGGTCCACCCAGGCCAGGATACGCCTTGCCTGATAATCCTGAAGGAACGGAACCATCCCCTGCTTCAGCATATAGATGAACAGAACGCCGCACGGTATGAGCACAGCCAGCGCCCCGCCGATCCATTTAAAGCTGATCCCTGCGATAAATATCATGCATATGATCGTAAATATGATCACAAGGCTGGTAGACAGATTCGGTTCTGCCAGGATAAGCAGCACCGGAAATCCAAAAAAGGCGGCAGCCAGAATAAGGGTCCTCACCCTGTCGATCTGTTCCGCATATTTGCCCAGGTACCAGGAGCCAAAAATGATCAGTCCGATCTTGGCAAATTCAGAAGGCTGGATCTGTCCGATCACCGGAAGGCGGATCCATCGGGTAGCCCCGTTTACGTTGACCCCTACAAAGAGGACAGCCGCAAGAAGGGCCGCGCAGAACAGGTATATCGTTCCGCTTAATCCCACGATCTTCTGATAAGGGATCAGGGACAGGCCGGCCGCAAGGGCAAGTCCGATCACTATGCCAGCGGCCTGTTTCCCTACAGTCGCCATATCCTGGTTCGTCGCGCTGCGGATGACCAGGATCCCTATCATGTTGAGCAATACTGTATAAAGCAGCAGCCGAAAATTGAATTTTTTAAAGTCGTATTCCAGTAACATTAAAAAGTCCCCTTATTTCCGATGTTTAATATGGGAATATGTGCATAAAGGGCTGGCGCCCTCCCGCCGCAGGAAGCGGCAGTTTCCCGGATCTGTATCTCGATCCCCCCGGCATCGATCTCCATATATCTGGAAACAGCTCCTGCCAATTCCTCTTTAACCATCTCTATCATCTCCGGCGGACAGTCGGTACGGTCGGCGGCCAGCAGCGTCTTCAGCCGCTGCCTCGCCATATCGCCGGAATTCCTCTTTTGAAAAAGCGGAAGCAGTCTCATAATCCATCCCCCTCAGGCTCGTTTTAGGAACGAAGAAAGCCGGTACAAAATTCCTCTCTGGGACTGAAGGCTCATAAGGGGAATCCGTTCCCCGGTGAGCCTGCGGCATATGTTCATATACGCCTGTCCGGCCGTAGAATCGCTTCCGGCCAGAGGCTCTCCCTGGTTAGTGGAAATGACGATATCTTCATCGTCGGGGACTGCTCCGATAATATCTACTGCCAGGATGTCCATCACATCCATCAGCGACATCATATCTCCCCGCTTCACCATATCCAGCCGGATACGGTTGACCAGCAGTTCGATGTCCTCCATGCCGTCCGCCTCCAAAAGACCTATGATCCTGTCGGCGTCGCGGATAGCGGACACTTCGGGAGTTGTCACCACGATCGCCCGGTCTGCTCCTGCGATGGCATTCTGGAAGCCTCTCTCAATGCCGGCCGGACAATCTAACAGTATGTAATCAAAGTCGTCTCTCAGGTCATCGACTAATTTCTTCATCTGTCCGGGATTCACTGCGGTCTTGTCCCGCGTCTGGGCAGATGGAAGAAGGTACAGGTTCGGATATCTTTTGTCTTTTATCAGGGCTTGTTTCATGCGGCAGTTCCCCTCTACAACGTCTACAAGATTGTAGACAATGCGGTTCTCCAGTCCCATAACGACGTCCAGGTTCCGAAGGCCGATATCCGTATCGACCAGAGCGACTCGGTACCCCAGGATCGCCAGTCCTGTGCCCACATTTGCAGAGGTAGTGGTCTTGCCTACCCCGCCTTTTCCGGAAGTAATCACAATGACTTCACTCATAATGAATATCCTCCTGTTATCAATGTACCACATTATATTGTACATGAAAAACGGCTCCATTTCCAGTCTTTATGGAAATTTATGAAAATTTAATGAAATCCAGGAAGCCTTTTTTCAGTGGTTTTACAACGATCTGGCCGTCTTCCACACAGGCGGCCAAAGGACCTCTTCCCAGCCTCCGTCCCTTCTTTCCGAAAGAGCCTGCATATCCGGCGATCTTTATCTGGAACGGAGCCATATCGAGAGCTACGATCACATTATCCTCCCCGCCGGCAGCTCCCGCATGAGCGGATCCGTTCAGTTCGCCAAGAACGATGATATTCCCCCTGGCCGTCACTCTGGAACCCCGCAGCACATTTCCGATGATGACGATGCTGGCCTCGGATTCAAACGATTCCCCAGGCAGGAGATCTCCACGGAAGAACTGGCCTGTCCGGGAATTCAGCTCCATCAGTTTTTCATTTAACGCCTTTTCGCACCGTTCGATACGCTGCGCATCGGTATCAAGAAGACAAAGGATCTCGATCTGGGAATTTTCCGTGATCGTATTGACCACCGCAAATTCTTCGGCGGCTGTAAGTTCCCTGCCTTCCAGGGTAAGCGCCATCTGGACGGATCCCCAGAATTTCGCGCTTTCCCGGAATTTTACCGCGATATCACGGAGCAGCTGGGAAAACGGCGGCTCCGGATCCAGATACACGGATAAGCCTGACCGGCTCCCCTTTATCACCACTGTACTGCGCATAGTCTGTTCACCTGCCTTAAATCCTGTCTTTTTCACATCTCTTAATCCCTGATCTCCACATTGGAAGGCTCCTGGGCGCCGGTATTCTGGATGTAATCCAGATCTGTATATCCGTAGTAGAACCGGTAAACGTTCTTTGCCAGAGAGGCGGCGTTGCCGGAACTGTAGCCGTACGGGATATTCACCGTTACGCTGATCTCCGGATTTTCATATGGGCCGTAGGAGATAAAGAACGCATGGTTCGCCCTTGTCCTGGACTCCTGGGCCGTACCGGTCTTTCCGGCGATATTTACCTCCAGGTCGTTGAAGATCTTGTTGCTGGAGCTTTCCGTGATCACCTGGCGCATTCCCTGCTGTACTGCATCCCAGGTGGATTCTGCAATGTCGATATGGGAGTAAACCTCCGGCGTATAGTCTTTCAGCAGATTTCCGTTGGAATCCGTCACCTTATCGATCAGGCTCAGCTCATATACCGTTCCCCGGTTCGCCACAGCCGCCACATAACGGGCCAGCTGGATATTGGCGTATTCATGGGTACCCTGTCCCATAGCGGAACGCTCCGGATCTTCCGTACTGATATGGGGGCTGATCTCGGAGATCTCCACCCCGGAGGTGTGGTCGAGTCCGAACATCGCCGCATACTTCTGTATCTTTTCCATTCCAAGGCTCTGTACGTAATTGCCTTCCTCGTCAGTAGAAAGGCGGTGAGCCATCTCATTGAAAAAATAGTTGCAGGAATTCTGGATCCCCTCTACGATCGTCTCCGTTCCATGCCTGCCTGGGAAGATCCAGCAGCGGATGGTAGGGCTTACTTCTTTGTATTCGCCGGTACACTCGATCTGCTCTGTGAGAGAAACGACTCCTTCCTCCAGGGCGGCTACGGCGGTGATCGGCTTAAAGGTAGATCCCGGCGCCTTCAACGCCTGGGTCGCGTTGTTGTACAGCGGATTGGAAAGGTCGTTGAGCAGCTGCGTATAGTAAGCGCTGTCCATGGTGCCGGACAGCCGGTTGTTGTCGTAGCTTGGATAGGTTACCAGGGCAAGAACTTCCCCTGTATTTACATCCGTTACGACGCAGCCTGCCGTACACGGTTCCAGCGCCAGCTGGGCCGGCGTGATCTCCAGGCTTGCGATCTTGTTCTTGATAAAGGTATAGGCGTAATTCGGACCGTTCGCCCGGAGATTATTGATCTCTGACTCGTCGTAGGCCAGCACTCCCTGATCATAGAGAGCCAGGCACAGATCCCTTCCTGTAATGACGTTATCCTCGATCAGATACTGATAGATCTTCTTGTGGAAAACCGTATTGTCCTCCAGTTCCGTCAATACATACTCCACCAGGACGGAATAAATGTCGTCCGCGTTGGAATATTTGCTCCCTGTCTCCAGTTTCGTCGTGTCGATCCAGGTATTTGCGATCCCTGCGTAAAGGTATTCCCTCAGGCTGATGGTCTCGTCCCGCCAGCCGACATAAGCAGGATCCTCCCTGTCCATCTCGCTGTCTGCGGCAAGTATCCCGATAGTAGGATCCTGGAGATAGGTCTTGATATACAGCATATAGGCGTACATATCTCTCGGCAGGTCCTTTAACGGAGTGGGATGGCTGCTGTAAAGTTCCGCCCGGATATCTCCCATGATCCGTTCTTTGGAAGACAGGAACGTAGACGCGATTCCTTTTTCCACCTCCGAAGCGTCGTCGGCAAAAAAGTGGCTCATATTCAGTACATTATTATTGATCAGCTGAAAATATGCATCTTTTACAGGAATTACCCTGCTGGAAGAGTCCCTTCCCTCGTTTACCTCGTCGCCCTGGTTCACGATCTTTCCTGTCAGGATACCTGCCAGCTGCTGCTCGATCAGATGGTAGATGCCCACCTGAAGATCCCGGTCTACAGTAAGGTAGACGTCCTGGCCTGCCTCAGGCTCCGTCTCGGAAAGGACCTCCATGATGCGGCCCATATTGTCTACAGCGATCCTCTGTTTTCCCTTTTTCCCCTGAAGCGTCGTCTCCATAGCGGCCTCGATGCCGATCCTTCCCACAATATCCGTCAGTTCGTAGGAATCATCGGTTTTCCTCAGCTCTTCCAGCTGATCCTCCTGGACCTTTCCTGTATAGCCGATGATCGGAGCAAAATAAATGCTGTCATTGTAAACGCGGACCGTAGACTCCTCGATCTCCACTCCCTGAAGTTCTGCCCGGTGCTCCTTGATGTCCACCACTGTCTCTTCGTCCACGTAAGAAGCGATCGGCGTCGCCTCATATCTCCGGTAAGCCGTCAGATCCATGGTGTAGCGGATATTGATGATATCAAGAGCCACGTCGTCTGCAAGGACGATGGGATTTCCCTTTTCGTCTTTCATCTGATCCAGGCCGTAATATTCCTTCCTGCGTTCAAAGACTTCCCTCGCAGTAATGGCGGTGGGATATCTGCCGTTGGGATCGTCCAGCTCATCTACGCTGCTCCTACCGTAAAAATCCCTGAGGAACCGTTTGCGGGCCGCTTCGCTGGAAGATGTGTAGACCATGTCCCCGTTGGCATCGATCGCCACTTCAAAGCGCCCCTCTACGCTGGCTCCGTGCTGATCCAGGATCTGTACCAGCTGGAGGATCATAGCGTTTTTTTCCGCAGCGGTCTTATACGCGCCGGTATCCTGGATCGTAACGATGTAGGCCAGTTCGTTGTACGCCAGAACATTGCCGTTCCTGTCGTAGATATTGCCCCTGGTCCCCGGCGTGGTCACTTCTTTTTCCGTGATCTGTATATACTCGTCCAGGTATTCCTCGCCATGGACGATCTGCAGCTGGAACAAATGGCCCACGAGCCCTAAAAACATGCAGAAAAACAAAGCCCCCAGAGCAGTCAGCCTGGAAGAAAACAATTTCCGGAAAAATTCTTTTATCACTTCAAACAGATCGCTAAACAATCGTCGTATCTCTCCTTTGTTCCCATTCCTCGATCTTCTTTGTAGATATCAGTACGATACGGTAGATCAACAGAGTGGTGATGACCGTAAATATGATCTCAGGAACCATGATATTGATGAAATAATAGAAAAAGTCCAGCCGGTTCCGGATCAGGAAACTGAACACATAAATATACATATTGTACGCAAAATCATTGATCAGGCTTAAAAGCAGAGGAAGGGTGATGTAATCTTCATAGTAATATTTCGTAAAGATCCCGTTGAGATATCCCATCCATATATAAAACAGCGTAAAAAAGCCGAAAGGCCCGCTGTAAAAGAGATCCAGAAGGATCCCGGAGCACAGGCCGCAGAACATCCCCGCTTCCTTTCCATGGATAAAGCCGATAGAAAAGGTCAGGATCAGAAGCAGGTTTGGGGAGGCCGACAAAAAGGATATATGGGGGAACACACAGTTCTGGACCGTAAACGCAAGTACGATCAAAAGAATGTTCAAAAGCTTCTGTTTCATTATTCCGCCCCGCTTTCTGCCGCTGGTTCCGCCATAAGGTCGGACTTTAAGTCCGTAATGATCAGCACCTCCTGAAGGGTATCAAATTCAGCCACCGGGATCAGATATCCGGACTTGGTAAGCTGATTGCTGTCCACGGTGATATCTGCGGCGTAGCCGATGAGGATTCCCGGAAGGAACACCGAGCTGATGTTGGAGGTAATGATCTTATCCCCCTCTTTCAGATCCCCTTCTTTCGGAATATCCGTAATACGCAGACGGCCTTCCTGATATAATTTCAGGTCGCCCGCCACGATGCAGTTTGCTCCGGACTGAAGAGCCATGGCTCCCACCCGGCTGGAATCATCGATGATCGACCGTACTGTGGCATAGTTCGGCCCTACGTCTGTAACGATCCCCACAAGGCCGCCGCCTGCGATCACATTCATATCTTCCTTAATGCCGTCCGCGGAACCTTTGTCCACCCGGAACACCTGGAACCAGTCTCCGGAGTCCTTGGCGATGACTCTGGCTCCTACTTTGCTGTACTGCATATATTCCTCATCCAGCTGATAAAGCTTCCTCAGACGGGAAAGCTCGAAGCTTTCCGCCTGAAGGCGGTTGTTGTCTTCCACCAGTGAGGCGATCTGCTCCTTCAGCTGCTTATTCTCCTCCAGGGCTCCCTTTAAGCTGGAATAATCGCTCAGGCTATTATAAATAGCCAGTCCCACCCGGTTAACGCCGGACTGCACCGGGATCAGCACATAGCCGATACCCGTGCGCAGAGGCGCCAGGACCGAGCTGTTTATGGAAGTGACGCCGATCAGCAGGATGCATAAGATCGTAAGGCATATCAGTATATATTTGCTGCGTTTTGATTCCATTCTATAACAATCCCCGTTCTTTTAAACTGATATAGGAATTATCTCCTATAATGATATGGTCAATCAGCCGGATACCGATCATTTCTCCGGCTTTCTTTATATTCTCTGTAAATCGGATATCGTCCCCGCTGGGAGAAGGATTCCCGCTGGGATGATTGTGGAGCAGGATGATATTGACCGCCCGGCACTTCAAAGCCTCAAGAAAGACTTCTCTCGGAGTGATCATGGATGCGTTCACCGTGCCCCTGGAAAGAAGGGCTTCCCGGACCAGCACCTGTTTTGTGTTAAAGCACATCAGCATAAGTTCTTCCTGCTCGCTGTGGCGCATGTCCTCCATAAAATAATCGGCGATATCCTGAGGACTGTGGAAGGACAGAGACTTTTCATACAGCCTCCTCTTCCAGATACGCCGGGAAAGCTCTCCTACACAGAGGAGCTGCACCCCTTTGACCCGTCCGATCCCTTTTATGGAGATCAGGTCGTCCAGAGACAGATGCATAAGCCCCACCAGCCCCTCTTTGGGATAGCTGGCGGAAAGCACACGTTTCGATAATTCCAGGGAGTTCTCTCCCCTGGACCCTGTGCGGATGATCACCGCTAATAATTCCGCATCGCTTAACGCTTCCGCGCCAAAGCGCAGGCATTTCTCATATGGCCTGCTGTCCGGCGGAAGTTCCTTCATCGTCTTATTGCTCATAGATTCCTCCCATCCGATCCGCCTCTCCAGGCCCTATGTCGGAAAGAGAGAAGACTTCTGCTGCCGGCGGCGCTTTTTCGCAGCCTTTTATATCCAGCGGAAGACTAAAAGAGCGATCACCATGCCGATGATACTGGCCATCGTGATCTTAATAGTTAATCCAAAAGTGATAACAAGGATCCCAAAGTTCAGCACAAGAGGTGAATCCAGACCGAAAGACTGGCCGAAGTTCAGCCAGGACAGCCCGGCGATCCCGCTTGTCGCGTTCCCTATGAATCCTCCAAGTACGATCCCCGCAAGCATTAAAAGCAGGAGGACCCAAAAATTCTTACTTCCCATATCCTGTTCCCCTTAAGACAAATGCCTTCCCTGCGATCGGTTCCGGCGTCTGTCGCAAAATATCCCCACAAGACAGGCCGGCCCCTGCCTGATCGGATTCACCCTAGTTTACCACAAGTTTCCTGTCATGTATACGGTTTCCACCCAGTTCATACTTTTTTAACAGTTCAGGCCGGCGGAACCTCGGACAGTTGAAGCTGCGTCAAGCTTGCTTGTAAGCAGATTCGAATGTCTGAGGTTCCATCGGATGAACATCCGATGCTTCTTGTCCGGCGTCAAACGGGCAAGAAGATCCGCCGGCCTGAACGCCCGCCCCTGAAGCTGCGTCAAGCTTGCCTGTTTTCTTTACAGCTCGATCAATCCGGCCTGAGCCATCTTTTCTACAGACATCATGATCCCCAGCTTTGCGTGATACCAGGTGAGTCCTCCCTGGAAATAAACGGCATAGGGCGGTTTGATCGGGCCGTCTGCGGAAAGCTCGATCGAGGATCCCTGAACAAAGGCCCCTGCCGCCATGATCACCGGCGCATCATATCCAGGCATATCCCATGGCTCCGGGCTTACATAGCTGTCTACAGGAGCCGCTGCCTGAATGCCCTGGCAGAAAGCGATCACTCCTTCTGCTGTTTTCAATGTAACTGCCTGGATGATGTCGTACCTTGGCTCCGTGCCGTTAGGTACGACGGAAAATCCCAGTTTTTCATAGATATTGGCGGCGAAGATCGCTCCTTTTAAAGCTCCGGCCACTACGGTGGGCGACAGGAAAAAGCCCTGGAACAGCTGCTGGTTAAGCCCCAGGCTGGCTCCTACTTCTTTTCCCAGTCCTGGAGCGGACAGCCGGTAAGAAGCCTGATCGATGCATTCCTGTTTCCCGACGATATATCCGCCGATCGGCGCCAGGCCGCCTCCTGGATTCTTGATCAGAGAACCGACGATCATATCCGCTCCCACGTCCGTCGGCTCGATCCTTTCCACAAATTCTCCATAGCAGTTATCTACCATGCAGATCACGTCCGGCTTAACGCTTTTTACAAAAGCGATCAGCTCCCCGATCCTCTCTACGGAAAGGGTCGGCCTGGTGGCATAGCCTTTGGACCGCTGGATCGTTACCAGCTTTGTCTTTTCGTTGATCGCGGCGCGGATTCCGTCATAGTCGAAGGATCCGTCCGGAAGGAGATCCACCTGGCGGTATACTACGCCATATTCTTTTAAAGACCCGGCGGATTCCCGGATCCCGATCACCTCTTCCAGTGTATCGTAAGGCTTCCCTACAGGGGAGAGCAGCTCGTCTCCCGGACGTAAATTTCCGGAAAGGGCCACATGGAGGGCGTGGGTCCCGCTCATTAACTGAGGGCGCACCAGGGCGCTCTCTCCATGAAACGCATCTGCGTAGACGCTTTCTAAAGTGTCCCTTCCCAGATCGTTATATCCGTATCCCGTAGTGGCGGCGAAATGAATATCGCTCACCCTGTTTTTCTGCATGGCTTTGATCACCTTCAGCTGGTTGTATTCCGCCGTCTCGTCGATCGCCAGAAACCTTTCTTTCAGAGAAGCCTCTACCTCTTCTGCCAGAGCCAGTACCTTTCTGCTGATCCCCATGCTTTCATACATCGCGTTTATCTCGTTTGCTTCCATTTTCTCATTCCTCTTAATTTCTGTTTTTGAACCGTTCTGCCGTGTATCTTCTTGCCAACACATTCTGTGCAGGCAAGAAGATATGCCGTTCTGAATTGCCGCCCGGATCTACAAGATCTTCTGATCCAGGCAGTCCTGACGTATTTTTTCTACCATGCGGTCCGGATCGTTATCAAAGTCCGGCAGATAAAGCCACCGCACCTCTTTTTCCCTGCGGAACCACGTAAGCTGTCTCTTTGCGAAATGGCGGGTATCCCGTTTCAGGATATATACCGCCTCCTCCAGGGACGTTTTCCCGTCAAGATAGTCCAGGATCTCCTTATAGCCAAGACCCTGCATGGAGGTCATTCCCCGTTTTATCCCGGCTGCCTTTAAGGCGCGCACCTCTTCTACAAGACCGTCTTCCATCATCTGGTCGATCCGCTGGTCGATCCGCTGGTAAAGCAGCTCCCGGTCTGTGTTCACTACATAATAAAGAAAATTGTAGGGGGAGGTCTTTTCTCTCTCCTGCGCGTTGTGCTTAGAGATCTTCTCCCCTGTCTGGCGGTAATATTCTAACGCCCGGATCACCCGTTTTACATTATTCTCATGGATCGCTGCCGCAGATTCCGGATCCACCTCTTTCAGCATTCCATAAAGGACACCTGGGCCTTCCTTCTTTGCCAGCTCTTCCAGCTCCTTCCGGATCTCGCCGCCGTCTTCATTTTCCGTAAAATCAATGTCGTATAACAGCGCCTGGATATAAAATCCCGTGCCACCGGCGACAATGGGTATCCTTCCTCTGGCGCAGATCTGATCTGCGGCTTCTTTTGCCAGCCGCTGGAACGTGACCACATTGAAATCTTCCTCCGGGTCAAGGATGTCGATGAGGTGATGGGGGATCCCCTCCGTCTCTTCCGGCCGGATCTTTGCCGAGCCGATATCCATACGGCGGTAGACCTGCATGGAATCTGCGCTGATGATCTCTCCGTTTATCGCCTTTGCCAGGCGGATAGAAAGGGCGGTCTTTCCCACAGCCGTAGGCCCTGCCAGAACGATCAGCGGTTTTTTATCAGGGACGTTCACCATCCCGGTCTGTTGATCTTCCATATGCTGCTCCTTTACACGATCCGTTTAAATTTCTTTTCCAGCTCATACCGGCTCATGGAAATGATCGTCGGCCTGCCGTGAGGGCAGGCGTAAGGATTGTCCAGAGTAAGAAGCTGGTCGATCAGTTCGTTCGCTTCCGCAAAAGACATCTGATGGTTTCCCTTAACCGCCGCTTTACAGGACATGGATGCGATCTTCTCAAATATCATGTCCGGTTTTGAGGAACCAGCTTCCTCCGAAAGACCGTCGATCATCTCCATAAGCAGTTCCTTTTTAGCGATGGAAAACAGGTTTCCCGGAACGCCCCGGACTGCGTATTCCCGCCCGCCGAAGGGTTCGATCTCAAAGCCGATCCTGTAAAAATCTTCTTTGTGAGTCTGTAAAAGCAGTTCTTCATTGCGGTTTAAAGTCAGTATGATAGGCGGATTTACCGCCTGGGAAGTATATTCTCTGCTTTTTAAAGACGCCATAGTCCTCTCGTAAAGAACCTTTTCATGGGCCGCATGCTGGTCGATGATATAAAGGTGTTCGTCAAATTCCACCAGCCAATAGGTATCGAACAGCTGGCCGATCAGCTTATGACGCTTCCTTGATTCTGGCTGTAACAGTTTGCCGTCAAAAAGATCCAGCTGCTGTCCGTCCTCCTTCTGTAAAGAATCCTGGACCGCCGCCGGCCGGTCTTCCCCTTTGCTGAAAGGCGCCGGCCTCTCCGGTTCTTTCACAGCTGCTGCGGGATGCGCGGGACTCACTGGCTCCTGCCTGGAATGCCCCTGGGGATATCCGTATGAAGCCGGCTTTTCTCGAAGCGAATGTCCGTATAGTGCGGACTCTTCCCGGACAAGGGACAGGGACGGAGCCTGCTGCTGCGGGGCCGGCGTTTTCCATTCTCTGGCAGGATGTTCCTGCAGGAAGGAGATCCTTTTTTTCTCAAAAGGTTCCGGCCGCTCCTGCTCCTTCTTTTCCATGGCATCCATAGCTTTTTTCGTCTCTGCCCGCTCTTTCTTTTCCAGATCCACCTCCGGGATCAGCTCTTTTTCCGCAAGAGCAGCCTGAAGAGCCGTAAGGATCAGGTTATAGATCCCCCCGCCGTCCCGGAAACGGAGCTCCATTTTGGAAGGATGTACATTTACATCTAAAAATTCCGGTTCAATGGAAAAATGCAGCATGGTGAACGGATATTTATGCTGCATCATAAAAGGCTTATACGCTTCTTCGATGGCTCTGGCTACGATGCTGCTTTTAATATATCGTCCGTTTATAAAATAGTTCTCGTAATTCCGGTTGCTTCTTGCAATGACCGGCTTCCCGATAAAGCCGGTAATAGAAACATCGTCGTTCTGCGCTTTTACCGGAAGGAGGTTGGACGCAATATCCCGTCCAAATACGGTATATATGATATCCTTCAGGTTGTGGTTCCCGGAAGTATGGAGCTTATTCTGGTTATTCTGTATGAAGCGGATCGAAACCTCCGGATGAGAAAGGGCGATCTTTTCCACCAGGTCCGCCACATGGGCGCCCTCTGTCTGAGGCGTCTTCAAAAACTTTCTGCGCACAGGAGTATTGAAAAAGAGGTTCCTGGCGATAAATGTAGTGCCCTCCGGCGCTCCGACCTCTTCCAGAGACTTCTCCGTCCCGCCTTCGATCTGATATCTTGTGCCGGTAAGGCTGTTTGCCGTCTTGGTGATGATCTCCACCTGAGACACGGCGGCGATACTGGAAAGAGCCTCGCCGCGAAATCCCAGGGAAGACACCGTAAACAGATCTTCCGCGGATTTGATCTTGCTGGTGGAATGGCGCAGAAAGGCCAGGGCGATCTCCTCTTTTGGGATGCCGCAGCCATTGTCTGTCACGCGGATAAAGGAGATCCCGCCGTCCCGGATCTCCACCGTTACGGCTGTAGCCTTTGCGTCGATGGCGTTTTCCAGAAGCTCTTTTACAACCGATGCCGGCCGCTCGATCACCTCTCCGGCCGCGATCTTGTCGATCGTATTTTTATCGAGTACATTGATATGAGGCATGTAGATCCCTCCTCTTTAAGCGTTCCAGCGGTTCTTCAGCTTGGTCTGGATCCGGTACAGGGTGTTCAGCGCGTCGATCGGCGTCATATTCCCCAGCTCCAGCTCTGCCAGCTCTTTGATGATATCGTCTTCTTTTACTGTATCAAATAAGGTAAGCTGGGACATCTCCACATCGTCCGGCTTTGGAACCGGCTTATGCTGGCTTACGTTGGCGCTGATCTCGGCGATCTCGCGGGCCTTGGCCATGATGTCCGCGTTGCTCAGCTCCTCCACCAGCTCCTTCGCCCTGGCGATCACGCTGTCCGGTACCCCAGCCAGCTTGGCCACCTGGATGCCATAGCTTTTGTCTGCTCCGCCTTTTACGATCTTCCTTAAGAAAACAATATCGTCTCCCTGCTCTTTTACCGCGATACAGTAGTTATTGACGCCGCTCATAGTGCCTTCCAGCTCCGTCAGTTCGTGGTAATGGGTGGCGAACAATGTCTTCGCCCCCAGGATCTTCGTATTGGCTATGTGTTCCACCACAGCCCAGGCAATGGAAAGCCCGTCGAAGGTGCTGGTCCCCCGCCCGATCTCATCCAGGATCAGAAGGCTGTGCCTCGTGGCGTTTCTTAAAATATTGGCCACCTCTGTCATCTCCACCATGAAAGTGCTCTGGCCGGATGCCAGGTCGTCGGAAGCTCCCACGCGGGTGAAGATCCTGTCGCAGATGCCGATATTGGCGCTGTCGGCCGGAACAAAGCTTCCCAGCTGAGCCATAAGAACGATCAGGGCAGTCTGGCGCATGTAGGTGGATTTTCCCGCCATATTCGGCCCTGTGATGATAGAGATCCTGTTTTTCCCATTGTCCAGGTATGTATCGTTAGCCACGAACATATCGTCCCGCATCATCTGCTCCACCACCGGATGGCGTCCGTTTTTTATATGGATAACGCCCTTGTCGTTGATCTTGGGCTTTGTATAGTTATTTCTGGTGGCTACCAGGGAGAGCGAGGCAAATACGTCTACTCCGGCGATCGCCTTGGCTGTTTTCTGGATCCTCAGCACCTCTCCGGCGATATGATCCCTTACCTGGCAGAACAGCTCATATTCCAGGGAAACCAGCTTATCCTCCGCTCCCATGATCACCTCTTCCAGGTTTTTCAGCTCGTCCGTGGTGTAGCGCTCCGCATTGGTCAGCGTCTGTTTGCGGATAAAATACTCCGGTACCATGTCCTTAAAAGAATTGGTCACTTCAAAATAATACCCGAACACCTTGTTGAACTTTACCTTCAGGTTTTTGATCCCTGTCTTCTCCCGCTCCTTTTCCTCCAGTTCCGCCAGCCAGGTCTTCCCTTCCGTCTTGGCGTTTCTCAGCTTGTCCGCCTCTTCGTTGTAGCCTTCTTTAATGATCCCGCCTTCCCGGACGGTGATCGGCGGATCCTCCAGGATCGACTGATCGATCAGGGCGTAAAGATCCTCCAGAGTGTCCAGCTCTTCATAAAATTCCTTTAAAAGGCTGGAGGTAAATTCTCCCAGGATATTTTTGATATATGGGAGCATGGATAGGGAATTTTTAAATGCGATCAGATCCCTCGGCCCGGCCGTCTTATAGCTGATCCGCCCGATCAGACGCTCCAGATCGTAGATGGAATTGAGATACTCCCTCAGCTCCTCTCTGGAAATATAATTTAAGTTCAGCTCCTCCACCGCGTTCTGCCGCTCCAGGATCGCTTCTTTTTTCAGCAGCGGCTGCTCGATATACGTTCTGAGGAGCCTGGCGCCCATAGCGGTCTTCGTCTTGTCCAGGACCCAAAGCAGGGTGCCTCTTTTCTGCTTTTCCCTGAGAGTCTCCAAAAGCTCCAGGTTCCGCCTGGTGGAAATGTCCAGTACCATAAACTGGCCGCTGGAATAAGGCGTGATCGCCGTAATATGGGCCAGGGTGCTTTTCTGCGTCTCGTACATATACTGCATCACAGCTCCGGCCGCGATCACTCCAGCATCGTAGTCTCCCAGTCCCAGCCCGTCCAGACTTCCCACCTTATAATGCTCTTTTAAGATCTTCCTGCACATCTCGTCGGAAAAGAACCGATTATCCAAAGCGGAAACGATAAAATTATACTTATTTTTCAGTTCCTCCAGATCGATTCCCGACATATAAAAGGCATTATTGCAGATGATCTCGGAAGGAGAGAATTTATTGATCTCGTCAAAAAGCTCTCTTTCCGAAGGCACTTCCGTTACCAAAAAATCACCAGTACTGATATCTGCACTGGCAACTCCAAACGTATCTCCAAGATATACGATCCCCATCAGGTAATTGTTTTTCGTCTCATCCAGAGCCGCGGCGCTGGTGACCGTCCCTGGGGTAACGATGCGGACCACTTCCCGCTTTACAAGGCCCTTGGCCAGCTTGGGGTCTTCCATCTGCTCCGCAATGGCCACTTTATATCCTTTCTGGACCAGGCGGTTTAAATAACTGTCTACCGCGTGGTAGGGAACGCCGCACATAGGAGCCCGTTCCTCAAGGCCGCATTCCTTGCCTGTAAGAGTCAGCTCCAGCTCCTTGGACACCGTCTTGGCGTCGTCAAAAAACATCTCGTAAAAATCTCCCAGACGGTAGAACAGGATGCAGTCTTCGTACTGCTTCTTTGTCTCCAGGTAATGTTGCATCATTGGTGATAATCCAGCCACGTCTTCTTCCCCTTTTTCTCTTTCTCCACAGGTAAAAGGACGGAAAGGATCAATCCTTAAGCCGTCCTGTATAATAAAATCCTCTTGATTCTTCTAAATATACGTCTACGATCTTTCCGATCAGGGAAATGTCCCCCGGAAAATGGACCGTAGTATTGTTGGAAAGCCGGCCGGTCAGCCAGCCTTCTTCCCTGGCGTCCTTCTCTTCCGCCAGAACCTTTTGTACCGTATGCACGTCCCTGCCGCAGACTTCTCCCGCGATCTTCTGCACCTCGGCTAAAAGTCTGTCAAAACGGGCCTTGGCCACGTCTTCCGGTATCTGATCTTCCATAGCGGCTGCCGGCGTTCCGGTGCGTTTGGAATACAGGAAGGTGAACGCGCTGTCAAACCGCACCTTTCTCACCACATCCAGAGTATCTTCAAAATCCTCTTCCGTCTCTCCCGGAAAACCAACGATGATATCTGTAGTCAGGGAGATATCCGGGATTGCCTCTTTGATCTTTGCCGCCAGAGCCAGGTACTGCTCCTTTGTATAACGGCGGTTCATCGCTTTTAAGATCCGGGTGCTTCCAGACTGCATAGGCAGATGGAGATGGCGGCAGATCTTTTTGGAATCTTTCATCACCTGGATCAGCTCGTCCGAAAGATCCTTCGGATGGGAGGTCATAAAACGGATCCTCTCAATGCCGTCGATCTTCTCTGCTTCCTTCAGCAGTTCAGCAAAAGTCATAGGTTCTTTTAAAGTCTTTCCGTAGGAATTTACATTCTGCCCCAGGAGCATGACCTCGATCACGCCCTGAGAAGCCAGATTTTTGATCTCTTTTAATATCTCCTCCGGCTCCCTGCTCCGTTCTCTGCCCCTTACATAGGGAACGATACAGTAGCTGCAGAAATTGTTGCAGCCGAACATAATATTTACTCCTGATTTAAACGGATATTTCCGCTCGGCAGGAAGGTCCTCCACGATCTTATCCGTGCCTTCCCATATATCCACTTCCATTGTATCTTTGCAGAGTGTTTCAGATAAAAGCTCCGCCAATTTAAATATATTGTGGGTGCCGAATATCAGGTCCACGAACCGATAGCTTTTTTGGATCTTTTCTACTACGTGTTTTTCCTGCATCATACAGCCGCAAAGGCCGATGATCATATTGGGATTCTTCTTTTTCAGGCTGTGGACATAGCCCAAATGGCCGTAGAGCCTTTGATTGGCGTTTTCCCTTACCGTACAGGTGTTGTAAAGGACAAGGTCCGCCTGTTCCGAATCTGTTTTTTCCAATCCGCACTGTTCCAAAACAGCAGTCAATTTTTCAGAATCTTTCTCGTTCATCTGGCAGCCGAAAGTCACTACGGCAAAGGTTCCGAAAACCTTCTTGGTAAGCATGTCTTCTAGCTTCTCTTTTCCGTAATGGCTTAATGCGGCGCCGGATCTTACATCCGCTTCAAATCGTTCTCTCAGGATGGCCCTGACTTTTGCTATAAAATAATACTGGCGCGCCGGTTCTTCCGCCGGCGGATCCAGGGATATGTCTACTTGATCTACATCAAAATCTTTTACTTCAAATTCGTAATCACCGATCTTTATCATCAAAAGTCCTTTCTGTACTGTCGTATATTTTAGATGTTGGCACAGAATATGCTACAAATATTGTATAATTATATATCAATGCCTGTACAAAAGCAAACGCAAAATAAATGTCGAAAGATTCTGAATTTTGCTGAGATCCCAGTGTTTTTTTAGTCAGCTATTTATCTCCCATTTTTTGCTACAATTTCCTTGCATTTTCCTATTTCCGTGCTATAATATTTGTTGTGGCTCACAAAAGTCCAGCAATAAAAACGGGGACATAGCTCAGCTGGGAGAGCGTTGCGTTCGCAACGCAAAGGTCGCGGGTTCGAATCCCGTTGTCTCCATAATTTAAGACCCTGCAGTCGTGCAAAACACGGCGGCAGGGTCTTTTGCTGAAACGAAAAATCCAGACCGGAAGCGATCCATCCGGCAGGATCGGGGCAAGATCTTTGCCCCGGCCGCCGTGTTTGCTTCCAGTCTGGATCTTTTATTTTTACTTCTTCTGAACGTACTTCAGGCAGTCAAGAGTTACTGCTACCAGGATGATGATACCGGAGAATACGAACTGAAGGTTTGTATCGATACCAAGAATGGTCAGGGAGTATGTAAGCGCTGTAAAGATGAATACGCCGACCACTACGCCTGAGATCTTACCGATACCGCCGGTAAAGGATACGCCGCCGACTACGCAGGCTGCGATAGCGTCCATCTCCCAGCCCTGTCCATAAGCTGCGGAACCGGAACCGAACATACGGATACATTCAAGCCAGGAACCAAAGCCGTAAAGGATACCTGCAAGGATGAAGGCCCCTACGGTTACCCAGAATACAGAGATACCGGAAACCGCCGCTGCCTCCGGGTTTCCGCCGACCGCGTAAAGGTTCTTTCCGAATGTAGTCTTATTCCAGATGAACCATACGATAATGATCGCTGCGATCGCCCACAGGATGATGGTTGGGAAACCATTGATCTTAGGCATGATCATATTCGGGATCGAGGACTCGATAGCGCCGAAGGAAACGCCCTTGGTGGAGTAAGTAACAAGTCCGAAGATAACCAGCATGTTGGCCATGGTGGAAATGAACGGATGCATCTTAAACTTCGCGGTGAAGAAACCTGCGATCGTTGTGAATACAGTACATAAAAGAACGCACATAAACAGGGCGAGGAATACTTTTGCCAGCGCCGGCATTCCGGTGAAGTCAAAAGCATGGCCGAATACCATACCGGTATTTGGGCCCTGGTGCATGATGATCGTTGCAGTAGTCATACCCATGCCGACCATACGGCCAACGGACAGGTCTGTACCAGCCAGCATGATCAGGCCGGCAACGCCGAGAGCCAGGAACATACGCGGTGAAGCCTGCTGCAGGATGTTTAAAACGTTGTTGTACGTAAGCAGCGGCACGTTCTTTATGATCGGAGTGATCGCGCAGAGGATGATAAATACGATGATGATAGCGATATAAAGTCCGTTGCTTAACAGGAACTGTCTGCCGTTAAATTTGTATTTGTAGTTCTCCCAGCGTTCCGCCCATACTTCTCCGATAGAGAACTTTGACAGACGGAGCATATCCAGAAGGTGGTGGCGGTAGGAATACGCCGCATGTCTTCTGTCTTTGATCTCCTGGAGATTTTTCTCATATTCCATCTTTGCGTCGAAAAGCCTGTTCTTGTAAACATACTTCTCGTCTTTTATCTCATGGCTGTCGGAAAGCTTGGAAAGATTATCCTGGTGCTCTTTTTCCAGCGCGGACTTTCTCGCCGCGTATTTTTCCTGAGCAAGGACTTTCTCCTCTTTGCAGCTTTCGCATACAGGCAGATAGTACTCTTTGTCATAATGTTCTTTGATATAATTTTCAGCGTCGGCGATCAGCTTGGAGATCTGATCTTTGTTCTTCGCCTCTACTGCTCTCGCCTTTTCCAGGTCGCTCTGTGCCTGGGAAAGCTTTGCCGCCTTTTCTTCCTGTGTGAAAATGCGGTCCCTTTTTATGGTGTCGATGTCATCCTGAAGAGAAACGACTTTATCAGTGCCGTCAAGTCTGAGGCTGTCGATCTCGCTTTGGATCTTGCCGACATAGTCGTCAATCGGCTGGCGCAGCTGTTTTTCCTGTTCAGCTGTAAGTATCTTATTTGTATTCGACATAATGTCAATCCCCCTCGATTATAGGTATTTCGCGCTAAGCCTTAACAGCTCTTCCTGATTCGTCTCTTTCGTATTGACGATTCCGGAAAGGTGCCCGTTAGACATAACGCCGATACGGTTGGTGATTCCAAGGATCTCTGGCATCTCAGAAGAAACTACGATGATCGTCTTTCCCTGTTTTGCCATATTGATGATCAGTTCATAGATCTCATATTTCGCGCCTACGTCAATCCCTCGCGTAGGTTCGTCCATCATAAATACCTGAGGACTGCGTTCCAGCCATTTCCCAAAAATAACTTTCTGCTGATTTCCGCCGGAAAGGCTCGTTATCATATCGTCCGGCCCCATGCACTTGGTGTGCATGACCTTAATCTCATTGGCCGTTGCTTTTACCATCTTTGAATCCGAGAGGGCAAGGCCTGATTTATATTGTTCCAGATTAGCGATCGTCGTGTTGAACGTAAGATCCGCTTTCAGGAAAAGACCGTTGGCCTTACGCTCCTCTGTGATCATGGCGAATCCATGCTCGATCGCTTCTTTCGCGCTGTTAAAGTTCATCAGGCGGTTTCGGAAATACACACGTCCAGCTGCCCTTGTTCTTACGCCGAAGATCGTTTCCAGAAGCTCTGTCCTTCCTGCTCCTACCAGGCCGTAAAGACCAAATATCTCTCCTTCTTTTACCTCAAAGGTAATGTCCTGAAGATGAGGTTCGAATTTTGTAGAAAGATGCTGGATGGAAAGGATCGGTTCTCCCGGCTTATTGTCTACCGGCGGGAAGCGGTTTTCCAGAGAACGTCCGACCATTGCGGCGATCAGCTCGTTCATGTTTGTGTCTTTGCTGCTCTTTGTCATGACCATCTTGCCGTCGCGGAGCACAGAGATCTCGTCGCAGATCTCAAAGATCTCATCCATCTTATGAGAGATGTAGATCAGCGCGATGCCCTGTGACTTCAGCATGCGCATCATCTCAAAGAGCTTGTCAACTTCCTGCACAGTCAGGGAAGAAGTCGGCTCGTCCAAAACGATCACCTTGGAGTTATAAGAGATTGCCTTGGCGATCTCGCACATCTGCCTCTGGGAAACCGACATATTTCTCATCGGCTGGGAAAGGTTGACCGTCATACCTAATTTTCTGAAAAGCTCAGAAGCTTTTTTCTGCATCCGTCCTTCATCAATCACGCCTAAGGAATTTACCGGATAACGTCCAAGGAAAAGATTGTCCACAACGTTTCTTTCCAGGCACTGGTTCAGCTCCTGATGGACCATGGCGATCCCGTTCTCCAGGGCGTCCTTGGGGCCTGAGAAGCTGATCTCTTTTCCGTCCAGGAAGATCGTGCCTTCATCCTTCTGATAAGTACCGAACAGGCACTTCATCATTGTGGATTTTCCGGCTCCGTTCTCACCCATCAGTCCCATGACGGTCCCGCGTTTCACGTCCAGATTGATATGATCCAGAACCCGGTTCCTGCCAAAGGACTTGCTCATTCCGCGTATTGATAAGACGATATCATCTTTCTTATCTGCCATACTTTTTCTCCTATCCTTTTTAACAGCCTTAAATATGCTATTAGGGAGAATCTCTTCTCCCTAATAGCTGTACGTTTCTATGTCTGCTTAAATTACTGGCTAAGTATTCCTGTATAAGAAGCCGCGTTGTCTGTCTTAACCATGTTGATCGCAAATGCATCGTACTGGCTTGGGTTTCCAAGACGGTTTGTGATGTTGGACTCTGTCTGTCCGTCGCCGCCGATATATTCAACTTTCAGGTTAAGAAGGTCGTCGTATTTCTGAAGCAGCGGCTGATAGGTAGCGCTTAAGAAGTTATCTGCTGCGTTGTAGATGTTCAGCCATACGCTCTTTTCCGGATGAGCAGTCGCATCCAGCTGGTTGGATACAGGCTCATAGGTCTTTGTGGAATCCATGAAATCCTGATAATTGTCAGCTGTAACCGCTACGTTTAATGCGTAGTAAGAACGCTGCTCTTCATTGTATACATA
>DWZA01000028.1 GCA_019118365.1 Candidatus Lachnoclostridium stercoravium | reverse complement strand
CCTTGGCATCACCTATGACGTGGATGTTCTGAGGCTGATCGAGGCCTATCGCAGCACCGGCCTTTATGTAGGCAGCGTAGTCATCACTCAGTACGCCAACCAGCCGGCAGCCGATATTTTCAAGAGCAAGCTGGAAAAGATGGGCATACCGGTCTACCGCCACTATATCATCGACGGCTATCCGAATAACATCCCTCTGATCGTCAGCGACGACGGTTTCGGGAAAAACGACTATATTGAAACGAAAAAACCTCTTGTGATCATCACCGCTCCCGGACCTGGCAGCGGAAAGATGGCTACCTGCCTTTCCCAGCTTTATCACGAGAACAAGCGGGGGATCAAGGCCGGCTATGCGAAGTTCGAGACGTTCCCCATCTGGAACATTCCGTTAAAGCACCCGGTAAACCTGGCCTACGAGGCGGCTACCGCGGACTTAAACGACGTCAATATGATCGACCCCTTCCATCTGGAAGCTTACGGCGTCACTACAGTCAACTACAACCGGGATGTGGAGATCTTCCCTGTGCTGAACGCGATCTTTGACGGGATCTATGGAGAAAGCCCATATAAATCCCCGACAGATATGGGCGTCAATATGGCGGGAAACTGCATTATTGACGACGAAGTGTGCAGGAAGGCTTCCTGCCAGGAGATCATCCGCCGCTACTACCAGGCTTTAAACCGCATGGTAAAGGATATGGGCGGACAGGAAGAAGTATATAAGATCGAGCTTCTTATGAAGCAGGCAAAGATCACCCCTGAACTTCGGACCGTCGTTTCCGCAGCCAACCAGCGTTCCGAAGCCATCGGAGCGCCGGCCGCAGCTATGGAACTTCCGGACGGCAGGATCATCACCGGAAAGACCTCCAATCTTCTGGGCGCTTCCGCCGCTCTTATCCTTAACGCGGTAAAAGAGCTGGGAGGCATTGACCACGATACTCACCTGATCGCGCCTTCTGCCATCGAGCCGATCCAGAAGCTGAAAGTGGACTACCTGGGGAGCAAAAATCCCCGCCTTCATACAGACGAGGTGCTCATCGCTCTTTCTATGTGCGCCGCCACAGACAAGAACGCCCAGATCGCCCTGGATCAGCTGCCGAAGTTAAGAGGCTGCCAGGTGCACACCTCCGTCATGCTTTCAGACGTGGACATCAAGGTATTCAAAAAGCTGGGAGTCGACCTGACTTCCGAACCGGTATACGAGCATAACCGGATCTATCATTAAAAGGAAAATTCGTATCATATATCCTGGCATAGGGATGACATCCAGGGCTTCCCTCCAGCACATTCTGTGCTGGAGGGAAGATACATGGCTGAACTGATACATTTTTGCTGCTTCGCTTATTATAAGGGCAAAATCCAACCTCACTCCTGATGGAGTTTGGATTTTGCCCTTAATCTATATATATATATCGACGACTGCGATCCGCAAAATTACATTTACGGATCATTTTCGATCAGAATAGAACAGCCCATTAAAGTACTGGTTTCTTTTGTATTTGCCGGAGGCTTAGAACCTCTTGGCTTGGAAACTGCAAAAGAAACCAGTACTTTTTTATGGCCGTTTCAAGCTTCTGTTTTTACTTTTTAAATTTCGCGAAATTTACACGGCCTTTTACGGAACTGATAACTGACGATTCCGCAAAAAAGATATTGCTGTCACGTTTGCGTGATAGAGTATGCTCTTTATGCGGAGAGAGGAAAGGCCGTAATGAAAAAAACAAGCGAAGTAAGCAAATTGGTTGGGGTAAGCAGACGTACGCTGCAGTATTACGATGATGAAGGCATTCTTGCAGCCGCCCGGTCGAAAGACAATCATCGATTGTATGACGACGGAACATTAGAAAAGATATGGCAGATCCTGCTGTATAAAGAAATGGGATTTGAGCTGAAAGAGATCCGGCAGCTGCTGCAGCTTTCAGAAGACAGAAGGAAAGAATACCTGATCCAGCGGATCAGGGCTGTCAAAAGCGAGATCGAATGTTTAAACGATCAGGCAGCTTTTATCTCCCTGGCGCTGGCATATGGACTGCCGCAGATCCCGGAAGCAAATGGAGAGGTGACTTATGTAAAGAGCATTGAGGACTTAAAGAAGAAGCTGAAATCACAAAGCATTACAAAATCAACAATGAAGAGTTAAAATACTACCTGGAAGTGAACAATCGTGTAATGCAGAAGCTGGTGGATGTTGCCAGCTGATAAGCTGATACAGCATTAATTTTATCAATATTTTTTGGATTGTATTCCAAAAACTATTAAATATTTGTTATTTTTAGGAATACATCTCACCGGATGCAAACGCCAGCGCCAGGCGGTTTTCCCGCCCGGCGCTGGCGTAGTTATGCGCTCATATATGTATGATGTCTTTCTGCATATAATGGGATCAGATACCGATTGCTGCCGCCGGAGCGATCGCCGCCATGTAATGGATATCTTCTTCCGAAACGCCGGCTTTCAGCAGGCCGCGGATCAGCATTCTCATACCTTCTGTCTCGTTGTATCCGGAAAGTCCAGAGTCTGTGATCAGACAGATATGCTCCGGTCCGCGCTCCTTCAGAAGAGTCTTGGTCATTTCCAGGTTATAGTCCCATGCAACGATCCAGTTCTGCATACTTGTCCACGGAACCGTAGAATTTGCACAGATCTCAACATAGGTTCCAAGGTCGATCAGCTCCAGAGCTTCCTCTGTAGTCAGCTGGGTCATTTCCTGAGTAATGTGGTCATGTATGATCGGCACCTTCATACCTCTGTCATGAACATATTTGGAAATGTCGTACTTCTCTTCGTTGAAGACATGGCAGGTAGCCAAAGCAACTGTATCGCCCTTGCAGTTGTCGTTGTGCTCCGCGATCATATCGAGGATCTTGATCATCTCTGGAGTTAAAGTTCCCTTCAGGTCAGAAACAAAGATACCTTTGGATTCGTCTCCGAAAAGCGCCTGCAGCAAAGCGGAATCCTGGCATGGAAGGAATATCTCCTTGCAGAATCCATCGTACATCAGAGCCTTTTCTACTGCTTTCAGGTTCATTCCGCCGGAGGCAAAGTCCAGGGTAAGGCTGCCGTAAATCTTGCTGGGAGTAAACTCTTCGCCAAGTTTCGCTTTTTCTTTTGCCCTGTCGTTAAGAGCGTTCTGGATCGCTCCTGCCATGGAGTAAGACGGACAGTCCTGATCTTTGAATACGATCGCCTTATATTTGGCCTCGCTTACTGCTACAGCAGTGTCATAAAAATTCGCGCGTCCCTCAGACTGCCATGCAGCTGGTGAACCATGAGCATGAAGTTCAACCGCGCCTTCCATGATACGGTCTTCTACTGCCGGATCCGTAAATCCAAGGGGATGCTTGTAGGGCCATGCAGGATCGCATCTCATGATCAATTCTTCTTCTGTGATCACACGTCCGAATTTCTTCTCTTTCCATTCCCTTAACTGCTTTGATCTTGACATAATGTCTGACATAATATTATCTCCTTTCAAAATAATTTATTTTCTGGGGCAAAACCCCGTTTTCACTAACTAAACGATCGAATTAAAACATACCAAGCTCTGCCATGACTACAGTCGCAACCGTTGCAAGAAGCGTGGTTAAAACAGTGCAGAATACAAGGTGGATATAGCCTTCTTTATAAGTAACCTTGCAGTACTGGAAGGTCAGGATATTAGCGCTGTTGTGCGGCAGGGAGTCCAAGGTAAGCGAGGACACAGCCATGATACGGGTAAGCGCCACTGGAGAAGCCCCCATTGCGATAAACTTGTCCGCGAAATTGGCAAGTACAAACTGGATACCGCCCAAAGCAGATCCCGCAAAACCTGCAAGAAGTCCAACTGCAACCGCCGCCATGATATACGGGCTTCCAAAGGAACTCTTTTCCAGGAAAGAAACCACGATACCATAGCCAGGTACAGAGCCGATCAGCGTTGCGATTCCACAAAGGGCGCCGGTGCTCATTACAACCTGAGAACTTTCCGCCCCTTCTGCCAGGAACTCAACCACTGTTTTCATACCGCCGAGGCGCTTATAGAACATAACTGCGATCACTGCGCAGCCGACAAACAGAGCTGCCCACGCAGGAACTGCAAATATATTCATCAAAACAATAACAAAAGCAAGTGGTACGAAAAGAAGGAACGGATTCGGCAGGTCTTCGCTGTCGAGAGTTACCGTTGATTTTCCATCTTCATCCCGGTCAACAAAACCTTCTCCTGATTTCATTGATTTCTTTGCCATACGGTCTAAGTAAATAAAATTCAGCACCCCAATGATCAAAAATGCAACGATTCCCATAGCAAATCCGGATGACGGATTAACACCGAGCGCCTGCGCAGGTATTACCAGGTTAAAGGTCGGCACGCCTGGAAGCGCCTGCTCTGCAACAGCAGCGGCAAGGATGTTTGCCGGAATAAGGCTGCGGGAAATCCCTGCTTTTTTATAGAAGGCCGCCGCCAGAGAATACATGGTAAAGATGATTACGTATACGTTGATACCGCCGATGGATAACAGTAATGTCGCGATATAAACGGCCGCCACGGTTCCCCCGGTACCGATCTTCTTGAAAACCGCGTTTGCAACAGCGATCGGAAGTCCCGTCTTTTCAAGAAGCCGACCGAACATCTGGCCTCCCAAAAACAGCGGGAAAAGCTGGATGATGATGTCTGCGACGCCTTTCATGTATTCTACTGCGTAGCCATCGTAAAAAATCTGCCATAACGAGCCTCCTTCAATAGCCGTCGTAGCCAGCGCTCCAGTTATGGAACAGACAAGCGCCGCCAATGTGGAGACGAGGATCAGGGAATGCCCCTTTAACGAACCAACAACAATAATCGTTAATGAAAGAATAATACCTATGAAGCTTAATACTTCCATAGAAGACATGATAATGATTTCCCCCTTTCAACATTTTGCTTCCATGAACACCTTGAATCTTCTGGATTTCTTTTTTCTGTCCCACTCCTTTCTTTTCATTTGGATACATTTCATCTGGCTGTAAACCATTTACTTGTAAATAGTTTCTTTAGAAACTGTTTACATATAAACTATACCTTTTCAAGGGATTTGTCAAGGGGGTTTTGAAATTTTTTACAAAAAAAATTGGCAAAAAAAAGAAAGATATCACAAAATGACTAATAACCAGTAATTACACGATATCTTTCTCTCATATCAGTCGAAAAAATTCAGTATTTCCATCTGTTTTTAGGTATTTTTATCCATTGATTCCAAAAATCCGACAAGACGCGTCATGGCGCGTCTTGTCGGATACTTCGTAATAAAATTGCCGCAAAAGCAGAATATCCATCTACTTTTGCGGCAACTCTGTTTTAATAACCTTCTTCCCTATAGGACATCATATTATCCGTCAATCTGGCCAGATAGCTGAGGCACTGTTCCCTTTCCTCCGTAGAAAAATCCTGGAAAATGATCTGATCCATCTCTTTATATACTTCAAACATCTGCTTTTCTGCTTCTCTGCCCTTTCCAGTAATAAACACATTGACCTCGCGGGTGCTTTCTGCATTTCTCCGGCGGCAGATCATACCTTCCTTCTCAAGGGATGCCAGCCATTTGCTGACCGATGATGCATTAGACGAAAATTCATCACAAATTTCCCGCTGGATGCATCCGTCATGCTGATATACATAATCCAAAAAACGCGGCATGCTTTCCTTCAAGCCGATCTTATTGCCCCGGTTTAAAAGAAATTTCCTTGTAGAATAATAAAGTCTTGGCATAAGCCTCCAAAATGTGTCCATGTACTACCTTTCATTCATGCTTTTTACTTCTTGCCCGTCCGATCAGAGTGATCCAGGATCAGCAGATCTATAAACAGTTTTCAATCAACAACGCCTATAGTTTATCATTTTTCCCAAGTTTTCGTCAAGTTTATTTTCCGATCATAATCCGCAGGATCTCCTTATCCGTCTCCTTCATTCCGTCTTTTCCAATGGCCCCCACTTCCATGATCGTCTCGGAAACTTCTTCCTGGAGGATTCCCGTGTAAGGCGCATACGCCTGATCGTTCATGGCCAGATGATGGGCCAAAAACGCCGCGTCCAGGCTGGAAGCGATCTTAGCCGCGCAGGAGATCTTGGCTCCGTCGCAGATGATGCCTGGAATATTGGCCAGGGTATTTTCGATCGTCTTCTTGATCCGCTCCATAGATCCGCCTACCATATATGTAATAGCGGCCCCGCTGGCGCAGGAAGCGGAAACGGCTCCGCAGAAAGCGGACAGCTTGCCGATGTATGTTTTCTGGTAAATAGTCAGAAGATTGGAAAATACCAGGGCGCGGTACAGGGCGTATTCCGGCATCTCCAGTTCTCTGGCGTATACGATAAGCGGAACCGAAGAAGCGATCCCCTGATTTCCGCTTCCGGAGTTGATGATAACAGGCATATCGCAGCCGCCCATCCGAGCTTCTGAAGCTGCTGCAGTCAGGCTCCTCATCTTAGTCAGGATGCTGGGCGGATAAGATTCCATGATCACCCGTCCGATCCCCAGGCCGTATTTTCCGGTCATTCCTTCTCTTGCGATCTGCATATTGCAGTCGATCTGATTCTTTATCATTTCCCTTACGTCGTCCAAGTCTACCGTATCTGCAAATTCCTTTATCTGCTCCAGGTTTAAGAGGCTCCTGTCCGCCTGCTCCGGCTCTTCTCCCTCTTCATCGTTGAAAAACAGCACCTCCCCATTTTTTTCGATCCTGGAAATATTGGTGTGAGAATATTTGATCTCCACAGTCACCTGATCCTGGCCTGCGTAAAATTCCAGGATGATATGAAGGACTACCGGGGTATCCAAAAGCTCCACCTGGCACAGATCCTTTGCCAGATACGCCCGCGTTTTCTTCACATCCTCCGGAGTTACGTCTTCCAGGACTTCCATCAGTTTTTCGCTGCGCCCTCCTACGGCTCCCAGGACAACTCCGGCCGCGATCCCGGTCATCCCGCCGGAATTGGGGATCGTCACACAGCGCACATTTTTTACGATATTGCCGCTGCACTTTGCAATGATTTTTTCCGGCATGCAGCCCAGCACTTCCCTTGCCTTGGCTGCGCCGAAGGCCAGGGCGATGGGTTCTGTACATCCCATGGCCGGAACCAGCTCTTCCTTTAAAATAGCGATATATTCATCATAAACCTTTCGATCCATGTTTTTCTCCTCTTTTCATCCAAACGTATCTGTCTAATAGCGCCAGCACGCCACAAAATGGCCTGGCTCCGCCTCTCTTAAAGCCGGCGTCTCATTCTTGCATTTTTCTGTACACCAGGGGCAGCGGTTGTGGAATTTACAGCCGTGTTCCGCCCGTTCCTGGACTCCCACGTCCGCCGTAATATCGTCAAGCACCTGATTTTTCGGATCCGGAGGCAGGATCGAAGCGATCAGCATCTTCGTATAGGGATGGAGCGGATTGCCATAGAGCTTTTCCGAAGATGAGATCTCCATCATGCTCCCCAGATACAGGACTCCGATATTGTCGCAGATCTTCTGCACCACCTGAAGCTGATGGCTGATGAACAGATAGGTCAGCCCTCTGGAATCCTGAAGGTCCTCCAGCATATTTACGATCTGAGCCTGAAGAGATACGTCAAGAGCCGAGATCGGCTCGTCGCAGACTACAAACTCCGGATGGACGGAAAGCGCCCTTGCAATGGATATCCTCTGCCTCTGGCCGCCGGAAAATTCATGGGGATATTTTGTCAGATCCTCCTGTTTTAAGCCTACTACTGACAGAAGCTCCGCAGCCCGCTCCTTTCGTTCCGCCGGCGTATACATCCTGTGGATCTCCATCGGCTCGCAGATGATCTCCCGCACGGTCCTGCTGGGATCCAGGGACGAATAAGGATCCTGGAAGATAGACTGCATCTTTCTGCGGAAAGGCATAAGATCCTTCTCCTTCATATGTCCGATCTCCGTCCCGTCATAGAAGATCTCCCCGGACGTAGGCTCGTGGTAGCGGAGGATCGCCTTTCCTATGGTAGACTTTCCGCTTCCAGACTCCCCTACCAGGCCGAACGTCTCCCCTTTTTTTATAGAAAAATTCACTCCGTCCACAGCTCTCAGCCAGGACGGTTTGAAAGAGAATACGTCTTCCGCCTTTCTGCGGAAATGTACGCACAGATCCTTTACCTCTATCAGCAGGTCTTCCTGCCTGGTCATTTCATTTCCCATGATATGGTACCTCCCTTGTGGCAGCGGGATATATGGCCTTCGCTGATCTTTGCAAATCCCGGCAGGCTCTTTTCACATTCTTCGCAGGCATATTTGCACCTGCTTAAAAACGGGCAGAGGCTGCCGCTGTTGTCGGATACGTCTCTTTCCAGAAACTGTTCAAACTTTCCGCCGCCTGTCTTTGGCATACTGGCGATCAGCGCCTGGGTATAGGGATGGGACGGGTGATAGAAAATGTCCTCGGCCGTTCCCTCTTCCACCACATAGCCGCCGCACATGACCGCCATCCTGCTGCAGGTCTGGGCTACGACCCCCAGATCATGGGTGATCAGGACAACGCTCATCCCAGACTCCTTCTGCAGCCGTTTCAAAAGCTTCAGGATCTGGGCCTGGATCGTTACGTCAAGAGCCGTGGTCGGCTCGTCTGCAATGATCATTTTCGGATGGCTGCTCATGGCCATGGCGATCATTACTCTCTGGCGCATGCCTCCCGACAGCTCATGGGGATAGCTTTTCATGCATTTTTCCGGCTCCGTGATCCCTACCGCGGTGAGAAGCTCCACCGCTCTCTTCCTGCCTTCCTGCTTCGTCATCTGGTTATGGCGCAGGATCACTTCTGTCAGCTTGCTGCCTATAGTATAAACCGGATTTAAAGCGGAGAGGGAGTCCTGGAAAATAATAGAGATATCTTTTCCTCTTATGGCCCTCAGCTCTTCGCTATCCAGCTTCAGGATATCGCGTCCTTCAAATTCAATAGATCCTCCCTTGATCCTGCAGTTTTGCGGGCCCAAACGGAGAAAGCTTTTCGTGGCTACGCTCTTGCCGCTTCCCGACTCGCCTACGATCCCGAAAAATTCTCCTTTTTTTACCGTAAAGTCCGCGTCTTTGACCGCCCTGACTTCGCCTGCTTCTGTAAAAAATGAAACCTGGAGGTTCTTTACTTCAAGGAGGATCTCATTTTCTCCCTGGCGGGAGTTCGTTTCCTTTTCTAAGTTCATGTTTTGTCCTCTCTTTATCCGTCATAACACTTACTATTTCGGTTCGAATACTTTTCTCAGGGCCTCGCCCAGGTAGTTAAAACTGATCACAGTGATCAGGATCAGAAGGCCTGGGAAAAACGCCATATACGGGGCGGTAGCGATATAGCCCTGGGCGTTGCTCAGCATGCTTCCCCAGGAAGCCGCCGGCGGACGCAGTCCCATACCGAAAAAGCTAAGGGCCGATTCCATAAGGATGGCGTTGGCGATGTTCATGGTGGCCGCCACGATAATGGTGGGCATGATGTTAGGAAGTATGTGCTTTACGATCACCGCCATTTTTTTCTGCCCGGATATCTTGGCGTAGATCACGTACTCTCTCTGGTTGACGGCGATCGTCTCGCCGCGGACGATCCTGGCGATATTCATCCAGGTAAGGAAACCGATGATCAGCACCACGTTCTGAAGGCCAGGCTCCAGATAAGCGTTCATAACTACCATGATCAGGAATGTGGGAAGGCTCATTAAAGCGTCTACGATACGCATCAGCACCGCATCCACCGCTCCTCCCATAAAACCGCTGACCGATCCTACGACGATCCCGATAAACGTAGAGAGGATCATTGCCATAAAGCCTGCTGCCAGGGAAGCCCTGCCGCCGTAAAGACATCTGGCAAGATAATCCCTTCCCATATCGTCGGTTCCGAAAGGATGGGCCTGGCACGGCCACAGCCACCGGTCCGTTACGCTGATCTGGTTTGGATCCATAGGATAGAGAAATGCAAAGACTGCCGCCAGGGTCAGGATCACGATGGCCGCAGCTCCGGCTACAGCCAGCTTGTTCGTCTTAAACCCCAGCCTGATATTTTTCCAAAGATTTTCTCTCATATGTTCTCCCTCCTGCTTACGTGGCTTTTCGTATCCGCGGATCAAAGACTGCATAAAGGATATCCGCCAGCAGATTTCCCGCTACTACGAGCAGGGCCGTAAACATCGTAATGCCCATGATCAGAGGATAATCGAACTGAGAAACCGCCGTTACCGCCAGCTGGCCGATTCCCGGCCACGCAAATACCTGCTCCGTGATGATGGCGCCGGAAACAAGGGTCTGCAGGCTCATTCCCAGCACTGTGATCATAGGGAGCATGGCGTTTTTCAGTACATGCTTAAACAGGATCCCCGACTCTTTCATCCCGTAAGCGGTCTGCACCGCCACATAGTCAGAGGACATCTCTGTAATGGTGCTGCTCCTTAGATACCGGATATACTGGGAAGCGTTGGAGAAGGTAAGGACCGCGCAGGGCATGATCAGGTGGATGATCAGATCCCCTAGGCTCCCGTCTCCCTCGCTGTGCATGCCGATGCTGGGGAGCAGGTGGAAATATACGCTTAAAAGGTAGATCAGCATGATCCCGAACCAGAAGGTGGGGATGGAAATACCTACGAAGCAGAAAAAGCTTACGATCTTATCCAGGATACCGTTTTTATTTTTCCCGGAATAAAGGCCCAGAAATAGGGCGATCACAAATCCAAGGACCATGCTCGTCCCCATAAGGATCATAGTAGCCGGAAGGCGCTCCAGGATCTGGGTCAGCACCGGCCTGCTGTTCATCAGGGAATTGCCGAAATTCCCCTGAAGGATCCTTCCCAGCCAGAGGGCGTACTGTTCCCACATCGGCTTGGTAAGTCCCAGGCTTTCCCTTAAATTGGCAATGTATTCCTCGCTCATGTTCGGCTCCACATAGGTCATTACCGGGTCCCCAGGCGCGGCTTTTACCAGGGCGAAACAGATGATCGACACAATGAACATGGTGAGGATGCACTGGATGATTCTGTTTACTATTTTTTTCATATCTGTCTCCTGAAAGGCCGGGCGAAGGATAACTTTGCAACCGTTCGGCCTAATGACTGAACTGCTGCTTAAATCATGATCCTGACCGCCCGGCCTGTTATGATGATCTCATGCGTCCGCTGTTTCTTAGTAACAGTTCAGCCGTGCGCCAGGATATATGATAAAGAGCGTTACAAGCTTGCTTGTAAAAGCGATCTGACATATATCCTGGCATAGGGATGACATCCCTGGCTTCCCTCCAGCACATTCTGTGCTGGAGGGAAGATACACGGCTGAACTGTTACATTTCTTACTGCACGCTGTAAATTTTAGAATAATCGTAGTAGATAGTCTTTAAAAGGCATTCGTCAAAGCCCTTGAACTGATTGTCAACTGCATAGAATCCCTTGGAATACGCGATCGGATAGATATACGTATTGTCGTTGATCCTGGTCTGGATCTCCTCGTACAGGCCGCGGCGCTCTTCTTCGTCGGCAGTCATGTTCGCCTTGTCCCAGAGGGCGTCAAGTTCGCTGTCCTCAACGCGGGAGTAGTTGGAACGCCTGCCGGAATAAACCATATCGGAGTAGAGGCTCGGCTCCTCGCCAAGGGTGTAGAACGCAAGGATCAGGTCGTATTCTGCAGAATCCATCTCTTTTGTCTTGTTCTTGTAAGAGGATTCGTCCATCGGGTTCAGTTCTACGGTAATGCCGGCTTCCTGCAGCTTGGACTGGATATATATCGCCTGGTTCTCCATGGTCTTATCCGTAGAAATATAAAGGAGTTTTAAAGTCAGATCAGTCTGTCCCGCTTCTTTCAGAAGCTCTTTTGCCTTCTCCACGTCATTGTCCATCTTTGTAAGCTCATCCGTATAGTAAAGTGTGTCCGGAGTAAAGATGGAATATGCCGGATCTGCAAAGGCCGCATCCATAAACGCGAATGTGCACAGCTCTTCTTTATTCAGCGCGTATGCCACTGCCTGGCGGATCCTGATATCCTTCATGGCGTCTGTGTTCTGGTTCATGAACATGGCGTCTACTCTTCCGGAATTGTAGCTGTAGACCGTTACGTTGTCATATCCGGAAACAGTAGCGTAGTCGTCGGTATTGATCAGCCTTGCGTTAATGCTTCCATTTGCCAGAGCGGCGTTGGAAGAATTGGCGTCCTTTACGATCTGGAATGTGATCCCATCCAGATATACTTCATCCATCCAGTCGTCAAAACGGCTTACCCGGAAATACTCTCCGGAGCGGTATTCTTCAAATTTAAACGGGCCGCTGCCTACCGGGCTATTGTTCAGCTCGCTGCTGCCGATATTTTCCACGCCTTCATAAATATGCTTCGGGATGCAGTAAACCTGGCTCAATCCGCCTAAAAATCCGGCCGACGGCGCCGACAGAGTGAGGGTGACGGTACGGTCGTCTACTTTTTCCGCCTTTACCGGCTCCCCGTTGACAAAGCCGTAGGAAGAGTACGGCACATTCTGGCTTTCATCTACCAGCACTTCCATGGTAAATACTACGTCGTCCGCCGTAAGCGGCTCCCCGTCGTGCCATTTCAGATCCGGCTTTAAAGTCAGGGTAAACGTATCGCAGGCTTCATTTGTCTCTACCTTCTCGCAGAGGCCGTTGCCATAGAACATCTCTCCGCCTACGATCTCAAAAAACGGGCTGTACAGAGCCTGCTGGATATTAAAGCTGGTCTGGTCCACCACATAGAGCGGGTTGACGTTCTGCGGATCCGCCGTAACAGCGATCACGATGGTGCCGCCCTGCGCCGCTTCCCCGGAAGCTTCTTCGCTCCCGCTTTCCAGATCTACCAGGTTTTCCGAAGCCGCCGTTGTTCCCGCCGGGCTCTCCCCCTGGGAAGTCTCTGTCTGCCCTGTCTGTCCGCCGCAGGCGGTCAGGACTAAGGCTGCTGCTGTAATCAGTAACGCTTTCATTGTCTTTTTCATAATACTGTTGATCCCTCCTTGCTTTTTTACGCTGTCAGAATAAAGTAAAAGGAGAGTGTTAAAAAACTGCAGAACCGGACGGACGTGTCATATCCCGGCCGGCATTGAAGCCTTTTAACACTCCCCTGTGTCTGATCTGCCAGATCCGGCAGATCCTTTCTGTCATTCCGGACTATTTCCACTCATTCTCCAGAAATTCCACTATATCGATCGCTTTTGGCGGACATCCCTTTACGAATTTATTGAATCCGCAGGTACACTGGCCAATGCCGATCTCTCCGGTCTGTCCCTTATAAGCCTGTCCGATACAGATAGGCGTCTTCTTTCCTCTCAGCTTTCCCGCATCGTTCAAACGGTCAAGGGCATAGATCAAAGATCCATAGCAGGCGCTGCAGGCATCCTTTGCGTCCGCGTATTTCGCCAGGTTCTGCACCCTGTGGCTCATACGGAACTTGCCTTCTGACTGCGCTTCGTTCAGGTAAATGAAATTAGCGTGCTCCGTATCTGTGCTTCCTACTCCCAGGTCAGCAGCCATACGGATATACGGGATGTCGTCTACAGTGTATCCCATGCAGTCGCATACATAGCTGTCGCAGAGCACAGGATCCTTGAAGCCGAGAACGCGGTTCATGGTAACCGGGTTGCCGCCCTCTTCAAAGTCCAGGTCGCCGCAGATATTGTCCACAAGGATAAAGTCGTTGCGGCACACGGTGTTCAGATGGGCGATAGGCTTATGAAGGCCCATGGTATGGAAACGCCTCTTCTCCTTATTCGGCATAACGCCCTTATTGTTCTTCAGGGCGCAGGTAACTACTGTCTGGCAATGTCCCTTTAATACCGGCATGTTGATCATGTAATCCACTTCCATCGCCTTATCGCAGATACATACCTTCATGCCCTTTGCATCGTATTCACTGTAGGTATCTCTCTGAAGGTCTACTAACGGCACGTTATAGCGCTGGGAAACCTGGCGGTAGCCTGCCGCTGTAAATGCGGACTGGGTATTATCCCCCACCCAGGATCCTTCCATGATCGTAATGTTCTTAAAACCGTGCTCCTGAAGGTACTCGATCACTCCTGCCAGCAGCTCCTTGTGGGTAGTCGCTCCGGAAGAAGACTCCCTTGCAACCACAAGATTCGGCTTTAACGCAATCTTCTTATTTTTATCACCAATCTCGGAAGCTACGTCGGCCCTGTCCATGACCTTCTTCGCCATCTCCTTATAATCCGTTCCATGAATGATGATGATATCATTCTTATTCATAGATGATCCTCCTCTTCTTTATATCCCATTAAAGGCATATGTTAAGTATATCATAGGGAAATAGGGGACGCAACCCTGAACTAGTAATAGTTCAGGCGTGTACCTTCCTCGTATTTTTCATTCAGCCATTGGATCGCCTTCTGCAGCCCTTCTTTGTCAAACGGAAAGTCCGCCTGCTCCTTTTTTTCATCCGGGGTGCTGGCAAAGGAAAAAGGCTCCGGCCAGATCACAGCGCGGATGACCTCCTGTTCCTTTTTTTCATCATTTTCCTCTTCCTGATCCCCGCAGGGCGCCGTTTCCTTTTTCAAACGATAGCGCATACCCTTATAGCTTCCGGTAAACGCGCTTTTTTTAAGCAGCGGGATCGCAATGCAGCCTGTCAGATCGATCATATCTGTCCTCCTTTTTTCAGCCTGTTAAAACGCCTGTATCGCCCTGTCAGATCAGCCCCATGGACCGCAGGATAAACAGTTCTGCTGTCAGGGTCAGCGCGCTGAGCAAGGTCGTCATCATAACGACGCCGGATGTAAATTGTCCGTCGTGGCCCATATTCCTGGCCATGACAAAGCTGCTTACGGTGGTGGACGACCCCAGCATGATCAGGATCGCTACCAGCTTTTCTGTGATAAAGCCCATATGGACGGCAACCGGCAGGAAAATGATCACATATCCGCACAGCTTCATAGCCACGCTTACTGCGGTCGTACCCGGCCTGGAAAACGCCTGTTTCAGCTGGATGGAGCCTCCCATGGCCATAAGCCCCAGCGGCGTTGCCAGGACCGACAGGTTTTCTATGGTCTTCTCCATGATCACCGGCTGGGGAAGCCTAAGAAGCGACCACGCGGTTCCTGCCGCGATCCCCAGGATGATAGGATTTGTAACGATCCCCTTCGCTGTTTTTCTGATCAGCTTCCCGTCCAGCTTTCCCCTGTCCGGTTTAAACAGCGAAAGGACCACTACCGCCATAGCGTTATACATAGGCACGCAGGCGATGACCATAAGAGAGGTCAGCTCCGTCGTACCGTAAATATTCTGGATAAAGGCGATCCCCAGGATCGCCGCGCTGCTGCGGTATGAAGCCTGGATAAATTCTCCCTGTATCTTCTTGTCAACAAAACAGGAGATCCCTATGGAAACAAGGATGCACACAATGGTCACCAGAAAACAGAAGCCCACCATCTTTCCATCCCACACAGCCGTGAAATCCACTCCGGAAAGATCCCGGAACAGCAGCGCGGGCAGAGCCGCCGTAAATACGAATTTATTGATCCGGCTTACAAATGTATCGTCAAACAAGCCGATCCTTTTAAAAAACATGCCCAAAACCATGGTCAAAAAAACCGGCATCGTAGCATTTACAGAAAATATAAAATTATCCATCTGGCATTTCCTTTCCTCAACCTCAAACAGCGCCGTCCTGTCTATTATAGTCCCTGTCCGGCCTTTATACAAGAATATCCTTGTCCGGACAGGAAGAGTTTTCTTTTTGCGCAACAAAAGAAGGCAGCCCTTTCGGACTGCCTCTCCTTTGCCATTACTGCTTTACAAAATATTTCTTGCAATCGATCAGTTTGATAACTCCGTAGAATACAGTAAATATCATACCTACCATAATTCCGGAGTTCATGATCCACAGCGGGTATTTTAATACTGTCGTCGCCTCGCCTGTGCTCATCTGTGTGCCGATGATCGTTCTCAGATGCCACATCATGAAGAGCGCGACTGCAGTTGCTCCTGCGAACTGGATGATCTTCATGATCCCGTATACCGCAGGTCTGCTCTTTACCATCTTGCTGTCCTCTACCAGTGTAAGGCAGATCGCATCGTCGATGTAAAACGCCATTGCCGCTCCGGTGAAGATCGTCCATACGAACAGAAGCTTTAACGCCTCGTCCGTCCATGGGGAAGCGACCTGGAGTACGTTCCTGGCAAATACCGCGTAGGTCTGGATCAGGATCATGGCGATACCGATCGTTCCCAGGATAACTTCCAGGACCTTATTTAACTTCTCTACAAAACCTTTCATGCTTTACACCTCTTTATTCTTCTACTACTGCGATCACACGGATAGTTCCTCCGTCTGAATGCTGGGTATTGATCGGCAGGGCGATCAGCTGGCAGGTCGGGGATTTGATCTCCCACAGGTTGGTCATGTACTCGATCTGGAGGATCTTTCCTTCTACCAGTACGTGCTCATGCACCGGCTGGCGCATATCCTGGCCTGGCTTCGGGTCGCGGATACGGATCACATAATCCTGCGGGAAGTCGTAGCCTACGATCTTCGGCGCGTAGTTCTTGATCCAGACGCCGCCGTCCTCTGTTACCCACTGGGAGTTGTCCCAGAATTCCTTTGTCTTCCAGTCTACGTGTTTTGCACGGTCTGTACGGATCAGGATACTGTCGTAGTGTTTATCTTTGAAAGGCTCATTGGCTTTCTCCAGCATCTCTGCTGTGATCCCTGTGTTCTCCGGCACATCTGTCAGGTCCAGCACCAGGCAGTCTGTGATGGCGTAATCGCTGATCGGATAGTCGTCAGAGGTTAAGCCGTTCGGGTCAAAGTGACGCGGGAAATCGATGTGGGTGAACCAGTGGGACTGTAACGGATATCCTGTGATCTGGAACGGATCTCCGTTCTCGTGGCTCTTTACTAATGAAAAATGGATCCCGTAGCGCCAATGTTCTATGATCGGCAATGTTAAATCTACAATACGTCTCATATTCAATTGCCTCCTTATGATATAGTTTCTTTTGATGGCCGGGAAAGGTTCCCGGCCTGGTAAAACTTATGATAATTATTCAGCTGCTTCTGTAGCTTCTTCTTCAGCTGCCTCTGTCTCTTCAGCTGCTGCGTCTGCTGCTTCTTCCTCAGCTGCTTCTGTCTCTTCAGCTTCTGCTGCTTCTGTTTCCTCTGCTGCTGCGTCCTCTGCTTCTTCCTCTACAGCCTCTGCGTCCTCAGCTGCTGCCTCGGTTGCTTCCTCATCTGCTGCTTCTGCATCCTCAGCTGCTGCTTCAGTTGCTTCTTCTGTATCTGCTGCGCCTGCGTTTGCTTCGTCAATGCTTGCCTGTACCATGTCAAGCAGTTCTGTGCCGTACTGATCTGTGAACAGGCTCCATGTTGGAAGGGCTTTCTCTCTGAATGCTTCCTTATCTGGATCCTCTACAACTTCACAGCCATAGTCAAGTACTTCCTGAAGTGCGTTTGCCTGTGCTGCATCGGTCAGTTCCAGTTCTTTCTCTTTTGCCAGAGCTGCTGCTTCCATTACTAATGCCTGCTGTGACTCGGACAGCTTGCCCCAGGACATCTGGCTCATTGCCATAAGGAATGGTGTGTATACAGCGTCTGTCATTGTGATGTACGGCTGTACCTCATAGAATCTGCGGGCTACGATCTCATGCAGCGGGTTGTCCTGTGCGTCTACTGTTCCCTGCTGAAGAGCTGTGTAAAGCTCGCCGGCGTCGATCGTTGCCGGAAGGGCTCCCATTGCCTCCCAGGTAGCTACCTGGATCTCGTTCGGCAGAACCCTCATCTTGATTCCCTGCATGTC
>DWZA01000027.1 GCA_019118365.1 Candidatus Lachnoclostridium stercoravium | reverse complement strand
ATACAGATCCTGATCGAGCATCGCGCACAGTTCTTCCGCGCTTGGCACAAAGAAATCCACACAGGGCAGAACTGCCCTCAGGATCTCCTTCCAGTCGGCTTTTCCCGCCTCTGAAGCCGGATCTACAGCCGCCATATCTAACGACACGGCGGTCCCCAGGGCATTTACCTTCTGCAGCATCGCCGCCAGCTCCCGCCCGTTGTCCTGATACATATGCTTCATTAACGGCGGATATCCGAAATGAAACAGCTCCGCCTGCCCGACCGTCTGCCAGTCCAGGTCTTCCGCCTGAAATGTGTCGTTCGCCCCCGGATCATGCAGGAATATCCTGTCGATCCCTGGAATCGCCAGCACGACCGAGTACGAGGTAGAGGACTGTGCCGACACGATCATATCTTTTTCCGCCTGGTACATTTTCAGCATATCAAGCACGATCTTTCCAAAAGCATCGTTTCCGATCTTCCCCACAAGGGAGACGTCGCTGCCCAGGATCTTCATCGCAAGGCCGGTATTTGCTACTGCTCCGCCTGTATGTACGTCTACGCCATCCATATGCAGCAGCCTGCCTGGCTGCAAAATATGCCCTGCGCTTTCGAATCCGCTGTTCTCCGGAAAAACCGGCGTAATATCCACGCAGATATGCCCTGCCACGACCACTTTTCCCCTTATTTTCATGTATTTCTCCTATTCGATCCCCATTAAAAGGTTCATCACATACATTTCGAGGCTTTCAAAATCGCGGTTCTCTACGCATTTCTTCTGGAAATCATAATCGAACCGGTCTACCTTTTCTTCAAGAGCCTTAAAGATCTTCAGGCTGTTTTCCAGATGCTTGTAGCTGTCTTCGTCTTTCGTCGTACGCATTGCTTTTACATCCAGGCCTACATATTCGCCATGGTCGCCGTAGCCGTTTTCTTTCAGCACCTTTACCTGATTGAAGGCTGCGCGCAGGTTCTCTACGCCAAAGGACTTATCCTGGTCGTATTTAATTCCGTTCTGGTCGTTTAAATGTACTGTCATCAGTTTTCCCATTGCCAGGGCAAATCCGATCTCATGAGCCGGATCCAGTCCAGCCAGGATCGCATGAGCGCTTTCCAGGTTTCCGCCTACGCGGGAAGGATCGATAGTCGCCGCGGAGATCGCCATAACATGTCCCATGGTCCCGCAGATGCTCCTGTCGATAGGCTCGTTTGGTTTTGGTTCGATGCACACGCGGATCTTTGGATCGTATTCCAGCATCTTATTGATGGCTTCGATCAGCATTTTTGTCGCCCATACCGGAGATTTGCTCTCTGCGCAGAGAGTTCCTTCTCTTGCCAGCCAGAGCACGACCATATCGCAGTCCAGCTCTCTTGCAATGTCGATGGAACGATAAGCTCTCCACATCGCGTATTCACGGTCTTCCTCCGATGTGCTCATAAAGCCGCCGTCGATCGTGTGCCCGTCCATCCAGAGGCGGGGCGCAACGAACTCTGCTTTCATGCCATATTTGTCCAGCTTCTTTTTTAATTCCCTTGCTTTTTCCTTGATCTCTTCTTCCGTATAGTCGTTGATGTTCGGCACGGCGTCGTCGTCGTGGAACTGGATCGCGGAAAAGCCAAGCTCTGCAAATTTTGCCAGTTTCGTATCAAAATCGATCTCCGCTCTTGTAGCTGGGCCGTAAGAATCTGCCCCTGAGTGTACGTTCCATGGTCCTACTGAAAACTTAAACTTTGACATAAATTATTCCTCTCTCTCTTTTTTGGGAAGGCTTCATTTGATAGTTCAAAGATACCATGAGTTCCGATTTTTTTCTCCTACAAACTTGCTAAAAAAACATGACAAATTTGCTTTTATATGGTAGTCTTATGGTGTTAGATCCCACAGGGTGCAAGATGATCTGACATCAGAAAGGAGAGGCGTTCCATGGCGAATGAATTTGAGATCGTAGCCCACAATCAAATGCATGATTTTCGTTTATTTCTCGTGAACCTTTTGTATCGGACGCCTCATATCCATAAAGATTTTGAGATCTGCCTGATCCTGGAGGGCGAGACTTCTCTGCTTACAGCAGGGCAGATCTATCATGTTCCAAAACAGTCCTTTTTTATCCTGAACCCCTTTCAGCCTCACGAACTGAAATCCGACAGCCCTGCCCTGATCCTGTCCATCCAGGTTTCTCCTTCTTTTTTTGCCGATACCTTTCCGCAGATCCATAACATCCAGCTGTCGACACAGATCCATAACATCCAGGATTCTAAAGAATGCGGGCAGCTGTTTTCCATGCTCTTAGAGCTGGCAGACAGCTACTTAAAAAAGCAGGACGCCTATGAGCTGCTGTGCACCGGCATTATCAATCTTATTTTCTACCATCTTCTGCAGGTCAGCGACTACCGCATCATCTCCGAAGCGGAACGGGACAGCTACCAGCTTCAGCAGCAGAGGATCCGCCAGATCTCCGATTATATCGATCAGAATTACTCCCAAAAGCTTCTTTTGTCGGATATCGCAGCAAAGCTTGATCTGAGTTTATTCTATCTCTCCCACTTTTTTAAGGAGAATTTCGGGCTTTCTTTTCAAAGCTATCTTGCCCGGATACGAAGCGAAAAAGCCCGGCAGCTTTTGCTTCTTACCAAGCAGTCTCTGCTCGATATCAGCATGTCTGTCGGATTTTCGGATCCCAAATATTTTAATTCTTCGTTTAAAGAACAATATGGCTGTTCCCCAAAGGAATACCGCAAAAAGTTTAAGGACGCGCCGCTGCCCAATCAGCAGATCTCCATGCTCACCACCCAGGAATTTCTGTCAGAGGAAGCAAGCCTGGTGCTCTTAGGCAACTACATGCTCCGCGGTCAGGATGTCCGCCAGCCATTATAAGCCGCCTTCAGTATTTTGTAAAATATGCTCTCCAATCCTAAAAACATTCTTAAATTTCCCTTTTTCTGACGATTATATGTTATAATGGGAGTACATACTAATTTTGAAAGGAGATTTTCTATGGAACAGAAATTTTTCATCTGCCAGCACTGCGGCAATATCATCGCCATGGTAAAAGACAGCGGTGTTCCGGTTATGTGCTGCGGCCAGAAGATGACGCAGCTGATCCCAGGTACGACCGACGCTGCTGTAGAGAAGCATGTCCCGGTTTACACCGTAGACGGCGATCTGGTGCATGTGACTGTGGGAGAGGTCGAACACCCCATGCTTCCAGAGCACTACATCGAGTGGATTTCCCTGCAGACAAAAGCCGGTAATCAGCGCAAGGTTCTTCATCCCGGCGATGCTCCAAAGGTTTCTTTCGCTGTCACAGAAGGAGACGAAATAGAAGCCGTTTACGCTTACTGCAATCTCCACGGACTCTGGAAGGCGTAAGATCCCGGCTTACTGAAACCGGCCTGCCGCCGGTACGGCAATATATAAAATTATAAAAAGGAGAGAAACGATCATGAAAAAATATGTTTGCCCATGCGGATATGTATACGACCCTGCAGTTGGAGATCCAGAGCACGGAGTTGCTCCGGGAACAGCCTGGGAGGATGTTCCTGCAGACTGGGTATGCCCGGTATGCGATTTAGGAAAGGACGTTTTTGAACCGGAAGATTGATCCTGACCAGGATCTTCCTGATGGTTCTGCCGACAGAAGGGCCCTCCGGCGGACATGTTTTCATCCCGCCGGAGGGCCCTTCTGTTCATTTCTCATATTTCTGCCAGCTCTTCCAGCCTTTTTCTGTCGATCAGCTGGATGGCGCCTCTTTTTAAAGCCACCATGCCTTCTGACTGCAGATATTTCAGCATACGTGTGATCACTTCTCTCGCCGTCCCCATATGATTCGCTATCTTTTCATGGGTAAGGCTTAAGGAATCCGCGCCTTCTAAGGAGCTTTCCTCCAGAAGGAACGCTGCCAGGCGCTTATCCATGCTCTTCCACATGATCTGCTCCAGCAGCCACATCACCTCCGAGAACCGTTCCGCCATGATCTGATTCGTATAATTGGCAAGAGGCGCCGATACTTCCATCATCCGTTTATAGATATCCGCCGGTATGATATAAAGCTCGGAGTCCTTTTCCGCCTCCACCACAACGTCAAATTGTATGCTCCGCATCATGCAGGAAGCGGAAAAAAGACAGATATCCCGTTCGCACAGCCGGTAGATCGTAACTTCTCGTCCTTCGTCAGAGCATATACTCGCCCTTAACTGTCCGGAAATCACCACGATCAGACCCAGGCAGTCCTCGGAACCATTGTGAAGAAGCGTTCCCTTCTTTGCAGACCGCTTCA
>DWZA01000026.1 GCA_019118365.1 Candidatus Lachnoclostridium stercoravium | reverse complement strand
CTTCCAGCTGCCGGCTTTCCTCTTCTGTAAAAAACGGGCCGATAGGCTTTGTAGGATTTAAAAAGGCCTTGTCATTTTTGTCTACTACTGTCTCCGTGATGACAGTAGCCACCTTTTTGTCTATATGGCGTTCTACAAGGCGGTTCTGAAGGGACTGTTCGATAATATATCCTATACTGCCGGAAGTCTCCGCCCCGCATACATCCAGGGTATGCTCCGGGACGATCAGTTTTCCAGCCTCGTTTTTGATCAGCAGGTTTCCCACCTGAGGCCCGTTTCCATGGGTCAGCACTACCCGGTAACCGGCCTCAAGCAGGTTGATGATGGAGTCGCACACCTTTGCCACATTGGCGAACTGCTCCTCCACCGTTCCTTTCTGGTTGTTCTGAGTAATGGCGTTTCCGCCGATGGCTACTACAACTGTCTTTTCCATAAGCTCACCTCTAAGCTCCCAGCACCACTAAAACAAGAAACAGAAAAATGCCTGTGCCTACTGCCACGGCAAGGGAGATCGGAAGCACTCGTTTCAGCACCTCCCCCTCATGGCCGGGCACGCCTCCGGTAGTCGTCCCCAAAACGATATTGCCGGGACACATCGTCGCCCCGATGGCGCCTCCTGCCGTCTGGGCTCCAAGGACCGCGGCCACATCCAGCCCCAAAAGCTTTGCTGTAGTAAACTGGAAGCCGGAAAACAGGATATTGGAAGCCATATTGCTGCTGGTCATAAAGGATCCCATCATTCCTACGATCGGCGCCAGGATGATATAGCCCTGCCCCAGCACGTCGGCGATCCCCTGGGCCAGTACAGAAGTCTGTCCCGTACCGCCCATGATCTTTGACATAACGATAAATCCGGTCACAGCGATACCGGACGGAAGCGTCTTTTTATTGGTCCTTTTCAAAGCCGCGCCGCCTCCGCCAGGTTTGATCCAGCCTTTGCGGCTGAAATAAAAATATCCGAACAGCGCGGACAGCAGCAGGAAAAAGGCCGCGTGAGTGAGAGGCGCGAAAGGGGAGAAGCTGGCTACCGCCTCGTTGGTAAATCCATAGCCTGTGGATGTCTCCGGCATGGACAGGCCCACCTGCCATTGTCCAAGGAAATTTTTGATCGGGGTGATCAAAAGGATGCACAGAGTGATCACGGTCAGCACATAATACGGCGAAAACGCCTGGTTAAATGTCATAACAGGGGTTTCCTTTCCATCTGAAACCACTGTCTTCTTCTCGCTCCGATCCATTACCGGGCTGTCTTCGATCTTCCATGGATCTGCGTACATCTTCATCCTGCTTAAAGCAAGCACCGCTCCAAAGGACAGGCAGCAGGGGATAAAACATGCCAGCGTAGTATTGAACAGGCTTACGGCCATCTGGCCTCCGCCCTGGACCAGCGCCAGAACGGCAACTGCAAAAAACCCCTTCTTCAGTCCTTCTTTTCTTCCGTAGATCCAGCAGATGGCAATTCCTGTGATAAAATTCCACACCCATATGATCCCGGTAGCCCAGAGCCCGGTCCTTAAAAGGACAGCCGGATCGGATCCGATGCCTGACTGAAGGACCAGGGAATCCCAGGCAAGGGCCAGGGTGCCGTAGGTATTTCCCCAGGCGTGGCCCAGGAGGCAGATACAGATCGCCCCGATGGGATGGACCCCAAGGCCTACCAGCAGCGGCGTTCCCACTGCTACCGGAACTCCGAATCCGGTAATGCCCTGCAGGAAGCTTACGAATACCCTGCCGATGATCAGGATCTGCAGAAGCTCATTGGGCGTCGCTTTCTGCAGCCCTTCCCGGAATACGCCAAAAGCATTGGCCTCGTTTACCATTTCATATAAAAGGATCGCGGTCCAGACTACGATAAGGATCACCATAGCGCTCCAGACGCCTTTTAACGCCTCATAAAACAGCAATTTAGCTCCCGCCCTGTAGATCGTCACAGAAGTCGCCAGAGAAACGAGAAGTCCCAATGGCGCCGCCTTCATAGCCGGAACCTGAAATTTTACCATCAGGACCAGCAGAAGGAGGATAGGCAAAAGAGCCATTATCCAAGTAAATATCGTTACCGGTACGTTCATTTTTTTATCCTTTCTACTCGTTCTAGTCGTTTCAATGCCAGAAACGCCCCAAACAGCGTGTCGTGCCCGGACGTATGCCCCAGGCTTTCCAGCTGTCTGACGGCTTCTCCGGCTTCTATTCTTCCTCTGTCAAAAGCGCAGAAAAGAAATTCTTTAAAATCTTCATTTACAAATCCGGCTTCCGCCGCCTGGCAGTAAGCAAGGCTTACCTCTGTGGTCTTGCCAGCGGCAAGTTCCGCCAGATAAGAGGCAAGAACTTCTCCCTCCGGCTGCCCTGCAGCCTTTAGAACACATATGTATCCTAAAAGAAGGTCGTCCCCGGAAGGCGTCAGCCCCAGGCCTCTGCCGCAGAAAAAATCTGCCGCCTTGCAGAGAGCCTCTGCATCTTCTCCATCTCTCAGGATCCCGGCGTAATGGAAAAATCCCTCATCCCAGGGGATCCCCATCTTTTCCTGTAAACGGCCCCTCTCATACCTTTTCTCCAGGAGTCCCAGGATACCGCCTGCGCTTCCGGCTGCCTCCGCCTTTAAGAATACTGGAATGCTCAGATCTTTTATAGAAAATCCGCCCTTTTCCCAATCCAGAGAAAACTGCTCTTCCTGTCCGTAAATGGTCAGACGTCCAGGACGGACATACGCCAGATCTTCCGGCCGGATGCCATCCAGGATCTCTTTCAGCTCTCCGTCGTCCGCAGAAAGTCCAAAGGCGCACAGAGGACGGGACGACGGGCCTGCGTGGATCAGAATATCCCGGCCGCCTCGCCCTTTTCCGGGAAGCTTGATGTAAAAACTGTTTTTAAACTTTCCGGCCACCTGTCCGGAAGCTTTCTGAGAAAATATGGGGGGGAGCATATTGCTAAGCTCCCCATGTATGATCGATCTCATATTCACCTGATATCTTTAAATTCCCATATGCTTTGCATAGGCTTCCAGCGCCTTTTCAAAGCAGCCTAACGGCGCTCTTACCGTACCGGCTCCTACCTGGCCGACGCCTGCCTGTCTATGGGCAATGCCCGTATTGATCAGCGGCGTGATGCCTGTAGCTACCACCTTACGGATGTCGATGCCAAGGGGCGTTCCCTTGAAATCCCATGTCGGGATCGTGAAGTTGGGATTGTGGGAGATACAGATCTCTTCCATCTCGTTGGACACCCGGAGCGCGTCTTCGAAGCCGCCTGCTCCCACGAACCTGGTAACGCCTGGCGCCGCCACCATAGCCATACCGCCGACGCCCACTGTCTCTGTGATCGCGCTGTCGCCGATATCCGGGTTCGCATCCTTTTCAGAAAATCCGGTGAAATAAAGGCCGTTCGGCGTATTGACCGGAGCCGTGAACCACTGATCTCCCAGGCCGCTGATACGGATGCCGAAGTTCCGTCCATTTCTCGTCATAGCCGTTACGATACAGCCCTTTTCGATCTTTCTGGCGCAGTCCGCCATAGATTTTCCTGTGGCCATCATAACGTTTAAGAAGAACTGATCCGTCTTGGCTAAGAAGCTGATCACCTCTTCCTTCTCCTTCTGATCCCAGTCCATGGATACGATCACCGGAGCAACTTCCTTTAAGAAGCAGAGAGACGCCGCGATGTTTCTCTGATGGAATTCATCTCCCATAGTGATCGCTTTGGCGATGATAACATTTAAGTTCAGGCCGCCGTCCATCTTCCTTACTGCTGCGCCCAGAACCGGACCTAAAACGTCCTTCATCCAGGTCAGGCGGTCTACGACTTCCTTGGAATATGCGCCGAAACGGAGCACTTTTCCAATGCCTTCATTCATGATACAGTAAGCTCTCGTACCGTCCAGACGGTTCTCCACTACCATCACCGGCATATTAGCTGAAGTAATGCCTCCCATAGGGCCTACGGCATGAACGTGGTGGCAGGGGATAAACTGGATCTCGCCGGCTTCCAGCATAGCCTTTGCCTCGTCTTCATCCTTTGCCCAGCCTTCAAAGAGCATAGCTCCGATACAGGATCCCTGCATAGGGCCTGTCATCTCCGGATAAGTGATCGTCGGCGGGCCTGCGTGAAGGAGAACCTTGCCGTTTAACTCCGGGATCACGGAAACAGCCGGGACTACGTCGATCAGGAATGGCTGAGCATCCTTTAATCTCTGGACTACCTGATCGTTGTATTCGTCGATCTCTTTGATCTTGTTCAGCTCGTGGATGATACGGATCATCTCTTTGTTGCCGCCTGCCGCCGGCTTCCAGGAAAACTGTACGGACTTTCCGTTGTATTTAACGATAGACTCGTTAAAGCTCTCCACTCCGATATTGATGATCCTTGGTTTTGTATTTAACAGATCCAGGATCTGCTCGCTGACCTCTGGAACCTCGAACTTCGGCCCTGTATACGGAACTACTGCTTTATCCTCTTCCACGCAGTCAAGGCCCTTTAACTTTAACGCCAGACGGATCGCCTTTGCATTGCTCTCTTCCACAAACGCGCCGCTTGCCTTCAGCGTCTCTACAGACTGGCGGTAATCCTGGGGGTCTTTATCCGTACCGCATACGGAAGCCACGAAATAAAGCTCTCTTCCTTCTGCCTTTGCTTTATCCATGGATTCTCTGATCACAGGAGCCAGGCAGCCTGCCATATCCGGATGGCAGCCGTACCCCAGAACGCAGTCCAAAAGGATGACTCCTGTATCCTTATCCGCCGCATACTCCCGGATCTTGCGGATCCGCACTTCCGGATCGATCATTGGATGGGGCTTGCCCTGGGTATAGATATCGTCTCCTAAATCGATCACTTCATATCCGTTTGTCTTTAAAATATATCCCTCTTCCTTGATCAGTCCTCCCAGATCCAGGGCTTCGGAGATCATCATCCCTGCTTCTGCTGCCAGAGTGCCTCCGGAATAAAGTCCTTTTACCGTCTTCTCGCTGGAAAGGACGTGGTCGATAGGGCTGACTGCCGGCGTACAGTAATTTTTCTTTACTTCGCGCCCGTTTGCCAGGTCAACGGCGATCTGAGCCGTCTCTTCCAGGGTATGGGCCAGATAAACGTTTCCTTCATGGTGATCCGGCTTCTCGCCCAGGAAAATGGCCACTACAGGCTTGCTCACATTCTGCAGAAGCTGTACTACCTCGTCCCTCACTTCTTTTGCCGGCGGTTTGGAGATCACTACGATAATATCCGTGGGATCATGCTTATCAAGGGCGGCGATAGCGTCCTTTACTGTGATCGCTCCTACCTTTTCATTCAGATCTCTTCCGCCAGTGCCGATGGCGTGGATCACGCCGCCGCCAAGACGGTCGATGATGGTGGTCACTTCCTGGATACCCGTACCGGAAGCCCCTACGATCCCGATATTCCCCGGCTTTACTACATTTGTAAACGCCACTGGAATGCTGGAAATGATCCCTGTGCCGCAGTCCGGGCCCATAAAGAGCAGTCCTTTTTCATGGGCTTTCTTTTTCAGGCGGATCTCATCCTCCAGGGAAACATTATCCGTAAAGGAAAACACATGGAGTCCTCTATCCAGAGCTTCCTCCAGATCAGGCGCCGCGTATTCGCCAGGAATAGAAAACAGGGCCACATTGGCATCCGGCAGCATATCCACAGCTTCGTCCCAGTTCTTCGCCGTCTTTATATCGTTCCCTTTTTTCTTTACAGAAAGATCGTTTAAAAATACTTTTGTCTCCTCCAGTACCTTATCTACGATCTTCTCGTCATCTGCTTCCACAACGATCACCATATCGCTTGGAGCCGCTTTCTCCACCTCGTCGCTGTAAAGGCCGGAATTTTTAAAAATATCTTTGTTCGCATCCGTTCCCATCATGATCTGGCTTCTCGCAACGCCCTCCAGAGTATTGATCCGGTTGGTCAGAAGCATAAGGTTGATGGAATCCTGATAGGAATTTTTCCTGACTACGGTATATATCATTTGTCTTCCTCCTCGTAAGTTTCTGTTGCATGTAAAAAGTATACCCCTTTTCCCAGGATTTTTCACTTTCGCGGCGGTATAAGATTTTCTTTGTTTTTTATCCCTGACGGATAATTTTTTTCATTTTCCCATTGACTGGCCCCCTGCCATGGGGATAATATATTTATAATGATATGATACCAGGGTCCCAAAGTCGAAAATCCGATGCAAGCTTGCCTGCAAGAGGATTTTCGACCTTGGGACCCGCCAAAAACATGAATAACAATGATACTTTACAGGAGGATATTATGACTCTGAACGACGCATTAAAGCTCCCTTCTCTTGCTCTCTCCGAAGTCATGGCCGGGCGTTCTTTCCTGGACCGCGAGATCACCGGCGTCATGGTCCTGGAGGCCCTTGACGTGGAAAAATGGAGCCGCCCTGGAGAGATGATCCTGACCAGTTACTTCGCCCTCCAGGGTCTGGACGAAAAAGAGCTGGAAGAATTTATAAAAAAACTGTGCGGCTGCGGGATCAGCGCCCTGGCAGTAAAACCAGAACGCCTCCTTGCAGATATCCCCGCCTGTCTGATAAGGTTCTGTGAAGCCTTCGGGCTGCCTCTGCTGCGCATCCCAAAGGATACGAAGTACGAAACGATCATCCTGGATATCTTAAGCCCGATCATCAACGCCAACGCAGCTCTTCTGGACAAACATTATTCCATCCATCAGAGGCTGATGAAGTTTGCTTTAAAAGAGCCTTCCCTGGACGAGATCCTTCTGGAACTGAAACGGCTGATCTCTTATGACGTATCCATCTTCAATCCCGCCAAAGGCATGTTCGTCAGCACGATCCCTGTGGAGGGCTCGATCCGCGTCATCGGGAAATGGCCGCTTCCTCAGACAAAATATATGAATTTTACTTATTTTCATAACCGGATCCTTTTAGGCTCCTCTCCCGTACTGGCTTCTGCGGAGCTTTCCTCTGCGGAGTGGACCGGGGTTTCCATACCGAACGTGGAAAACGAGGATCTGGAGCTTTTGATCCACAACAATGGAAAAGCTCTTACAAACGACGACTTTATGACTGTGGAAAATTTTGTGTTTTTCCTGCAGATGGAATTTTTAAAACGCCATTCTGTAAGGCAGAATCTCTTCCTTCACGCCAACGCCCTGGTCAACGAGCTGCTCCAGGAAAATCTCTATTCCGCGGAAAAAGTGGACGAAGCGCTGGAGCGTCTGCGGCTGAACCATTTCCCCCGCTATCAGGCTCTCGCCCTCCGGCTGGCCTTTGACGAAGACAGCCCGATGGAACTGGAATCCTGGAGGAAGGATCAGTCCCACCGGATCTTCCACAGTTTTTTAAACCGGCTGAAAGCCGCCGGCTACGAAACGGCTTTTGAGGAAAAAGAAGATTCCCTGACTCTTATCGTAAATTTCCGTCCGGAAACCCCTGTGCTGGCTTCCTCATCGGTCCGGGATCTTTTTGACGCTGTCCGGAAAAATTTCCAGGAATTTTCTTTCCAGTATGATATCGCTGTCAGCAACGAAACAACACGTTTCCGCCTTCCTGACGCGGGACGCCAGATCCTGGAGATCCAGCGGCTTATGCGCCTTTTTGGCAGCCATGGCAACGTGCTGTCCTACGACGACCTGGGCATCTATAAGATCTTTCTCACCAGCGATAATCTGGGGCACCTGAGCGATTTTATCCCACAGAAATTCCAGGATTTCGCCGGAACCTATCCGGATCTGGCAAATACGCTGGCGGTATACCTGGATTCGGGACAGAACCTTTCCGAAACGGCAAAACGGCTGTTTCTCCACGCCAAAACCATCCATTACCGGATCCGTAAGATCCAGGATCTGCTGAAATTTGATTTTTCCGATCCGGAACAGGTTCTTCAGGCGCAGATCTCTTTCCGCCTGTTAAAACTGCTTTAAAGCTTTGGAGGATAACCTATGACTACACATAAGATTTCCCTTATTTTAACAAATGGAAGCTATCAAAAGGCGGAAGCGGATTTCTATTCCTCTTCCGAGGCCTTTCCGTCTGCCCCTGCCAAATACAGGACCATCCTGTACTTTCACGGCGGCGGGCTGCTCTTCGGGAGCAGAAAAGATCTGCCGGAGGCTTATCGCGATATGTTTTTAAAAGCGGGATATGATTTTCTGGCTTTTGACTATCCCCTGGCTCCGGAATATCCGGTTTCCATGATCGCAGACAGCTGCATGCAGTTTGTCCAGTGGTTCCTCACTCATTATCCGGATGAGCTTGGACTGTCTTCCCCGGAATACATTCTGTTCGGGCGGTCCGCCGGAGCCTTTTTATCCATCCAGACCGCTTATCAGATGGTCAGAAACAGGCTCCCGGCTCCGGACGCCCTGATCCTTTTCTACGGCTATCCCAGCCTTTTAGAAGAAGACTTTTCCAAACCAAACCGTTACTACCAGGCAGAATATCCCCCTGTTTCAAAAGAAGAGGCCTTCCAGTCCATAGAAAACTCTCCTGTTTTTGATACGGTGAAATCCCCCCGTACGCTTCTCTATCTCTATGCGAGGCAGACCGGAGGCTGGATGGAGCTTTTAGGGCCGGAAGAAGATCTGGAGGACAGCTCCCTTTCTTCCAAACAGCTTTCTATCCTTCCGCCTGCGTTCTTAACCGCCAGCTCCATGGACCGGGACGTGCCCTTCCGCCTTTCCAAGAACATGGCGAGAAGCATTCCCGATTCAAAATTCTATCCTGTGTATAACCTGGGGCACGACTTTGATCAGGATACGTCCGCGCCTGAAGGGCGACAGGCGTATGAGGAATGTCTGGAGTGGCTGGAGCAGCTGTGATCTCTTCCTGTGATCCTGGCAGATCTTCTTCGATGTGTTTTCACAAAAAAACCTCCTGTCATATAAGTATTTTACGCTTATATGATAAGAGGTTTTTATCTGAGCGGATTTTATCTGACTGTCTCCTTCGTCTGATTTCCTTTATTCTTCCTCTGATACGGTCTCTGCCGTCATCCCTTCGATATAATCCCAGATTTCTTCCCTTCCCTGCTTCGTTTCTGCAGAAAACGGGATCACTGTTCCGCCCTTTGGCATACCAAGCCCCAGGCGGATGGTTTTTACCTGTTTGTCGATCTGGCTTCTCTTGATCTTGTCTAGCTTTGTAGCGATGATCACCGGCTCGTAGCCGTTGTGGACGATCCACTCATACATCATCCTGTCGTTGGCGGAAGGATCGTGGCGGATATCGATCAGCAGGAATACGCACTGCAGCTTTTTGGAGCTTTTCAGATAGCGTTCCACCATCTGGCCCCATTTGGCCTTGACCTCTACGGAAGCGCGGGTATACCCGTACCCCGGCAGATCCACATAATAGAGGCTGTCGTTGATCTTATAAAAATTAATGGTCTGGGTCTTTCCCGGCTGGGCCGACGTGCGGGCCAGGGATTTCCGGTTCATCAGCGCGTTGATCAGGGAAGATTTTCCCACATTTGACTTTCCGGCAAAGGCAAACTCCGGAAATTCATTGTCCGGAAGCTTGCTGGTGATGCCGCATACAGTTTCCAGCTCTGCGTTTTTTATGATCATATCTGATACCTTCCTTAATTAAGACACGAAAGCTTCCTTCAGGACGTCTTCCATTCCCTTTACGTACACGATCGACAGGCCTCCTGTGATCTCATCAGACAGCTCCTCGATATCCGGCTTGTTCTTTACCGGAACAAGGACTTTCTGGATATGAGCCATCTTGGCGGCAAGGATCTTTTCCTTTAATCCGCCGATAGGAAGAACACGGCCGCGGAGAGTGATCTCTCCGGTCATAGCGGTCTTTGCCGATACCTTAATGCCTGTGACGGCGGACAGCATAGCCGTAGCCATGGTAATGCCTGCGGAAGGGCCGTCCTTGGGAACCGCGCCTTCTGGAATATGAAGATGGATATCGTGCTTTTCAAAAAATTCCTCGGTAACGCCATATGTACTGGCAATGGAACGGATATAGCTTAAAGCGATCTGGGCGGATTCCTTCATCACGTCTCCCATCTGACCGGTCATCTTCAGCTCGCCTTTTCCAGGCATAACGTTCACTTCGATCTGCAGGGTATCGCCGCCGACGCTGGTCCACGCCAGGCCGCGCACAATGCCCACCTCGTCTTCTTCGTTGGCATCTTCAAAAGAGATCTTTTCTTTTCCAAGATATTTTTCCAGATTGTCTGTGGTCACGTGGATCGACTTCTGTCTGTCCCTGTCTTCCACGATCTCTCTGGCCGCCTTCCGGCAGATATCGCCGATCTTGCGCTCCAGGCTGCGGACTCCGGCTTCTCTTGTATAATTATGGATGATCTTCTTGATCGCCTCGTCATCAAAAACTGCCTGGTCAGGCTTAAGCCCGTTCCTCTCCAGCTGCTTTGCCACCAGATATTCCTTGGCGATATGGAACTTTTCATTTTCCGTATAGCTGTTTACCTCTATGATCTCCATACGGTCCAGGAGCGGTCCTGGGATCGTGGTCGTGGTATTGGCTGTGGCGATAAACAGCACATTGGAAAGGTTAATGGGAGTCTCCACATAATGATCGTGGAATTTCACATTCTGCTCTCCGTCCAGCACCTCCAGAAGGGCCGAAGAAGTATCTCCCTTATAATCGCTGCTTACTTTATCGATCTCATCTAAAAGCATAAGCGGATTGCCTACGCCAGCCTGCTTCAGGCCTTCTACCAGGCGGCCTGGCATAGCCCCCACGTAAGTCTTCCTGTGGCCACGGATCTCTGCCTCGTCCCGGATTCCTCCAAGGCTTATGCGCACATATTTTTTATTTAACGCCCTGGCTACAGAACGGGCGATCGATGTCTTTCCTGTTCCAGGAGGGCCTACCAGACAGAGGATGGTGCTGCTCTGCTTCTTTGTCAATACGCGCACTGCCAGGTATTCCAGGATCCTTTCCTTTACCTTTTCCAGGCCGTAATGGTCTTCATTCAGAATCTTTTCCGCATGCTTCAGATTGTGGTTGTCTCTGGACATCTTGTTCCAGGGCAGCTCCAGAAGCGTCTCGATGTAGGTTCTCAGAACGTTCGCTTCCTGGCTTCCGCTTGGCATGGACTTGAAACGGTTGATCTCTTTCATCAGCTTATCCTTCGTCTCTTTGTCAGCGGTCAGGCGCTTCACCTGTTCCTGATATTCGTCTCCTTCTGTATCCGGATTGTCCTCTCCCAGTTCTTCACGGATCACCCGCATCTGCTCTCTTAATACGTAATCCTTCTGGTTTTTATCGATCGCTTCCTTTACCTTGGACTGAAGATCCCGTTTGATCCGCAGCACCTCGATCTCTTTCATCAGATTTTTCAGGATCGTATCATAACGGCCTTCCAGAGACGGATGGTCCAGAACCTCCTGACGGACTGTATAATCCCATGGGAGCTGGATCGCGATCTGATCCATCAGTTCGTCCAGCTCTGTAATGATCATCAGGTTTGGCAGGTTCTCCTTTGCCGCTCTGGGGTTTTCCCTTCCGTATTCTTCCAGTTTATCTTTTAAGACTCTGGCCATAGCTTCTCTGGAAACCCAGTCTGCCTCGTCCTCGTTGTCCGATAAAACGGCGATCTCTCCGGTAAGAGCCGGATCTGTAGACTCCAGGCAGATCAGCTCGCCCCGGTAAAGTCCTTCCACCATCACGCGGATCAGTCCGCCTGGAAGCTTTACCAGCTGCTTTACCGCTGAAACCGTTCCGATCTGATGGAGCTGTTCCTGGGATGGGTTTTCATCGTCTGGATTTTTCTGCGTCACCAGAAATACCTTCTGGTCGTCGATCATCGCCCGCTCTACTGCGGCCACGGACCTTGCCCTGCTTACATCAAAATGTATCATCATCTTTGGAAGGACGGTAAGCCCCCGCAAAGCGATCACCGGCATGGTCTTCTTTTCTTCCATCTTTGTCCTCCTTTGTTGCATTATGCCTCTGACCCGCAAAGATCAGGATATCCTGCGGATCAAAAAGACATGAGAAGGCGGCCAGGCACTGTTTTTCAAATGCTCCTGGTCGCCCTGCTCCTGTCTCCATTGGAAATCCCGCAGATACCCTTTGATCCGCAGACTTCCTGTCTGTCAGGCAATCTCGCCCGGTTTATCTTTCTTGAATCTCTGGGAGATCGTCTTTCTCGGCACTGCCGTATCGCGGTAAACGATCTCCGGCTCCGCTTTCTTATCTACTACGTCCTTTGTGATCGTACAGATCCCGATATTGCTGTCTGACGGAACCTCGTACATCAGATCCATCATCACTGACTCCATGATCGAGCGGAGGCCTCTGGCTCCCGTCTTCCTTTCCACAGCCAGATCCGCAATGGATTCCAGCGCGGACGGTGTAAATTCCAGTTTCACATCATCCAGCTCAAACAGCTTCTGGTACTGCTTTGTCAGCGCGTTCTTCGGCTCCTTCAGGATCCGGATCAGCGCTTCTCTCGTAAGGATATCCAGAGATACGACTACCGGCACACGGCCGATAAATTCAGGGATGAGTCCAAATTTTACCAGATCCTCAGGAAGCACCTGGCGGAGCAGTTCATCTATATCAAGATTGTTTTTATCATGGATATCGGAGTTGAATCCGATAGATCCCACATTCAGACGCCTCTCGATGATCTTTTCCAGGCCGTCAAAAGCGCCGCCGCAGATAAACAGGATATTCGTGGTGTCGATCTGCAGAAGCTCCTGATGGGGATGTTTTCTGCCTCCCTGCGGAGGAACGCTGGCTACCGTGCCTTCCAGGATCTTTAAAAGAGCCTGCTGCACGCCTTCGCCGGAAACGTCTCTGGTTATGGAAACATTTTCGGACTTTTTCGTTATCTTATCGATCTCATCAATATAAATGATGCCGTATTCCGCTTTTGCGATATCGTAATCCGCCGCCTGGATCAGCTTTAACAGGATATTTTCCACATCCTCGCCTACATATCCGGCTTCTGTCAGAGCCGTGGCATCCGCAATGGCAAACGGAACGTTAAGGATCTTCGCCAGTGTCTGAGCCAGATAGGTCTTTCCGGAACCTGTAGGTCCCAGCATCAGGATATTGCTCTTCTGTACGTCCACATCCATAGTTTTCTTGGAGGTAACCCGCTTATAATGATTATAAACGGCTACGGAGAGCACTTTTTTGGCCGCATCCTGGCCGATCACATATTCGTCTAAAAATGCCTTGATCTCCTTAGGCTTCATCAGATTGATCTCGCCGAGATCAAATCCGTCTTCCTCATGGCCGTCAAATTCCTCTTCCAGTATCTCTGCGCAAAGATCAATGCATTCATCGCAAATGTATACATTATTGGAACCGGCGATCAGTTTTTTTACCTGATCCTGAGTCTTTCCGCAGAAAGAACACCGGATCTTGTCGTCTGGTCTTCCTGGCATTTTAATGTCTGCACCTCGATTCTTTCCTTTTTCAGAAGCAGCGGATAAGGGAAAACGCTTCCCCTATCCGGTCTCTGCTGCTTATGACCATGGTCATCGTCCTGAGATCACTGCGTCGATCAGGCCGTATGCCTTTGCTTCTTCCGCTGTCATATAGTGATCTCTCTCTGTATCGCGGGCGATCGTCTCATAGGGCTGGCCGGTATTGGCTGCCAGGATCTCGTTCAGCTTTTTCTTTGTCTGAAGGATCTTTTCCGCTACGATCTGGATTTCTGTAGCCTGGCCCTGGGCGCCGCCGGACGGCTGATGGATCATAACTTCTGCGTTTGGAAGGGCATAGCGTTTTCCCTTTGTGCCTCCTGCAAGGAGGAACGCTCCCATGCTGGCTGCCATACCGATGCATATGGTAGAAACGTCGCACTTGATATAATGCATCGTGTCATAGATCGCCATGCCTGCTGTAACGGATCCGCCTGGGCTGTTGATGTAAAGGCTGATATCCTTGCCCGGATCTTCAGACTCCAGGAAAAGGAGCTGAGCCACTACCAGGCTGGCAGATACGTCAGTCACCTCTTCTCCTAAGAAGATGATCCTGTCCTTTAAAAGGCGGGAATAAATATCGTAAGAACGTTCTCCACGGCTGGTGGATTCAATGACATAAGGTACTAAACTCATATTATCCTCCTGTCCGACCCGGCAGATACGTCTCCTGCCGGATGCTTTGTAAGGAAAGAGGCTGCTGCATGTCAGTTGCAAAACTCCTAAGCAGCGGCCTCCAGTTCCTTTTTACACTAATTTTGCTTCTTTTACAAGGAAGTCTACTGCACGCTGTACAGCCATATCTTCCTTCATCTGAGCGATCTCTGCTTCGCCCATGTATTCCTTTAACTTGGCAGCTTCCATCTTGTAAGCCGCTGCCATTCCTTCGATCTCTGCATCTACTGCTTCATCGGAGATCTCGATATTTTCTGCCTTTGCTACTGCTTCCAGGACAAGGCGTGTGCGGATCCTTCTGATCGCCTGCGGCTTCATCTGCTCGCCCAGAGTCTCCATAGTCATGCCTGTATACTTCATGTAGTCGTCAAGGGAGACTCCCTGGCTCTGCATCCTGCGGCCGTAATCATTGATCATATTGCGGACCTGTGTGTCTACCATAGCATCCGGGATCTCCATAGTCGCATTTTCAACGACCTTATCTACAACTCTGTTCTCGTTCTCTGTCTCAGCCTGCTTCTGCTTTGTATCAAGCATCTTCTTCATCAGGTCTTCCTTGTATGCGTCTAATGTCTCGAACTCAGAAACTTCTGCTGCGAACTCGTCGTTTAATTCCGGAAGCTCTTTGAACTTGATCTCATTGATCTTTACTTTAAATACAGCTGGTTTGCCTTTCAGCTCTTCTGCATGATACTCTGTAGGGAAGGTAACGTTTACTTCGCACTCGTCTCCTACGTTCTTGCCGATCAGCTGCTCTTCAAATGTATCGATAAAGGAATGAGAGCCGATCACCAGAGGATAATCCTCTGCTTTTCCGCCGTCAAACTGCTTTCCGTCTACATAACCGTCGAAATCGATGATAACCTGGTCGCCGTCGGCAACTGGTCTGTCTGTTACGGAGATCAGTCTGGAGTTCTGGTCCTGTACTCTCTTTAATTCCTTTTCTACGTCTTCTTCTGTTACTTCTGCCGCTGCCTTCTCAACTTCAACGCCCTTGTACTCGCCTAAAGTAACTTCCGGCTTCAGCGCTACAGTAGCTTCATAAATAAATGGTTTGCCTTTTTCCATCTGCTTTAACTCGATGTCAGGTCTGGAAACGATATCAAGTCCGCTTTCCTTTGCCGCGTCCTCAAAAGATACCGGCAGGATCTCATTAGCAGCATCCTCATAGAAGATCTCTGCTCCGTACATCTTTTCAATCATTGCCTGCGGCGCCTTACCCCTGCGGAAGCCTGGAATGTTGAAATGATTTTTATTCTTAATGTATGCAGTCTTGATCGCTTCTGTAAATTCCTCTGCCGGCACTTCGATGGTCAGCTTTGCCATGTTCTTCTCTAACTTCTCTACTTGTAAACTCATTCTGTGGGTTCCTCCTTGAATCTATATGTGAACCGCCTGCCTACTGGGCGTTACACTTCAAGTTAGCATTATAACATACGGCCTCTTAAAATAGCAATAGTATTTTACATTTTTTTAGATTGTAACAGTTCAGCCGTGCGCCAGGATATATGGTAACAGTTCAGGACGGCGTGAAAACAGGGGTAAAAACAGGCATTAAGCTTGCTTATAAGCATGCTTTTGCCCCTGTTTTCACATCGGATGGACATCCGATGCTTCTTGCCCGGCCCTGGCAGGACAAGAAGATGTGCCGTCCTGAACTGTTACGATATACGGTAAAGAGCGTTACAAGCTTGCTTGTAAAAGCGATTTAACATATATCCTGGCATAGGGATGACATCCCAGGCTTCCCGCCAGCACATTCTGTGCTGGCGGGAAGATACACGGCTGAACGGTCAGAACTGATCGTACTGGATCGCGGCCTTGATCCTCTTTGACGTCTCTCTGTTCTTTAAGATACGTACCAGCTCCAGTCCCAGATCCAGGGCGTATCCCAAACCTCTTGCCGTAGTGATCTGTCCGTCTGTGATCATGCCGCACTCCTGGATGCTGGCTCCTGTCAGTTCTCCTTCAAATCCTGGGAAGCATACTGCTTTTTTCCCCTCCAGAAGGCCGAGCTTTCCTAAAACGCTTGGCGCCGCGCAGATGGCCGCAAGATGTTTGCCCTGATCATAGGCTTCTTTCAGATGCGCGCACAGCTCTTCGCAGGAAGCAAGATTTGTTGTTCCTGGCATTCCGCCCGGAAGGAACAGCGCCTGAGCCTCATCCCAGTCCACGTCCTCCAGACGGCAGTCCGCCTTCACTGTGATATGATGGGCTCCTGTAACCTCCAGAGAATCCGTGATCGATACGAGGTTCACTTCTATTCCTGCGCGGATCATCACATCTACCGCCGCTAAACATTCTACTTCTTCTAATCCTGGTGCCATAAATGCATATACCTGAGCCATTGATAAAATCTCCTTTTTTATGTTATACTGTATGGGTCCCGGCTGGGCGTTTCTGAAAAGCTTCGCTCAGCCGCCTACTATCATACAAAATCTTCCTGCAAAACGCAACTGAAAAGGAGTTTTTTAATGGAAATTGAACGCAAATATTTAGTAAAAACACTGCCTGAACACCTGGAAGACTTTCCGTCGCGCCTGATCGAGCAGGGCTATCTGTCCACTGCTCCTGTGGTGCGGGTGCGAAAGGACGGAGAGGAATACTATCTCACATACAAATCCAAGGGGCTCATGGTACGGGAAGAATACAATCTTCCTCTTACAAAAGAGTCTTATGACCATCTGTTAAAAAAGGCGGACGGCAATATCCTCACAAAGACCAGATACCGCATTCCCCTGAGCAAAGATCTTACCGCCGAGCTGGACGTCTTCCAGGGCGTATTCCAGGGGCTTTATCTGGTAGAGGTGGAATTTTCCGACGAAGGGGCGGCGGACCGATTTACGCCTCCCTCGTGGTTCGGCCGGGAAGTTACATTTTCCGGGGAATATCAGAACAGCCGCTTAAGCTTACTTTCTCCGGACGCCATCCCCCGTTTCTGATCAGCTACAGGTAAAGTCTCCCATACTTTTCTTTCAGATAGCGGATATAATATCTGGGGCTGAAGTCTTCCCCTGTGGTATCCCGGATCAGCGTCAGGCTGTCCTTCATCCTGCCGTATCTGTGAATATGCTCCCTGAGATATTCTGTGAGTTTATGGATCTGTCCCGCCTTAAGAAGCCCGTCCACATCCATGCTCTCCTTCATCTTCTCATAGATCTGGGCGGCAAATGCGCTTCCAAGAGCATAAGACGGAAAATATCCGAAAGAGCCCTGGGACCAGTGGATATCCTGCAGGACTCCCTGGTCCGCTGTCTTTGGACGCAGGCCCAGATACGCTTCATACCGGTCCGCCCATTCATTTTCCAGATCGGATACGCGGATCTTTCCATTCATCAGCCCCTTTTCCAGGTCATAGCGCACCATGATATGCAGGCTGTATGTCAGCTCGTCCGCATTGATACGGATAAGGCCCGGCTGCACCTGGTTGATCCCTTCTATAAAATGTTCCAGAGTGATCTTTCCCAGCTGGTCCGGGAAAAGCTCCTGGACCTTTCCGTACAGCGGTTCCCAGAACGCCTGGCTTCTTCCTATTATATTTTCCATAAACCGGGACTGGGACTCGTGCATGGCCATAGACGCGCCCTGTCCCAGGATCGTCCGGGTCAGCCTGTCGTCGATCCCCAGCTCGTACAGGGCGTGGCCGCCCTCATGGATCACGGAAAACAGGGAGTGATCCAGCCACTGGTCATAATGAGTGGTGATCCGCACGTCTTTATTGTGAAAGCTGGTGGTAAACGGATGCTCGCTTACAGCCATCACGCCTCTTTCAAAATCAAAGCCGATGTATTCCGCCATCATCCTGGCCAGCTTTTCCTGCTTTTCTTCCGGATAGTCCCCATACAGGAAGCTTCCGTCGATCTTTCTTCCCTTTGTCCGGATCTCCTCCAGAAATGGAACCAGTTCTTCCCGTATGGTCCCGAAAAATTCGTCCAGCTTTTCCTCTGGAAAATTTTCTTCAAACTCGTCCAGCATAGCGTCATACAGACTTTCTCCATCTTTTCTCCGATAAGACGCAAGCTTCTTTTTATATTCTATGATCCGTTCCAGTTCCGGGGCGAAAGCGGAAAAATCTTTTTTCTTCCTGGCCTCCGCCCAGATCCTCCCTCCGGCGTTTGTCATTTTCGTAAATTCTTCGTACTCTTCTCTGGGGACGCAGGAGAGCAGGCGGCGCTCTTTTTCCGTCTCGCAGCACATACGGGAAGCGATCTCGTCTATGCTCCAGAACGTTCCGTCCGCCTTCCTGGCGTCTTCATTGTCCTCCCCGCATTCCTTCCACTGCTTCAGGGCTTTATCCATAGACGGTCCCGTCATAATATCATAATAGATCCCGGAAAGGGCTCCGGCTGTCTTTGCGGTCTGTTCTCCCGCTTTCTTTGGGGCCAGCGTCTCATTGTCCCATTCGATCAGAGCTAACGCCGCCTGGACGGAAGCCGCCTTTTCCAGGATCTGTCTCAGATCCTCATAGATCTCCATTTTCTGTTCCATATATGGCCATTCTCCTTTCGTTCCCAGTTTTTCCAGAAAAGGAAAATATATACATGATCAAAGCTCCTTCTGCTCCATATCCCGGCAGGATGGATATCCGTACGCAGACTTTGCCGACCTTACGGCGCGGGCGATAGCCTCTGACATCACGCGGGCTGCCAGGGTTCCCACCATGTCTTCATCCGCCGCCACATCGCCTGTGGACACCCCGTATATCGTATCGCCGTCCGCGCTGGTATGGATCGGAGAAATACAGCGGCCGTAGCCATTATGAGCCATAGCCGCGATCTTTCCCAGCTGGGCTTTCGTAAATCTGCCGTTGGTTATGACCACTCCCAGAGTCGTATTTCCCACAAATTTGTTCTCCACGATCTGGCTGCTCTTATACATCTCCTCTTCTGCAAGGCAGAAAGACCTCTTATCTTCCGACAGGAGTCCAGCCAGCTTTTTTCCTGTTTTCCAGTCAAAAACGTCTCCCAGAGCATTGACCGCCACCAGCGCTCCCACCTTCAGATCGCCGATCTGGACGGCATAGCTTCCGATCCCGGATTTCATGCACCGCTCCATCCCATAAAATTTTCCTACTGTAGCTCCTGTTCCCGCTCCAAAGTTCCCGTCCTGGTAATTGCCGGTTTCCGCGTTTTTGCAGGCTTCATATCCCATCGCCTTATCCGGCCGCGCCTTGGGATCTGCCACCGTCAGGTCAAACAGGCAGGACTGGCAGATCAGGGGGACTTTCGTTACTCCCACGTCAAAACCGATCCCCCGCTCTTCCAGGTATTCCATCACTCCTCCTGCTGCATCCAGCCCAAATGCGCTGCCGCCGCTTAAGAGGATCCCGTGGATCTTCTGGGCGGCCGCCCTTGGCTGAAGCAGCTCGCTTTCCCTGGAGGCCGGTCCCCCTCCTCTTACATCCATCCCTGCTGCCGCGCCTTCCGGGCAGAGGATGACCGTACATCCGGTGCCGCCCTTTTCATCCTGAGCGTTTCCGATCTTTATTCCTTCAATCTCCTTAATGCTGATCTCCTTCATATGTCCTTCCTCCTGCGTCTCATCACGGATCGTCGGCCGGCGCCTGGCAGATGTCTGCTCATAAACGCATGACGGCCCCTTGCCGGACTTATCGTTCATAATAAAGGAAAAAGGAGCTTTTTTGCTCCTTCCTCCACAGTTCCTTTTCAGATTTCCGTTCAAAAATATTTCTTACTGCCCCACAGATTGCTCTTTTTCAGATCCAGATATTCGTTATAGGCCTTTTCCAGGATCTGTTTTTCATTGGAAAACTTCAACAGATGGTAGGCCTCGTAAAACTTGTAATATCCGGAATCCATAAAGTACTCTTCCCGTTGTGGTTTGCTGTAGTAGCTGTCGGCCATCATCAGATACCAGTGTACGTCTTTTTCCACCATATCCTGAGGCGTATTAAAGGAATACTGGCTTTTCCCGATATATTTTATGATCGAGGCCGTAACGCCAGTCTCTTCTTTTACTTCCCTGAGGGCCGTCTCCTTATACTCTTCCCCAGGCTCTACAGTTCCCTTCGGCAAAACCCATCCTTCATATTTGTTTTTATAATTCTTATACAAAACCAGAATCTTACCTCGAAAAATAACCACACCGCCACAGCTCGTTGCTTCAATCATTGCAATTCCTCCTGATTGGGACTGATGTCAGAAATGCCCTGCTGTTCTACTAGTATCCCCAAACAGAATGCCATCTCTGCCTCATCCCGTGGTGTGTCAACTTAGACTGGTTTTAGTATACCTCTTTTTTATTTTGGATGCAATATGGAGTTTTCTACCTTTTCTCTCTCATCCCAAAGAATACTTTTTCCGCTGTGATCGGCAGTTCCCGGATATGGACGCCTACAGCGTGGGCCACGGCGCTGGCGATCGCCGGAGACGGCGTATTGATAACCACTTCGCCAATGGATTTTGCTCCAAAAGGTCCTGTCTTTTCATAGCTGCTCTCCACCTCTACGCGGATCTTTCCCACGTCGAGCCTGGTAGGGATCTTGTACTGCATAAAGGAATTTTCATACATCTGACCCTTGGGAGAATAGGTGATCTCTTCAAAAAGGGCCATGCCGATGCCCTGAGCCAGACCGCCCTCTGTCTGAACGCGGACGAGGTTGGGATTCACTGGAGTTCCGCAGTCTACCACCGCCACATAGTCGATCAGTTCCACGTATCCGGTTTCTTTATCGATCTCTACTTCTGCCATACCTACCATAAATGGCGGCGGCGAGATCGGAGACGAGTTGGACTCTGTAGCCTCCAGAGCCGTCCGGTTGTTGCACATCGCCTGGTTGCCCAGATCTTTCAGGCTGATCTCTCCCTGGCCGTCCAGACGGTAGACACGCTTTCCGTCAAAGTCCGCTTCCTCCGGGCTGCATCCTAAGGTTTCCGCACCTCTGGCGATGATCTTTTCGATCAGTCTGTCGCAGGTTTTGATCACTGCGCCTCCTGTCAGATACATGGTGCTGGAAGCATAAGATCCGGAATCGTAAGGCGATACGTCCGTATCCACTCCATGAACGATGATATCGTCTACGGAACAGCCGAGGCAGTCCGCAGCCACCTGGGAAAGAGTCGTGTCACAGCCTGTTCCCATATCAGCAGCTCCTACCATAAGGCTGTAAAATCCGTCGTCATTTACTTTGATCGTCACGGAACCTACGTCGACGCCTGAAATAGCCGATCCCTGCATGGACATGGCCACGCCGACTCCGCGGACTTTTCCATTTCCCATATCCCTGGAAGGGAATTTTTCATCCCAGCGGATCATTTCCTTCGCCTTGGCCATACAGCGGTCCAAAGCGCAGCTGTCTGCTGTCTCTCCATAGTAAGCGGGCATATGGACTCCTTCTCTTACCATGTTCTTTTCCCTTAAGACCACCGGGTCCATCTGGAGCTTTTCCGCCAGTTCATTGACTGCGGACTCCACAGCGAAGATCCCCTGGGTAGCGCCGTAGCCGCGGTAAGCTCCTGCAGACATGCGGTTTGTATACACAACGTCATAGGCAAAGCGGAACGCTTCTACGGAAGACGAATACAGAGGGATCGATTTATGGCCGGACAGGCCTACTGTCGTCGGGCCGTGTTCTCCGTACGCTCCGGTGTTGGATAATGTATAGAGATCGATGGCGCGGATCTTTCCGTCCCTGTCCGCCCCCAGGCGCACCTTCAGTTCCATCTCATGGCGCGGGGAAGATGCGATCTGGCTTTCGTAACGGCTGTAGACCATCTTGGCCGGCCGTCCGGTCTTTATGGTAACGATAGCAGGATAAACTTCTGCCACTACAGTCTGCTTGGCGCCAAAGCCGCCGCCGATCCTTGGCTTTATCACCCTTACCTTTGACTTGGGGATATCCAGGGCATGGGCGATGATCCTTCTGACATGGAACGGTACCTGCGTGGAGGCCGTTACTACGATCCGTCCGTATGCATCCATATATGTAAATGCGCGGAACGTCTCCATCATCGCCTGCTGATTCGCTTTTGTATGGTAAGTCTGCTCTATGATGATATCGCAGTCTGCCAGCACCTTTTCCACATCGCCGTCCTGATCCACGCCGGAAGCGCACAGGTTTCTTTTATTATCTGCTCCGACTGGACAGAAGCTCTTCCAGGTGTCCTCCGGATGCACAAGGATCTCGTTGTCCTTGGCTTCCCGAAGGTCCAGGACTGCCGGAAGGACCTGATATTTCACCTTGATCAGCTTCAGCGCCCGGTCCACTGCTTCCTCGCTCTCTCCTGCCACGATCGCTGCCGCGTCTCCTACGAACCGCACTCTTTGATCCAGGATCAGGCGGTCATAGGGGCTGGGTTCCGGATAAGTCTGCCCTGCCATGGTAAAACGCTTTTGAGGAACATCCTTCCACGTAAGGATGGCGGCGATCCCCGGAACCTGACAGGCAGCCTCTGTATGGATCTCTTCGATCAATGCATGGGCGTGAGGACTGCGCAGAACTTTTACGATCAGACAGTCCTTCGGGGCGATATCGTCGGTATACACCGGCTTTCCAGTTACAAGAGCCATGGCGTCCTTCTTCATGACCGGACTTCCTACTGCTTTCATTACTCGTTCCATGATCACTGTCCTCCTTCCCGGTTCAGATATTTTTCAATAGCGCGCATCTGTCCCATATAACCCGTGCAGCGGCACAGGTTTCCAGCCAGATATTCTTTGATCTCTTCCTCGTTTGGATGGGACAGTTCTTTTTCCATCGCCAGAACGTTCATGATCAGGCCCGGACTGCAGAAACCGCACTGTTCCGCTCCTTCTCCTGCTAAAAACCTTCCAAAAGCTGCTGCTTCTTCTTCAATCCCTTCCAGCGTTACTACGTCTTTCCCATCTGCCCTTGCTGCAGGGGTGGAACAGGAAAGCACTGGTTTTCCATCCACAAGCACTGTGCAGAGGCCGCAGTTTGAAGTCTCACATCCTCTTTTTACGCTGTAGCAGCCCAGCTGCCTGACCAGATCTATAAGAAGCATATCCGGTTTTATGTCGATCTCTCTATTTGTTCCATTCAATGTAAATCTGATCTTCATCTTAAGCCTCCTTAAGCCCTTTTATCAGACGGGCAAGATAGATCTTTGCCAGTTCTCTCCGGTATTCCCCGCTTCCCCGCACATTATCTCCATAGGAAAAGCGCTCTGCTATCTCTTCTGGATCCGGCGCCGCGGAACTTACGGCAACAAGCTCTGCCCTGGCCGGCCTTGCTCCTACGCTGAAATACCACTCCGATCCCTTTCTGGCAGCGCAGCAGGCAATGAGCGGAAAATCTGTCTTTGTCCTTCTCTGGGTCGTATATGCAGCCTTCCTTCCATCCTTCCGGATCCGTATGCTCACCAGCACGTCCCTGTCATAAGGCATCTTTGCGAACTCTGCTATAGGTACGATTCCTCCCTGATAAAGTTCCACGGAAGTATCCAGAGCCATCAGGCAGGTCAGGATGTCAGAAAATCCATATCTTCCAAACACGCTTCCGCCTGCCGTCGCGCCGTTTCGGAACTGCACGCCTACGATATGTCTGGTACATTCTTTGAATACGCCGTTAAAATACTGATTTAAACCTTCGTGCAGCTCCAGCTGCCTGAGGGTGCACATACAGCCTATGCGAAATTCTTCTTCTGTTTCTTCGATCGTATCCAGTCCAAGCCCGGACAGATCGATCAATGTTCCCTTTGGCAGGCTGCTCATCTTCAGCCACATCATCCCTCCCAGGATCACGCTGCTCTTTTTCTGGTTCAGCTCCCAGGCCTCAGAAAGGCTTTCCGCCTTTACGTACTCTCTTGCTTTTATCACAAGAATCCTCCTTTACTGTCCATAAGTGGAAAAATAGGTATCAAATATTCCCCTTGCGATAGGGGCTGCGGTCTGGCCGCCGGAACCTCCCTCCTCTACCAGAACGCTGACTGCGATCTTCGGGGATTCCACCGGCGCAAAGCCTACAAACCACGCATGGGTTTCTTTTCCTGTTTCAAATTCTGCGGAACCTGTCTTGCCCGCCGCCGTATATGCATCGGTGCGCAGAGCCGATCCGGTGCCTTCTGTCACCACGTCCGCCATAAGTTCTGTCAGCCTCTGGGCGTCTTGGGCGCTCATCAGGGCTCCATAAGAATCCGGCATAAACTTTTTAACTGTTTCGCCTGCCGCGTTTTCAATACGGTCGATCAGATAGGGCTTCATCAGGATCCCGCCGTTAGCTATAGCGGAGACGATCATACCGTTGTGGATCGGCGTGATCTGAGTTTTTCCCTGGCCGATGGAAGTCTGCAGAGTCTCCCAGTCGTCCGCTCCTTCCTCCATCTGATAAGAACTGTTATTGTAAGGGAACGACAGAGGCAGATTCCTGTTAAACAGCAGATCCTCCGACAGTTCTTTAAGCTTTTTCTTGTCCAGGGACAGTCCCAGGTTCGCAAAAGCCCCATTGCAGGAATTGGCAAAAGCCAGCCGCAGATCTTCGTGTCCGTGAGCTGTAGAATGATAGCATTTGATCTCATATTCCCCATCCTGGTATACGCCGCTGCAGTCAAAGGAAAAGTCTGCGTAATCCTGGGGATGCTCCCTGAGGTACTCCATAGCCGTAACGATCTTAAACGTGGATCCCGGCGGATAAAGCCCCTGAGAAGCCCGGTTTAAAAGCCTTGCTTCCCCCGCCTCGTCGGATGTTAAAATATCCCATTGTTCTGACAGGGTGTTGGGATCAAAACCTGGTTTGGAGACCATTGCCAGGATCTTTCCCGTATCTGTCTCCATGACCACCACTGCCCCTCTCCTGTCTCCTAAAAGATCTGACGCCGCCTGCTGGATCTGAGCGTCCAGCGTGGTCACGATATTGTCTCCCGGACTTTTGATGTCCGCCAGCTCGTTGGTAACCTGCTCCACCAGGTTGATATGGGAGCTGAGGAGATAAAAATTAGCTGCAGATTCCAGGCCGGTCTTTCCGTGGTCTGAATACCCTACTACATGGGCAAAAAGCGAGCCCAGGGGATATTCCCGTTTTTCCTCTCCGTCATCCCCTGTTACCGTCCGCGCCAGGACCTGTCCGTCGCTGCTGAGGATCTCTCCGCGGACCACCCGGTCCGAAAGCAGGTTGAGCCTGGCGTTATACGGGTTATTGATCACCGTCTCGCTCTTTATCTGCATAAAGTACGCCATATATGCGATCATACAGACGAATATCCCCACTACCACATAAGCCAGGCGGAGGATATTCCTGTTTGTCTTTGCATTAGGATTTGACCTGGTTTTTTTCATTCTTCTTCCTCTTCGTTCTTTTTCAGGACATAAAGGCCCTGGATCACCTGGAAAATGATAAACGTGCTCATGACGGAGCTTCCTCCATAGCTTACCAGAGGCAGAGTCACCCCGGTAAGAGGGATGAATTTGACCACTCCGCCTACAGTGAGCAGCACCTGGACGATATACACGCAGCCCAGGCCCGCGGCGATCAGCTTATAAAAGACCGCCTGCATGCGCACGGCCACCATCATAAACTGCAGAAAGCAGCCCAGACAGATAAATACGACGCAAATGGCGAAGATCCCTCCCATTTCTTCTGATATGGCGGCAAAGATAAAGTCTTTTTCCACAACGGGGATCTTATTTGGGATCCCCTGGCACAGCCCCAGCCCGAACCATCCTCCGGTTCCAATGGCAAAGAGGGACTGGGCGATCTGGTATCCTTTATTTTCCACATCCGACCACGGATCCAGCCATGCGGATACCCGCACCTGCACATGCGGAAACAGCTTATAAGCCAGAAAGGCCGCGATGCTTCCGCCTGCCAGGCCGGAAGCCAGGTAAAAGCAGTTGGATGTGGCGATAAACAGCATAAACACATAAGTGATAAAGAAGATCAGCGCGCTTCCCAGATCCTTCGACGCCACCAGGATCAGCACATGGACCGCTGCGATGGCCGTAGTCACGGCCACTGTCTTAAATTCCACGGAATGATAAAACATGGTGGCGATAAAAAATACAAAACTGATCTTTACAAACTCGGACGGCTGAAAGCCGATCCCGCCAATGCTTATAGACAGCTGGGCGCCATAGCTGGTGATCCCCCTCACGTAAACGATCAGCAAGAGCAGAAGGCCGATCCCGCCGTATACCCAGGGGATGCGGGCAAGCTGCCAGGTCCTGTCTATGATAAACGGGATGATCCACGTTACAAGAGCCGATACGAAAACAATGGCGAACTGCCGGAACGCCCGGTCCGGGTCCAGCCGCGTGAGCATAACAAATCCCACGCACAGCAGCATGCACATATTGTTCAGCAAAAGCCGGGAGATATTCCTGTAAAACACTCTGGACAGGATCAGATAAGCCAGGAAAAAGAACACCTGGATCCAGTAAAACATCAGGATCTGGCCGTCTTCCAGCTTAAGATACAGAGTAAGGTACGCCAGAAAATGAATGACAAACATCAGGAAATTCTGTTCCACACAGATCCGGTTCTGCTTTTCCTCATCCTTTACGCCGAAAAAGCGGAAATTCAGATACGCATAAAGGATCATAAGGAATATCATCACATATTTTGATATTTCTACGATTAAATTTATCAATCGATCACCTGCCTACTATACTTCTATTCGCAACGATTCAGCCGGACCCCTATTCCACGCCTCGTTTAAAATGCCCCCTTGTAAAATCTCTTCCTGGGAAAAGAGTCTCCTGCCCTTCCCCGAATCCGCGCACAAAAGCCCTTGCGATCTCCTGTGCTTCTTCTTTTGTCTCTGTTGTAAACGCCAGTCTCACGCTGGCCGGTCCAAGCCGTCTCACCATCTCTTCCATGCCATGGAGAGAAAGCGGGCTGGTATTATAGATCACATTGTAGCAGAATCTGCAGACGTTCCTTACTGGAAATTCCTTTCCCATCCTGTCTCTGACGGAAAGGATCCCCGGCCTGCGGCTGCATCGGTCTGCAGTCCTCTGGATGCACTGGGCGGAAACCATAAGAGGAAGCCTGCCGTAGACGACCATCTCTTTTCCGCCGCAGCCAAGCTCCTGCAGCTCCCTTCCGTTTAACTCCGCAGGAAGGGTAAGAAACCTGGCTCCAAGGCCTTTTAAAGCCTGTTCGCCTTCTTTATTAAACACATAGATCCCGCTGTCAAAAGCTATTGGCAGTTTTACATCCTGATCCTTTAAAAATCCGGTTTCTTCCAGCGAGCCTAAAAGCAGGCCGTCGAACCCCGCCTCTTCCAGCTCCTGTTTATGTTCCAGAAAATAGCGCTCTGCCTCAGTCCGGAAAATGCGCGGCATGATCAGCCAGCACTCCTTGTCCTGCTCATGACAGATTGCGGCCAGCCTCTTCCACTCGTTTGCCCCGATCACAGCGGAATCCAGGCAGATCCTGGATATCCCCTCTACGGCGGCCAGACATTCTGCGGTCTTGGCATCCTCGGCGGAAGCCGTGATCTTCAGCCTGCCTCCTGCAGGATCTGCTTCCTTTTCTTTCTTTTCCTCTTTCTCAGAAGGCCGGATCCCTTCTCCCCGTTTCCAGGGCTTCAGGATCTCCTCCCTGAGGGCCTGGAATCCTGTGCGCCGCAGTTCGTTCAGCGCCTGTACCGGGATAAAAGGATCCCCTTCCGTCCTAGCGGAAAGCTCGCGGAAGACAAAATCTGACCCTCCGGTCTTTCCGATCTGCCGCAGTACCTTTTCTTCAGTCATCGGCTGGTTTTTCGCCGTCTCAGCTGCCTGGCCATATACAGTCACCATGGTCTGTCCGCAAGAAAGCGTCAGAGACGACGCCTCTCCCGCCTTTACCGCAGCTTTCCCGCTGATCTCCACCTGTCCGGGGTTCTTTACGTACGCTTCGTCCAAATGGTCCAACAGGTCTTTATCCACTTCACGGAACTGGGGCTTTTCATGGAGAGCCACCATATCCCTGCCATTGTGTTTTTTATAATAACCGTCTGTAAAACCTCCGCGGTCAAAAAGCTCCAGGAGCATCTGCTTATCCGCCGGGTCTACGCTGTAGCCCTCCCGCCCGTTTCTCAGATACATATCCGTATATTTGCGGTACATGCTCACAACCCCGGCCGTATATCTTGGGCTCTTCATCCTTCCCTCGATCTTCATGGAATAGATCCCTGCTTCGATCATATCCGGGATCAGATCCAGCGTGCACAGATCCTTCAGGCTCATGATGTACCGCTCGTTCTTTTTTCCGATATCTTTTCCATCCCTTATAGCCTCGTACGGAAGGCGGCACGGCTGGGCGCACCTTCCCCGGTTTCCGCTCCTTCCTCCGATCACGCTGCTCAAAAGGCACTGTCCGGAGTAACAGTAACACAGCGCTCCGTGGACGAAAGCCTCGATCTCAATATCCACCTGTTCCTTTATCTTTCTGATCTCTTCCAGAGACACCTCTCTTGCCATTACCACTCTGGATGCTCCCGCTTCCTTTAACAGCCTGGCCCCGTAAACGCCTGTAACTGTCATCTGCGTGCTCCCATGAAGGTGCAGCCCTGGAAAATGCTTTTTCAAAAAAGCGAATACGCCGGGATCCTGTACGATCGCCGCATCCAGCCCCTGTCTGTAGTAAGGATCCATATAATCAAAAAGCTGATCCATCTCTTTATCCTTCATCAGGGTATTAACCGTCATATAGAGGCGGCAGCCATGGAGATGGGCGTGATCGATTGCCTCCAGCATCCGTTCCTCATCCAGATTGTCCGCGTAAGCCCGCGCGCCGAACCGGCTCCCGCCGATGTATACAGCGTCCGCTCCTGCAGATATGGCGGCAGTCATACTTTCATAGGAGCCGGCTGGAGCCAGGATCTCTACCTTTGGTCTGTTCACACAATTCCTCTCTTTCCTGTGAAACGAGAAAATGCCTCACATTTCATGAGACATCCCTCTTTTCGTCTTTCTTCTTTGCTTCTTCCAGGTCGCGGACCGCTTTATCCAGCTTCATCTGGGTCGTAACAAGCTCGTGCCTTAAGCTGTACGCCTCTTTTTCCAGGTCTTCTTTCTGCTCTTCCAGAGTATCCACCTGCTCCATAGCCTTAAAATAGTCGTCCGCGATGTTCAGCTGGGTCATCACGCTCTGGTAATCCGCGCTCTGCTTTAAAAAACCATTCTGTTTTTTCATCAGGGATATCTTTTCATTGATATAATTGGCCACCTTCTGCAGATAAGCCTCTTCTTCCATGCCTCCCAGAGTATATATCTTTCCATCTATCAAAACTTCTATGTAATTCTTTGAACTCATCTTTATCCTCTCCCGCCTGTGTCGATTCAAGTACACCTTTGCCTATCATATCATACATCTCCAAGATATTCCACCCTCTTTTCGCTTACACGGCGTCATCCATCTAACAGTTCAGCTGTGTATCTTCTTGCCAGCACATTCTGTGCCGGAAGGCAGCCCCAGATGATGATAGGCCCGCTCCGTAGCCACTCTTCCTCTGGGCGTACGGTTGATCAGCCCGTTCATCAGAAGGTACGGTTCGTAAACCTCCTCTAATGTTCCGCTGTCCTCGCCCAGGGCGGCCGCAAGGGTATCCAGTCCCACCGGCCCTCCGGAAAACTTCTGGATGATCGTCAAGAGGATCGTCCTGTCGTTGTGATCCAGTCCGATCTTGTCCACATCCAGGATATCCAGGGCAAAATCCGCCACTTCCCTGGTAATGACCCCGTCATATTTGACCTGTGCAAAATCTCTCACCCGCTTTAACAGGCGGTTCGCAAGACGCGGCGTCCCTCTGGAACGCCTGGCGATCTCCTCCGCCCCTTTCGGATCGATCTCCACCTGCAGCACGCTTGCAGAACGGAGGATGATCTCCACCAGTTCCTTTGGCGTATAAAAATCCAGTTTCTGCACAACGCCGAACCGGTCCCTTAAAGGCGCGGTCAGAAGGCCCGCCCTCGTCGTAGCGCCTACAAGAGTGAACTTCGGCAGCTCCAGGCGGATCGAACGGGCGGAGGACTCCTTTCCCAGCATGATATCTATGGCAAAATCCTCCATCGCCGGGTACAGCACCTCCTCTACCTGGCGGTTCAGCCTGTGGATCTCGTCTACGAACAGCACGTCCCCTTCCTGGAGATTGTTTAAGATCGCAGCCATCTCCCCTGGCTTTTCGATCGCCGGTCCGGAGGTGACTTTCATATGGACTCCCATCTCATTGGCAATGATGCCGCACAGCGTCGTCTTTCCCAGGCCTGGAGGGCCGTAAAAAAGTACGTGGTCCAAAGCTTCCCCTCTGGACTTTGCGGCGTCGATAAATACTTTCAGCGTAGACTTGATCTTTTCCTGGCCAATATAATCGGAAAGGAACTGAGGTCTTAGATTCGTCTCTGTCTTTTTTTCTTCTTCCGTCACATCTGTAGTAATGATCCTTCGTTCCATCTGCTTCTCCTCTGCTTAAAATACCAGAAATTTCAAAGAGGCCTTTAACACCTCTTCCGCCGTCATATCCGGGGTGGCTTCCACCCGCTTTACCGCCTTGGCTGATTCGGAAGACGAATATCCCAGCGCCACCAGCGCCTCGATCGCCTCTCTGACCGCCTCTTTTTCCTGGCCGATCTCCAGATCCTGAGGCTCTGCCAGAACTTCCTCCAGGATATCCTCCGGGCTGATCTTATCCTTCAGATCCAGGATGATCCTCTGGGCGGTCTTCACGCCAACTCCTGGAGCTTTTGCGATCGCCTTCGCGTCCCCGGCTATGATAGCCATGCGCAGGCTGTCCGGGCTTAGGGATGACAGGATCCCCAGAGCCGCCTTCGGCCCGATCCCGTTCACTCCGATCAGCTGCCGGAACATCTCCAGGTCATGGCGGCTTAAAAAGCCGAACAGGCTCAGTCCGTCCTCCCTCACCTGCAGATATGTATAGACCTTGATCTCGCTTCCCGTATGAGGAAGCCTCTCCGCCGCAGACAGCGGAATGGCGATGTCATAGCCGATATTGCCAGCCTCCACCACGATCCGGTCGCCGGATACTTCTTCCAAACTTCCCTTTATATATGAAAACACGTTTCTGACTCCTTCTTCACAACTTCTGCCCATATTCTAACATGACTTCTCCCTCATTGCAAGGAAAAATCGAACAAATATTCTGCTTTGACTTCCTATTTCCCGCCTACTATAATGATATCTGTCCAGCCATGCGCCAGGATATATGCATTGGAAACATGAATCAGGAGGCACTGATGATCACGATTGAAAAAACTTTGGACCTGCCGGACACCTATCCTCTGGAACGGATCGGCAGCCTTGATAAATTATTATTTTTTGACATTGAAACTACCGGTTTTTCCGCCCTGACCTCCAGGCTCTATCTCATCGGCTGCACGTATTTTTCCTGCGGGCAGTGGCAGCTGATCCAGTGGTTTGCCGACTCTGAAAAAGCCGAGCCTGAGCTTCTTCACAGGTTCTTTCAGTTTCTGAAAGGCTTTCAGACTGTGATCCATTTTAATGGAGACGGCTTCGACATTCCTTATCTGACCAAACGCTGCCAGGCTCTTTCCCTGCCCTATGACTTTTCCCAGGTGGAGAGCTTTGATATTTATAAAAAAATACGGCCCTTCCGCCGCATTTTAGGCTTGGACAGCCTGAAGCAGAAAGCGATCGAGGGATTTCTCGGCATCCGCAGGGAAGACCGTTTCTCCGGCGGACAGCTGATCGAAGTATATCAGGATTACCTGTCCACCCACGAAGACGATCTTTTCCGTCTTCTCGTCCTTCACAATGAGGACGATCTGAAGGGCATGCCTGGGATCCTGCCTGTTCTCAATTACCCGGACTTTTTCCTTCAGGATTTTTCTGCTTTCTCCAGCGAGCTTCAAAAACAGGACGGACCTGGAAGCAGTCCGGGATCCCTGATCCTTTCCTGTCAGGGAGAATTTACGATCCCGGTTCCTTTCCATGTGTCTGACAGCTGTTTTCCCGGCCTGTCGCTGTCTGGAGAAAAGACGCGGCTCACCGCCGCCATCCCTCTTTACAGCGGCACTCTGCGGCATTTTTTCGCTGATTATAAAGATTACTACTACCTGATCTACGAAGATACCGCTATACATAAAAGCGTAGGAGAATACGTGGACCGGTCCGCCAGGCGCCAGGCTACCGCTTCTACCTGCTACACAAAAAGGGAAGGCTGTTTCCTTCCCCAGTTTGAACCGCTTTTCACTCCCGAATTAAAGAAAGAGAAAAAAGACCGGATATCCTATGTGGAGTATGACTGCGGCCTTCTGGCCGACCTATCCTGCGCCAACCGTTATATCCACCACCTGATCTCCCATTTTCAATAAGTTCCCTTTTTCAGGAGCTTTCGTATATAGGCAAACGTATAAGCTTCTCCCCTGTCTTTCAGCATGAGGAGGAGCTTTTCCAAAAGCCGCTTCGTCTCCGGATGGATCACGATCACTTCTTTTGAGCGGCAGTAATATTCCCACGGGCAGCCGTCGTTGTAATCCTTTCCCTTATACACTTTGGAAGCGGCGATCCGGTCCATGACCATCTCGATCACATATTTTAAAGGCATCTTGTTGCCGATCAGCCCCTGACTCTTATCCGGCGCGAAATCGATCCAGTATTCAAAATGATGTTTATTGCGCCCCTTGTGGTGGAGCCACGCTCCGGAGTAACCAAGGACTTCCTTTTCCGCCGCGTTTGGGCTCCGGTTCCCCTGATAATATCTCACCCCGGTGGAAAACTCTTCCCAGCTGTATTTTGACAGGTCGTGAAGCAGTCCCTGCCTGTACAGCCCTACCTGAAAACATTCTCTCATCACCAGCAGTTTGTGTTCTGTGATTGTCCTGAAATGACGCCACGCATTTAAAATCTTCATAGTCCAAGCCTCCCGTTTCTTCCATTTTACATCTTTTTCCCCTTTTGTCAAACAGGCCTCTGCTGAAATGAAAATCGTTTGACATGCATATAAAACTATGCTATGCTAAACACAGCTGCAAATAACTGCAGCATCAATGTTTTTTTATTTTTTGGAGGTATCGCTATGAGCAGAGGTACAGTAAAATGGTTTAACAACCAAAAAGGTTACGGATTCATTTCCGATGAGAATGGAAATGACGTATTCGTACATTATTCAGGTCTGAACATGGAAGGCTTCAAATCTCTGGATGAGGGTGCAGCTGTAGAGTTCGACGTAGTAAACGGAGCAAAGGGACCGCAGGCGACAAACGTTACCAAGTTATGATCCCCTCCTTTAATCATTTAACCATTTGTACCTGTTTCAAATATAGTTGAAAAGTTTTTATTTTTGATTTTTGAAATAAGTTATTTGGACTTAACATGATTAAGAAAAACAGCAGGCCTGGATCTTATCCACAGCCTGCTGTTTCTTTATTTCCGATAGCTTTCTATCGCGCCGCTTTTTCCAGCATTTCTTTCAGTTCCTCTACGGTAAACGCATAGTTCTTATTACAGAAGTGGCAGTTCACTTCAATGGTCTTCCCTTCATCGATCATTTCCTGGATCTCTTTTTTCCCGACGCTGATCAATGCTTTTTCCACACGCTCTTTTGTACAGTTGCAGAAAAATCTTGTGGGGTGCTTTTCCGTGATCTCTAGGCCGAAGTCTCCCAGAATGTGCTCCAGTATCATCTCCGGCGTATTTCCCTGGTCGAGAAGCTTCGTGATCGAGTCGATCTCGCCAAGCCGCCTCTCCAGGGCTGATATCACTTCCTCAGAAGCGCCTGGAAGGAGCTGGATGATAAAGCCGCCTGCCTGTTTTACCGTATTGTCCTTATTCATCAGCACGCCCAGGGCAACCGATGAAGGCGTCTGCTCGGAAGACGCATAATAATACGTCAGATCTTCCGCGATCTCCCCTGTGACAAGGATCGTCTGGCCCACATAAGGTTCCTTTAAGCCGATATCGCGGATCACGCTTAAAACGCCTACTCCCAGAGCTCCGCCTACGTCCAGCTTTCCTTTGCTGTTCGGCGGGAGCATTACGGATGGGTTAAACACATACCCTTTCACATCTCCCTGGGAATCCGCGGTCACAGTCAGGCCTCCGATGGGGCCGTCTCCTTCGATCTTAAGGGTCAGAAGGTCGTCCTTACCTTTCATCATGATCCCCATCATCGCCCCTGCAGTCAAAAGCCTGCCTAAAGCAGCCGTCGCTACCGGGCTGGTATTGTGGGCTGCGCGGGCGTACTCTGTAAGTTCCCTGGTGGTAGCTGCGAACGCCCTTACCTGGCCTTCCGCCGCTGTGGCCCTGATTATGTAATCTGACATATCAAATCTTCCTCTCTTTTCCTTTTTCCCTGGCGATCACATAGATACGCTCGCTGTCCTTTTTCGGCGGTTCTTTCGTAAACGCGTCGTACGCGGCCGCAAATTCCATCCCGGCTTCCTTTAGCGCCCGCCGGACCGTCGTAAGATCATAAGCTTTCTGATAATGCGTCTCCGTATACTTCCGGTAAAGTCCGTTTTCTTCACGGATAAACAGCGTCAGATCGTACTCGTTGACCTGATCTTCTTCGTCGTAAAAATTATCCCAGATAAAGCTGCTTTCTTCCCTGTCCTCCGCAAACGTATTATCCCCCAGGATATTCTGGTACTTGTAAACGGTGTTCAGGTCAAAGATAAACACGCCGCCGGGATCCAGATAATTGTTTACAAGGGTAAACACACGGACAAGATCCTCGTATTCCAGGATATAATTGATGGAATCGCAGATGCTCACCACTGCTCTTACTGTACCGTAAAGCTCGAACTCTCTCATATCCTGAAGGAGATAGAGGATATCCTGTCCGGAACGGGTCCTTTTTTCCATGGCTGCCTGGAGCATCTCTTCCGACGCGTCCACGCCGATCATATCATACCCCTGGGCCGCCAGAAGCTCGGTCAGCGTCCCGGTGCCGCAGCCAAGATCCAATACCAGTCCGTCTTCCACCCCATTTTCTTTTAAGAGCTGCTGAAGATAGACCGACCATTCTTCATAGGGGACATTGTCCATAAACAGATCATATACTTCCGCAAAACTGGAATAAGCTTCCATCCTTTGCACCTCCTGCGCCAGGTCTTTTATCAGCGGACATCATAGCAGATTTTCTTTTGAAAGTCAAATGCCGCCGCCCTCTCTTTCCAGCCTTTCCAAAAGATAACGTTCCAGGTCTTCTACGCTTTCCGCAAGATAGCAGGCTTTGGCCGACTCCAGCTCTTCCCTGCTGCCATACCCGAAAAGTACGGCAGCACACTCCAGCCCGGCCTCTCTGGCCCCTAAAACGTCGTGCTTCCGGTCGCCGATCATCAGGGCATGGTCCTTTTCCCCGATCCCCCTGCGGTCCATCACGTAACGGATCACATCGGCCTTTTTCACCCTTGTCTCATCCAGGTCCGCTCCGCCGATCATCTGGAAATAACCGTCCAGGCCAAAATGTTTCATGATCCGGACCGCGAACACCTCCGGCTTGGAAGTGGCCGTTATCAGCTCATAGCCTGCGGCCTGCAGGTTTTCCAGCATCTGCGGTATCCCCGGATAGACCCGGTTTTCCTTCCATCCCTTTTCGTTAAAGTATTCTCTGTATTTTCGGATCCCTTCTCCCGCCTGGTCCGCTGTAAATCCATAAAATTCCATAAAACTGTCTCTGAGGGGCGGACCGATGAACGGGATCAGATCGTCCAGGTTTTCCACTTCGATCCCAAAAGATCTCAGGGCGTACTGGACAGATCGTGTGATCCCTTCTTTGGGATCCGTAAGAGTTCCGTCCAGGTCAAAGAGCAGATATTGTTTTCCCATGGCTGCAGATTCCTTTCCAATGAGTATTTTTGATAGTATCTCATTTCTCTCCTGGAAAGTCAATAGCCGCCGCCAATGGGAATCGTCCGTTGTATCCGTTCAGCCGCGTATCTTCCCTCCAGCACGGAATGTGCTGGAGGAAAGCCCTGGACGTCATCGAAAGAACTCATGGCCGCCGTGTTCGAACAGATAGGTCAGCCTGGAATCAAACCACGTGACCGCGTGCCTTCTGGACTTGCTGCGGTTCATAAAGAACAGCGCTCCCTGGGAATAATCTTCCCCGGCCAGGGCGCGGTCTACGCTTTCCTTTGTCTTTTCCGTCACCTGGACCCGGTCGATCGCGCCGGTGCTCACAGGAGAAAACTGGGAAGGCTGATAAACAACTCCCGTTACTGTGTCCGGGAACTGACCGCTTTTTACCCGGTTCAATATCACATTTGCCACCAGGATCCGGCCTTTTTCATCGCAGATACCCGCCTCTGCCTCTACGATCTTTAAAAGTACCTGGTAGTCCTGCTCCGAGATCGCCATAGTGGAGACCTGTTCTGTCTCAGGTTCTTCTTCGCCCTCTTCCAAACGTCTTTCGATCGCTGTATGAGGTCCATGGCCGCTTTCCTGCTCCCGTTCCAAAAACGCGCTTTTTGCCGCCTCCGCCTGTATATCCATCTGTTCTTTTATTTCTGTTTTCTTCTGTACATTCGTTTCCAGCAGCTCTCCCGCCACCTGATACGCCTGTTCCTGCCTCTGCCGTACTTCCGCTTCATCAGAGCTGATCTCCGCGCCCGCCCCTGGAAGAACGAACGCGAAAACGGTCAGTACAGCCGCTGCCGCCGCCAGACGGAATGCCATCTGGCTGGAAACTTTTTTCCATCTTACTTTTGCCCATCGGCAAGCCTTGTGAAAAAATAAAGAAGCTGTCAGCATATGTATTCCTCCTCGCTTTGCTTATTCAGACATACATCTTTCACGCCGCCTGTCATGCTGATGGCGGTATTATATGTGAGGAGTATCCGGTGCGTCAACCGAGGCCAGAAAGGTTTGTTACATATTTTTGGGGCGCATCCTTAATTTTCCTTCTAAATTAGTTAATCCAGCTGATTTCTATTGTCTTTTCACTCTTTTATTTCGTCGGTCTGCACAGTCATATTTTACATAATTGTTACACAATTGTTAAACTCAACACCATAAAAATAACGCCGTTTTTTGTCGGCGCTATTTTATGTAAACCTATCCTTTGATCAGCGGCACAAACTCCGCTCCCGTATATTCTGCCAGCTTCTCCGGATCTACCAGGATCTGCTTTCCTCTCATCCCGGCGCTTACGGCCACTGTGTCAAACAGCACTGCTGTTTCCTCTATAAAAGTAGGAAATTTCTTCTTCATTCCAATAGGAGAACAGCCGCCTCTGATATAACCGGTCACACCAAGGAGATCCTTCATCGGAAGCATCTCCACTTTTTTATCTCCCGCAGCCTTTGCAGCCTTTTTCAGATCCAGTTCCTCGTCTACAGGTATACAGCAGACAAGATAGCCGGTCCTCTCTCCCTTCAGGACAAGAGTCTTGAAGATATTTTCGTGATCCACGCCCATCATATCCGCGGCGTGGGAACCGGAGAGGTCGTTTTCATCCACCTCATATTCCTTTTCTTCATATGCGATCCCGGCCTTATCTAAAAGCCGGCAAACATTTGTCTTTTCCATGGTCCTTTCCTCATCGCAATGCGGCGTGGAATTCCTCTAAAAGCTCAGACTGGAAGTCTCCCCGGTAGGTTCCGTCCAGGAACCTCTGGAAGCCCTCGTCCTTCAGCCGTTTCCAGGAGCCTTCTTCCTTTCTTATGACCACCGGATAGAAAAGAACGCCGTTTTTATCCGCCGCTTTCCCGTCTCCAGGGGCGTCGCCGATCATCAGCACATGGTCCTTTTCGTATCCTTCTTCCAGGAGCCTTCCGATACAGGCGGCCTTCGAACCGGAATCCTGAGCCAGCACTTCCTTTACCAGACCGATCATCCCATGGCGGGTCCACTCGCCTTCCACCGCTTCCCGGTTCGCGGAAGATACCACCGCAAGGTCGGCATAGCTCCCCATGTACTGGAGCGTTTCCTTTACTCCGGCGAACGGATAGCTTTCCGGCAGCTCCCGGATGGCCTGGTTGACATTTTCCGACCAAGAAAGCACCTTTTTCAGGAACGGATCCCCTGTCTCCTCGATCGCCCTTGCAAGGGTCCCGTTGGAATACCCTTCCGCGCTTTCAAGCCACCGGGAAAGGGCGGAAAAATCCTCCTGGATAAATCCTCTTTCCCTGCATGCCTGCAGCGTCTTTTCCAGACCTGGAAAACGGTTGATCCCTCTTGTTTCCGAATAAAGGCTGATCCGGTTCCAGATGTCCAGGACCTCCTTTCCATGCTCCTGCAGCCCCCAGGCTTTTACCATCTCCGGGCCGAAGCACAGCTTATGCTTGCTGTCCATGGTATCCATGGCGCAGCCGTCAGAATCCACGCATACTAAAAATTTTTTTCTTTCCAAAATCGTAAACCCCTTCCCTGAAATCCCGTCCGCAGCGGAACGGCTGTTAATAAATTCCTCCAATACCAAGATCTGTATCAATGGTATTCATATTATATAACAGGAGTACGTCCGTCACCTGAGGATGATCCTTGATAAAAGAGCTTGGCCCCTGCTTATAATATCTGGTGTCAAATACATAAACTTTTTTAAAATGGTTCACAAGAAACGGCACCATCGCGTTGGCGTAGCTGTCCTTGATCAGCACAAGTTCCCGCTGGGAATCCGCTGTTTCATTGGTGATCTCGATCAAAGGATGGATATTGTCCAGAAACATGGAATATTTATCCTTTTTCTCCAGATAATCAAAATTATATAGAGAATCCGTCGTCTGATCCGTGTCTGTATAGAAAACGGTCAGCTGATTCGAGGGATTTTCAAATATGGTGATCGTATCCGCCCCGATCTGGCCGTCGTTCAGCTTTGAGTAGATAGTCCCCTTGAAATCGTGGGTGACTTCCTTTTTTTCAAAAGAGTCTAACGTCAGAGGTTCTATGCCTGCCTGGCCGCAGTACGCCCGGTACGCCTCGTAAGCGCCGTAGCTGGTCCAGTGGTGATCGGTGCGGTAATACAGCTGCTGCTGGTCCTTTGCCGCCATCAGTGCTTCATAACAGTCGGCTCTGGGCAGGCCGGACCGTTCATAGATCGTTTCTCTTTCCGCCATCTGATCCCTTTCCTGGGCAAAAGCCGGAAGCTTGTCCCGATAGATCACAGAAGCCGTCGGCACCAGCATCAGGGAAACCGATACCTTCTCCCTGTCTACCGCTTCATAAAATTTCTTAAAATTCCCCACGATCTTATCTGTATTTTTCGGTTTTTTATAAGCCTCGATCAGATAACCGTCGTCTGCGATATAGATCCCGTTGATCTCCCGTTTTCCTAAAGCGATCTCTGTCTCCGCTTTCAATCCCATAAACAGGTCCCTGAGGGGAAAATGATCCGCCAGATATGTCTGGATCTCTTCCGTATACGTTCCGTCTTTCAGATCCTCAAAAGAAAATTCCGGGAAACTGGAAAGATACCGGTTTTCGCTCTCCGAAAACGTCCGCTTCTCCGAAAGGAAAAACGCGCAGGAAAATACCAGGATAAGGGCTGTCAGCAGGATCGCCGTAACGGATGGTATGTTATTTTGTAACGGTTCAGTCCTGTCCTGAACTGTTACCCTGTTTTTACTATTCTCTTTCATCCCTGCCTCCTAAAAACGGAAATATAAGAACGGATTATAGGTATCGTTGACCAGATAAGCCGTCGTCAGGAAAAACAGGCCGATATAGCCGGCCGCCGCGCACAGGGACAGGCCCGTCTGCGCCGCCGCGCCCATGGTTTCGATCTTTCCTTTTATATAAGGATAAAATGGAAACGCAAACAGGATCGCAGCCGCCAGCAGAAATCCGTTGTTGGTCACGTACCAGAGAAATTCTTCTCCGAAAAGGCTGTTTCCCGCCATTCCGAACATGGAAGCCATATACGCCCCCAGCTGGCCCATATCGTCAAAAACAAAGATGACAAAGCCGAATACAACGATCAGAATAGCATAGGCGTGGCGTACTGCAGCCGGAAGCCTGGAAAGCTTCTCTCCCCAGACGTATTTTTCCAGCGCCAGGAGGATGCCGTAGTACAGGCCCCAAAAGATAAAATTCCACGCCGCTCCGTGCCAGAGCCCGGTCAGAAACCAGACGATAAAAATATTTCTCAGATGCTTCGCCACGCTCACCCGGTTGCCGCCTAAAGGAATGTAGACGTAATCTCTGAACCAGGTGGACAGGGAAATATGCCATCTGTGCCAGAAATCCGTCACCGAGACGGCGGACAGCGGGTAGCGGAAATTTTCCAGGTAGTGGAACCCCAGCATCCGCCCCATGCCAATGGCCATGTCGCTGTAGGCGCTGAAGTCAAAATAAAGCTGCAAAGTAAAGCAGAGCGCTCCCAGCCACGCCGTAGAGACAGAAGCCGCGCCGGGATCCATGCCTTTGATTGCCTCCCAGAGGGCGCCCGTGTTGTTGGCGATCAATACCTTTTTAAACAGACCCTGCATAAAACGGAGGGTCCCGTAAACAAAACCTTCCCAGTTGATCGTCCTTTCGTGAAGCTCCTCATTCACTGTGGAAAAGCGGACGATCGGTCCGGCGATCAGCTGCGGGAACATTGAAACATAAGTCAGGTAGGTGAGATAATTCTTCTCCACCTTTACCTCCCTGCGGTACAGGTCGATACTGTAGCTCATAGTCTGGAATGTAAAAAAGCTGATGCCTACTGGAAGCCCAAGTCCCAGAGGTTCAATGGACAGTCCTGTGATCCCGTTCACGATCCCGATCAGGAAATCCGCATATTTAAAAAATCCCAGCATGGAAAGGTTAATCACTACGGAAAGGCATAAAAAAATCCTTCTCCGCCGATCGTCCGTCCCGTACTTTTCCATAAAACGCCCGTTTGTATAATCAACTGCAGATGCAAAAAGCATCAGGATAATGTAAACCGGCTCGCCCCAGGCATAGAAAGCTAAGCTGAAGGCGAGCAGGATATAATTTTTCAGTTTAAAGGGCGCAGCATAGTATAGGATCAGACTCGCTGGGAGAAAGAAAAACAAAAACGGTATGCTGCTGAAGACCATGGCTTCCTCCGTTACTTAAGGGCGTCCTGGATCACGGCTTCAATGCTGTCCGCGTCCTCTGAGATCACCAGGTATACGTAGGTTCCCTCTGTCTTTACCGAGCTTTTGGCTACGATATCGTACTGCTCCGGAAGATAGTTCTCCATCTCCGCCGCTTTCTGCTCGATCACAGTATTCAGGGAAGCCGTAAGGTTTGCCACTGCGTCTTCGCTCTTTGCTTTCATGATGATCACGGAATCCGCCAGAGTGGCTTCCTCTGCGCTGGCAAATACATAGCCGTCCAGATCCGCCGGATTGATGCCGTAATAATTGGAAATAAAGCTGTCGTCGCCTTCGATCATGGACGGAAGCTCTACCTGCTGCCCGATCGCTTCATAGATGGACTGAGGTGTGACCTGGCCCTCTGCATCTTCTGTCTGCTCCCCTTCGCTCTCGCTGCTCTGAGCTGCCTCGGAAGCTTCTGCCTCCGTCTCTTCTGTCTCCTCAGAAGCATCAGCAGCCGCTTCTTCCGCCTCGGAAGATCCTTCGGTTTCCGCCGCTTCTTCGGAAATCTCTTCAGAAGTCTCTTCCTCAGAAACCGCCTCTGTCTCAGCCTCTTCTGCGGTCGTCTCCTCCACTGCAGCCGGCGCGGACGTAGTCTCAGCAGGCTCCTGTCCGCCGCAGCCTCCTAATATCATCGCAGCTGCAAGGATCGCAGCTCCTTTTTTCGCTCTGCTCATAGTCAAATTCTTTTTCATGGTCATTTCCTCTTTTTCTTCTATAATTGTAACAGTTCAGCCGTGCGCCAGGATATATGATAAAGAGCGTTACAAGCTTGCTTGTAAAAGCGATTTGACATATATCCTGGCATAGGGATGACATCCAGGGCTTCCCTCCAGCACATTTTGTGCTGGAGGGAAGATATACGGCTGAACTGTTACATATTTATGATTGTACTGCCTGCTCTGCCGTCTGGGGAGCCGGAGTATATTTCAGCTGATCTTTCGCATACTGCCTCAGCACATTGGTCCACACCTGATATGCGGCCCTGGACTGATGGACGTAATTGTCGCTGCAGTATTCCGCCGCCAGGTCGCCGTTCGCATCCGAAAGGGGCGTGGCCATATCGATGAATCCCCATCCGTTTTCTGCGGCGATCTGCTGCATCTGGCTGTTAAAAAGCCGGATATTGTCGTTGTTCAGCTTGCCCTTTCCCTTTCCTTTTAATGTATAGGTCATGCTGATAATATGGATCGATGCATTGGGAGAAAGCTGCTTGATATTGGCAACTACCTGCTGATAGCATTCACAGGTATCATCGCCCATATTCAGATCGTTTAATCCGAAAAATAAAAATACTTTATTGGCCTGCATAAGAGAAATCGACTCCCATACCGGCCTCTGGGCTCCCTGATAGATTGGGTGGACGCTCTTATCGTTCACCGGCCAAAGGGCGTTATGGACAGAAAAGCTTCCGGAAGCCAGAAATCGTAAGGATTTTAAAAACGGATCCGTGCTCCTCATACAGTAATTCCGGTAACCCAGCATAACGGAATCCCCTACCAGGACGCTGTCTGCAAAGAATGCGTCAACTTCGCTCTCCGCTACTTCTCTCTCCTGAGGCAAAGCTTCCTCGCTCTGGCTCTCCGCTTCCACGCCCGGCCCTGCATCCGTCTCGCTTACTGCGGCAGAGGCGGCCATCATAATCTCCCTTGTAAGGCCGGATACCATCAAAGCCGTACAGCCAGCCGTCTGGATCTCCTTCAGCGCAGACCGGTAAAGAGGCGCCGCATATGCCGGAGCCGGCACAGCGCCAAGGGCCAGGCTTAAGCTTAACCCGGCCGCTGCCGCCTTCTTCCATAAATGTTTCTTCATATCATATCCTCCAGTTCCTTTCGGAACATTCTCTCATCTTCGATACCTGCATCTCTATATATAGTAGTATCTCTGTTTATTATCTACATTTTGTCATATCTTGTCAATACGCTTGTCGAATTTTGTCCGCCCGCCGCGCTCGCCGTCAGTCCCGCCGGGAAGTGGGACAGCCGCCGCTGTGTCTGTGAAAAAAGTGTGAACAGATTTCTTGTTCTTGACATTGTAATTGAAATGAGGTACTATATTGTTCGCACCCGAACTAATATACATGTTTACTTGAGCCAGCAAAACGCGCTGACCGCGTGTTTTGCTGGCTACTATGGGATAAAAAGGAGGGAATCGAATTGGAAAAAGACTGCGGCGCCTGGATAAACCTGCTGTCGCATAAGATAAAAACGCAGTTGAACGCCACCTTCCAGAGCCTTGGGATCACCGGCGTCCAAAGCTGGGTGATCTATCACATCCTGGTACACAGCAAAGACGGTCCCGTCTATCAGCGGGATATCGAGACGGCTTTCGGCCTGAGCCGTTCCACTGCCACCGGGATCCTTCAGCTCCTTGAAAAGAACGGCATTATACGCAGAGAAAGCGTTGCCAGCGACGGGAGGCTGAAACGGCTGATCCCCACGCAGCGCGCGGTCGACTTAAACGCTCAGGTACACGCCAGCCTTCTGGAAACTGACCGTATGCTGACCCGCGGGCTGTCGGAAGGGCAGATCCAGCTGTTTAAGGAGATGTCCGCCCAGATGCTCCAGAACCTGGAAGCGTGGGATAAGACTGCTTGAACGGACATACCAGTATAATAATGTTCGGACATGAACAAAAAAATCATGGTATTTACCAGACATTCATTTTAAAACACAAACTAAAAAGGAGGAATACCACTCATGATACGAGTCCTCTCTCGCAGTATCCGCGAGTATAAAAAGGCTTCTATCCTGACCCCTCTGCTGGTAACGGTAGAGGTTATCCTGGAATGTGTGATCCCGTTCGTGATCGCCAATCTGGTCAATGAAATGCAGAATGGCTGCCCTATGAGCACCATCGTCCGCTACGGCATTGCGCTGATCATCATGTCAACGGTTTCCCTGATCTTCGGCGCGGCAGCCGGCGCAACCTGCGCTACTGCTTCCGCCGGATTCGCACGCAACCTGCGTAAGGATATGTTTTACAAGATCCAGGATTATTCATTTGAAAATATTGATAAGTTTTCCGTATCCAGCCTTGTAACGCGACTGACTACGGATATCACCAACGTACAGATGGCGTTTATGATGATCATCCGTATCGCCATCCGCTGTCCTCTCATGCTCGTCTTCTCTTTTGTCATGGGCTTTCTTATGGGCGGCCGGCTGGCTATGATCTTTCTGATCACCATTCCCCTTCTGTGCATCGGTCTTTTTCTGGTGATCCGCACCGCGACCCCGATCTTCCGCCGCGTATTCCGCAAGTACGACGCTTTAAACGACTCCGTACAGGAAAACGTCCAGGCTATGCGCGTAGTAAAATCCTATGTGCGTGAAGATTATGAGAAAAAGAAATTCGGCGCCGCCGCGGAAGACGTACAGAGAGACTTCACAAAGGCAGAGCGGATCATGGCCATCAACGGCCCAATGATGCAGTTCTGCGTGTACGCAGGCATGGTCTTCGTCCTGTCCTTTGGTTCCTATATGGTCATCACCACCCAGGGACTTGACTTAAATGTAGGACAGATGTCTTCCATGCTGACATACAGCTTCCAGATCCTGATGAGCCTGATGATGGTTTCCATGGTATTCGTTATGATCTCCATGTCTATGGAGTCTGCGGAACGTATCGTAGAGGTGCTTCAGGAAGAAAGTACCCTCACAAGCCCGGAAAACGGCCTTACTGAAGTAAAGGACGGCTCCATTGATTTTGACGGAGTCAGCTTCAAATATTCCAAGAAAGCCAGCCGTATGGCCCTTGCGGATATCGACCTTCACATCCGTTCCGGCGAAGTCATCGGTATCCTGGGCGGGACCGGTTCATCCAAGTCTTCCCTGATCCAGCTGATCCCCCGTCTGTACGACGTAACGGAAGGCTGTGTAAAAGTAGGCGGCGTAGACGTGCGCAAATACGATCTTGAAACCCTGAGGAATCAGGTGGCGGTCGTACTGCAGAAAAACGTCCTTTTCTCCGGCACCATCAAAGACAATCTGCGCTGGGGCAATCCAAACGCCACAGACGCGGAGATGGAGGAGGCCTGCCGTCTTGCGCAGGCGGATGAATTCATTCAGCAGTTCCCCAATAAATACGACACCTGGATCGAACAGGGCGGCTCCAACGTTTCCGGCGGCCAGAAGCAGCGTCTCTGTATCGCCCGCGCATTGTTAAAGAAGCCGAAGATCCTGATCCTGGACGACTCCACGAGCGCCGTAGATACCCGTACCGATGCTCTGATCCGCAAGGGTTTCCGTGAATTTATCCCGGAAACCACCAAGATCATTATCGCTCAGCGTGTAGCCAGCGTTCAGGATGCCGACCGCATCATCCTCATGGAAGGCGGACGTATCAGCGCGATCGGAACCCATGAAGAGCTGTTAAATTCCAGCAAGGTATACCAGGAGATCTATCAATCTCAGAACCGAGTAGGAGGTGGCAAAGATGGCAGATAATCATTCTACAGAAAGAGGAAGACGGGCTCCGAAAGGAGTGATCGGCCGTCTGATCCGCACGATCTTCCAGTTTTATCCAGTGCTGTTTCCGGTTACTCTGGTCTGCATCCTGATCAACGCTGTGGTCAGCTCCGTTCCTTCTGTTTTTATGCAGAACGCCATCGCGGTTGTGGAGGACACGTTCCGCTCCGGCGACTGGGCTTCCGCTTCCGGACGGATCTTTAAGCTTCTGACGATCCTCCTGATCATGTATGCGGTCAGCCTGATCGCAGGCACCCTGTTCGGACAGTTTATGGCGATCATCACCCAGGGAACTCTTGCCAAGCTGCGTGAAAAGATGTTCGACCACATGCAGGATCTTCCGATCCGCTATTTCGACACCCATAACCACGGCGATATCATGAGCTTTTACACCAATGATATCGATACTCTGCGTCAGATGATCAGCCAGAGCCTTCCGCAGCTGACGATCTCCGCAGTCACCCTGTTAAGCGTATTTTTCATCATGCTCTACTACTGCTTATGGCTGGCCCTGGTAGTTGCTTTCGGCGTTGTCATCATGACTCTCGTCGTAAGATACGTCAGCGGCCATTCTTCCCGCTACTTCCTTCAGCAGCAGGTCACCATTGCCAAGACAGAAGGATTTATGGAAGAAATGATGAACGGCCAGAAGGTCATCAAGGTCTTCTGCCACGAGGATGGCGCAAAACTGGATTTCGATAAGGTCAACGACGAATTATTTGAAAATTCCGAAAAGGCCAACCGTTATGCCAATATCCTTATGCCTCTTTTAGGCAATATCGGAAACGTTATGTACGTGATCGTCGCTCTGGTAGGCGGCACCCTGCTTTTATACAAAGTGCCCAACGTAAGCCTTTCCGGAATGGCTTTAAGCATCAGTATCGTTGTGCCGTTCTTAAATATGACCAAACAGTTTGCCGGCGCTATCGGCCAGGTTTCCAACCAGATCAACATGATCGTTATGGCTTTAGCCGGCGCGCACCGTATCTTCACCCTTCTGGATGAAGAACCGGAAACGGACGAAGGTTACGTTACTCTTGTCAATGCAAGGGAAAATCCAGACGGCACGCTGACCGAATGCGAACAGCGTACCAATATCTGGGCCTGGAAGCATCCTCATCACGACGGTACTGTTACCTACACCCGTTTAAGAGGCGACGTTCGTTTTGACGACGTAGACTTTGCTTATGTGCCTGAAAAGACGATCCTCCACAATATCACCCTTTACGCAAAACCAGGCCAGAAGGTTGCTTTCGTCGGTTCCACCGGAGCCGGAAAGACTACGATCACCAATCTGATCAATCGCTTCTACGATATCGCAGATGGAAAGATCCGATATGACGGCATCAATATCAACAAGATCAAAAAGGACGACTTACGTCACAGCCTTGGTATCGTCCTTCAGGATACCAACCTCTTTACCGGAACGGTTATGGAAAATATCCGCTATGGCAATCTGGATGCGACCAAGGAAGAATGTATCGGCGCCGCCATGCTTGCAGGCGCAGACGACTTTATCCGCCGTCTTCCAGACGGATACGACACCATGCTCACCGGAAATGGCGCCAACTTAAGCCAGGGTCAGAGACAGCTTCTTGCCATCGCCCGCGCGGCTGTGGCGGACCCGCCTGTTATGATCATGGATGAGGCCACCAGCTCCATCGATACCCATACTGAGGCGATCGTTCAGCGAGGCATGGACGCTCTGATGAAAGGACGTACCACTTTTGTCATCGCCCACCGTCTGTCAACTGTACAGAACGCCGACGCCATCATGGTGCTCGACCATGGCCGTATCATTGAGCGCGGCACTCACGAAGACCTGATCAAGCTGAAAGGAACCTATTATCAGCTGTATACAGGCGCTCTGGAATTAGATTGATCCAAACAAAAATCCAGCCTATCTGCAAACATTACTCTGTTTGCGGCAGGCTGGATTTTTTTATTTGAAAGCTCTGTCAGGCGCTGATGTGGACTTCATGCTTGCACGTAAGGCCACATCGGCATTTGAAAGACAAGAAAGTATAACGAAAAAGGAGCCATCGCTCCATAGTGATCTCTCACTATCTTGCAATGGCTCCTTATTATTATGCTCTATTCTGCATTCCTGCTGTTCTGGGCTGCTGTCGATTATTTATTGTTGATAGCTGCCTGAGCTGCTGCCAGACGTGCGATCGGCACACGGAATGGTGAGCAGGAAACGTAGTTCAGACCAACTTTGTGGCAGAACTCTACGGAAGACGGATCTCCGCCGTGCTCGCCGCAGATACCTAACTTGATGTCAGGTCTTGTAGCGCGTCCTTTTTCTGCTGCCATCTTAACTAACTGGCCAACACCAGCCTGATCAAGTCTTGCGAATGGATCAGACTCGTAGATCTTAGCCTTGTAGTAAGAATCAAGGAACTTACCAGCGTCATCACGGGAGAAGCCGAATGTCATCTGTGTAAGGTCGTTTGTACCGAAGGAGAAGAACTCAGCCTCTTCTGCGATCTGGTCAGCTGTAAGAGCTGCACGCGGGATCTCGATCATAGTACCGATGTGGTACTGGATATCGGAATTCTTTTCTTTCTTAACCTGCTCTGCAACTTCTACAACAACGTCCTTAACATACTTCAGCTCTTTCTTCTCGCCTACCAATGGGATCATGATCTCCGGAACGATGTTGTATCCGCATTCTTCGTTTACTTCGATCGCTGCTTCGATGACAGCTCTTGTCTGCATCTTTGCGATCTCCGGATATGTTACGGCAAGACGGCATCCACGATGGCCCATCATCGGGTTGAACTCGTGAAGAGCGTCGCATTTTGCCTTAACTTCTTCTACAGTAAGTCCCATATCGTCAGCCAGAGCCTTGATATCTTCCTCTTCTGTAGGAACGAACTCATGAAGCGGCGGATCCAGATAACGAACTGTCATTGGTCTGCCTTCCAAAGCCTTGTACATAGCCTTGAAGTCTGCCTTCTGATATTCGCCGATCGGCTTTAATGCCTCTTCTCTTGCTTCTACTGTATCGGAAAGGATCATCCTTCTGAATTTCGGGATCCTGTCTTCACCGAAGAACATATGCTCGGTACGGCAGAGGCCGATACCTTCTGCGCCTAATCTTACAGCGTTTGCTGTATCTGCAGGAGTATCTGCATTTGTACGTACCTGAAGCTTACGGAACTGATCAGCCCAAGCCATGATACGTCCGAAGTTTCCGCTTACAGAAGCCGGAACTGTCTTGATGTCGCCCTTGTAGATATTACCTGTAGTACCGTCTAAGGAGATGTAGTCTCCCTCTACGAATTTATGTCCGCCAAGCTCGAACCACTTAGCTTCCTCATCGATACGGATCTCGCCGCAGCCGGATACACAGCAGGTTCCCATACCACGTGCAACTACTGCTGCATGGCTTGTCATACCGCCGCGTACAGTAAGGATACCTTCGGATGCATGCATACCTTCGATATCTTCTGGAGATGTCTCAAGACGAACAAGGATGACTCTCTCGCCCTTCTCGTGAGCAGCTTTAGCGTCTTCTGCGTTGAAGTATACTTTACCAGCAGCAGCGCCTGGGGATGCCGGAAGAGCTGCGCCGATCTTCTCGCCAGCCTTTAATGCATCTGCATCAAATGTCGGGTGAAGCAGCTGATCCAGAGATTTTGCTTCGATACGGCAAACAGCTTCCTCTGGAGTGATCATGCCTTCGTCTACCAGGTCGCAGGCGATCTGGATAGCAGCCTGAGCAGTTCTCTTTCCGTTACGTGTCTGTAAGAAGTATAATTTGCCTTCCTGGATCGTGAACTCCATATCCTGCATATCGCGGTAATGGTTCTCCAGCTTCATAGCCAGGTCGATGAACTGTGCGTAGCACTCTGGCAGATCTTCTTCCAGCTTGGAGATAGGCTGTGGTGTACGAACGCCGGCAACAACGTCTTCGCCCTGTGCGTTGATCAGGTACTCGCCGAAGATTCCCTTTGCGCCTGTAGCTGGGTTACGTGTAAATGCAACGCCAGTACCGGATGTATTGCCCATGTTACCGAATACCATTGCCTGTACGTTTACAGCGGTACCCCAGTCGCCAGGGATATCGTTCATACGGCGGTATACGATCGCACGTGGGTTGTCCCAGGAACGGAATACAGCCTTAACTGCTTCCATCAGCTGAACCTTTGGATCCTGTGGGAACTCTTCGCCCATAGCTTCTTTGTAGATGCCTTTGAACTTGTTGATGATATCTTTCAGATCATCAGCTGTCAGATCTGTGTCGTATTTTGCTCCTCTGGATTCCTTCTCTTCGTCAAGGATCCTCTCGAAGTGAGACTTCGGGATCTCCATAACAACGTCGGAGAACATCTGGATAAATCTTCTGTAAGAATCGTATGCGAATCTTGGATTGCCAGTCTTCTTAGCGAATCCTTCTACAGCTACATCGTTCAGGCCCAGGTTCAGGATGGTGTCCATCATACCAGGCATGGATGCTCTTGCGCCGGAACGAACGGATACAAGTAACGGGTCTTCGGTATCGCCGAATTTCTTGCCCTGGATCTTCTCCAGCTCTGCCAGTGCGTCAAAGATCTGTCCCTGGATCTCTTCTGTGATCTTCTTTCCGCTGTTGTAGTAATCTGTACAAGCTTCTGTTGTTACTGTGAAGCCCTGTGGAATCGGCATTCCAAGATTGGTCATCTCGGCAAGGTTAGCGCCTTTTCCGCCTAACAGGTTTCTCATGTTGGCATTGCCTTCTTTGAACAAATAAACCCATTTTGCCATAAGTAGTTTCCTCCTAATGTTTTTGCAGGTTAAGCCTGCAGCTCATTTTCTTTTTCCATTCCCATGCTGAGAAAAGCACAGGGACGGCCTTAGTATATTATAACATAAACTGATTTCTAGTAAAGTGTTTTCTGCCTGATTTTGCTATATTTTTTATCACTTTCCGGCCGCTTTTTATGCTCTCGCACGACTTTTAAAGCCGTCCGCGCGCACTTCATATTACAAATGGGCCTGTGAAAAAACGGATCTTCATCTTTTCACAGGCCCTTTCTCTTTTTTAGAAGCGGAATTTATCCTCAAAATAATTCTTTAACTCTGCGATCGGCACGCGCACCTGCTCCATGGAATCCCTGTCGCGGACAGTGACTGCGTGGTCTTCCTCGGAATCGAAATCATAGGTGATACAGAACGGAGTTCCGATCTCATCCTGTCTTCTGTAACGTTTTCCAATATTTCCCCTGTCGTCAAATTCGCAGTTGTAATATTTGGAAAGCTCTGTATAGATCTTCTCAGCGCCTTCGTTCAGCTTCTTGGAAAGCGGCAGGATACCGATCTTTACCGGAGCGATAGCCGGATGGAAATGAAGGACGGTGCGGACGTCGCCTTCCCCGATCTCCTCCTCGTCATATGCGGCGCACAGGAATGCCAGCGTCACGCGGTCCGCGCCAAGAGACGGTTCGATAACATACGGGATATATTTTTCTTTTGTCTCATCGTCAAAGTAAGACATATCCTGTCCGGATACGTTCTGATGCTGGGTAAGGTCGTAATCGGTCCTGTCCGCGATGCCCCACAGCTCGCCCCATCCGAAGGGGAAGAGGAATTCGATATCTGTCGTAGCCTTGCTGTAGAACGCCAGCTCCGCCGGGTCGTGATCGCGGTAGCGCATCTCGTCGTCCTTAATGCCCAGAGTCTTCAGCCAGTTGATGCAGAAGTTCTTCCAGTAATTGAACCAGTCCAGATCCGTTCCCGGCTTGCAGAAGAACTCCAGCTCCATCTGCTCGAACTCGCGGGTACGGAAAGTAAAGTTTCCAGGAGTGATCTCGTTGCGGAAGGACTTTCCGATCTGGCCGATGCCGAAAGGAACCTTTTTGCGGGACGTCCTCTGAACGTTTTTGAAATTGACGAAAATGCCCTGGGCCGTCTCAGGTCTTAAATATACCGTATTCTTCGCATCCTCGGTAACTCCCTGGAAGGTCTTGAACATCAGGTTGAACTGGCGGATGTCTGTAAAATCATGCTTGCCGCAGCTTGGACAGCAGATGTTGTTGTCCTCGATGTACTGCTTCATCTGTTCCTGGGTCCAGCCGTCTACAGAACCTTCGATGACGATCCCGTGTTCCTGCATATAATCTTCGATCAGCTTATCCGCGCGGAAACGCTCTTTGCAGTTCTTGCAGTCCATCAGCGGATCGGAGAATCCGCCCAGATGTCCGGATGCCACCCATGTCTGGGAGTTCATCAGGATCGCGCAGTCTACGCCTACGTTGTACGGGCTCTCCATGATAAATTTCTGCCACCATGCTTTCTTTACGTTGTTCTTCAGCTCTACGCCTAAATTGCCATAATCCCATGTATTGGCAAGGCCGCCGTAGATCTCTGAACCAGGGTAAACAAATCCCCTGTTCTTCGCAAGAGCTACGATTTTTTCCATTGTCTTTTCCATTTGACTTAACCTCTTTCTCTTTCTTTGGCTTTCTATATGCATACAGCCTGGAAACGGCGTCCCAGGGCTGTTCCATGCTTACTTAAATATGATACAGGATGGGGCGCCGCCAACCTTTGCCTGGTTCTTTTCCCCGTCTACCTCTGTCCCCTTGGAAACAAACAGGATCTTTCCTTCTGTCTGGATCAGAGCCTCGCCTTCTGTGACGATAGCCGTGGCCTTATCTTCCTTCATCACGTCGGTAAGGGATACTGCCTGACCTTGAGGATCTACAAATTCTCCCAAAGCCTGGCCGCCGGAAAATGCTTCTTCCGCCGTCATTATCTTCATGGATGTAAGACCTACTGACTCGTCCTGCTGATCCGCGGAAAAAGCGATCAGATCCTCAGGGGAAGCGTATTCAAATACAGCCGTCATCTTCCCGTCCGCTGCAGAACACTCCTTTAGCGAAACTGCCGGAGTCTCTCCCTCTCCCGGATGCTCCTGCACGTATCGGCTCACTTCTCCGTCCAGGAACGCCTTCAGGCTTTCGGTATCGTAATTTCCTTCCTCATACGTCTCCACGATGGCGCTGGAGACCGTTCCGTCGCCGGAAACGTAAATGCTGCTGCTATCCGGCTGGAAACCGGCGCCTGTTTTCGCCTGGCCGCCGCAGCCGTATAAAAGGACCGCCGCAAGAACGAACAGGCCTGCTGCTGCTTTTCTCATCTCTTTCCTCCTACCTGTTTTTCACATATACGTGACATTATAACGGTTTTCATCTGTATTTTCAATACCTGCGCAAAGTAATATTTACAAATGGACAACCGTTCAGCCGTGTATCATAAATGGTCTTTAGCGGGAGCAGAACCTGCCGTCATCTGCTTCAGGCTTTCCAGGATCTCCAGAGATTTAAAGTTTTTATCCATGAAACGCCTGCGCTCCATCTCTACGCAGGAAGCAAATTCCCGGAACGCGTCCTCTTTCAGAGTAAAGGTATAGAGTTTTTCAGGCGGAGAATAAACGACGTATTCCCAGGCATAGGCGGCGGAATCGCCGGTCTGGCGCGGAGGGCGCTCCGTATATTCCCCGCCGTTCACCATAGCCTTCAGTTCAAAGATCCTGCGCACAAGTTCCCTGGGAAAGACCGGTTTTAACAATGCTTTTAAAGACTGATAGACCAGCACCATCATCGGTTCGTCCCGGACGTTCTCTCTCGTATAGTAATCCGCGATCTCCAGAAAATACGAGCCGTAGCAGGAGGCTTCCATATCCTGGCCCAGGCGGTCAAAATATTCCGCCACCTCCGCTCCTTTTAACCCATAAGCTTCCCGGCCTTCGTAAAGGGTGAACGAGGCAAATACAAATGGGCGGCAGGCAGCCATAAAAGGACTGCCCGGCCGCCTGGCTCCTCTGGCAAATACGGTGATCTTGCCCCGCTCTCTTGTCAATACTACCAGCCGCCTGTCCGTCTCTCCGGACGGCGAAGACTTTAAGACTACTCCTGTTACTGTTACGCCTTCTCTCACCTTGCTTCCGCCTCTTTTATACGTCCTTTACATCGTATCCGTAATTTTTCATATAGATCTCGCTGTCCCGCCATTCTTTGCGGACCTTTACCCACAGCTTCAGGTTGATCTGCGTCTCCATCATATCCTCGATCTCTTTTCTGGCGGCGCTTCCGATCTTTTTCAGCATGGCTCCGCCTTTCCCGATGATAATGCCCTTGTGGGACTCTCTTTCGCAGATGATGCTGGCTTCGATATCCATGATCCCGTTTTTCCTCTGGGACATCTTCTCAATGGTCACCGCGATCCCGTGGGGGATCTCATCGCTTAAAAGCCTCAGGGCCTTTTCCCGGATCAGCTCTGCGGCGATCTGGCGCATCGGCTGGTCGGTCACCGTATCCTCGTCGTAATACTGGGGACCGTAAGGCAGGTATTTAAAGATCAGCTGGATAAGCAGATCCGTATTTTTCTCCTTTAAAGCGGAAACCGGAACGATCTCTGCAAAAGGACAGATATCTTTATAAGCCGCGATAAAGGTCAGGATATCGTCCGGATTCTTTACTGTGTCGATCTTGTTGATCACAAGGATCACAGGAGTTGAGACACGGTTCAGCTGCTCGGCGATATGGCGCTCTCCCGCCCCGATAAAGGTATCCGGCTCTACCAGCCACAGGATCACATCTACTTCCTTTAAGGTATGCTCCGCAATGTTCACCATGTATTCCCCAAGCTTGTTTTTCGCCTTATGGATGCCTGGGGTGTCTAAAAATATGATCTGTCCTCTTTCATCTGTATACACAGTCTGAATGCGGTTTCTCGTGGTCTGAGGCTTATTTGACGTTATGGCGATCTTCTGGCCGATTAGATGGTTCATCAGCGTTGATTTTCCTACGTTCGGCCGTCCGATCAAAGTGACAAAGCCTGACTTTAACTGCTCTTCCATGTGTTTCTCCTCTTATGCATGGTACAGGTTTTTCATTTCCCTGAACAATCCTTTGTTTTCCTGTATCTTATCTTCATTTCCGATCACGCAGAGACTTCCGGTATCAAGCAATGCCCGGACATGACCGGCAAGAGCGCGGATATCTTCCGGCCTGGCTCCAAGGACCTGATCCCGCTCTTCCTGCATCATCTCCTGGGTTACGCCGGACAGATAGGCGGAAAGCCCCCTGGCACCGCGGATCGACGGCGTAAGAGGGGTATCCAGGTCGCTTATGGTCCCGATGATAAATTTCGTCATATCTCTCTCGTCTGCCTGGAAGTTCTCCAGATATGCGGGCACGCCCTCATAAACCTGGTTTGTCTCTCCAAGGTTCGGATCCCGGTAGGATACGAAATAGCCTTCACCGGAACGGCCGAAACCGCTCATACATCCATAGGCGCCGCCTTTTACCCGGATATTGATCCACAGGTAATCATAGCTCATCATGACTCTCAGGATCTTTAACGCTCCTGTGTAGGAATACCCTGCCTGGCGGAAATTGCCGCAGCGGGCCACATAATTCACCTGAGAGGAGGTTTTGAAGCCTTCGTTTTTATTTCCCTTTATCCAGGTGAATGGATATCTTTCCCCGCCGCCTTCGTAAAGGCCCGCCATAAACTTCTTTGCCTCTTTGTTCAGATCCTTGAAGCCTTCTTCATTTGCCGTATAGCTGATCAGAAGGTTATCCTTTGTAAACAGCTTCCTGCAGATCTCCTTCAGCTTTGCGATGATCTCGCCTTTCTTCTGCTCATAATCCGCCGAGATATCCTCCAGGAAATGATAATAGGTAATGCCGCCGGTCATCTCGTTAAAGGCGGAAGTAGGCGAAAAATAGGACGTGGCTCTGGAGACTGCCGCCGAATGTCCGGCATTTTCGATCTTCATCCTGCCTCTGGACCTTGTTTCGTTGATGATCTCTCCCAGACGTTTTTCATCGTCCAGAACTGATCTTGTAAGGATCTCAGAAAGGATGGAGAAGCCGAAATCCAGTTTTTCATAAAGCACGCGGATATCCGCTGCGAACACTCCTGTAAAATTGTCCGGCTCCTTTAAGTTCGGATAAGAGGTCACGCTTAAGTTCACGCCTCCGCTGTTTAGATGGATCTCGCTGGTCAGCTCGCTGTAGCTGTAGTTTTCCGTATCCACATAGCCGAGGACAGATTTTAAAAGGCCTACGTACGGCAGATCTTCCGGCGCCACCCGGTCTGTCCCGAAAAGGAGCTTCAGGTAGCCGATGCCGGAGGTGAACATATTGTGGCGGATCACTTTGACCCCATCTGCAAAAGTTTCCTCCCAGATCAGTTTTTCCGCCTCTTTTTTAATATCGGAACGTTTCAGCATAGGGATCTTCTCCAGGTCTTCTTTCGGGGACGGCTCGTCCTGGTACGCCTTCAGTTCTTTTGTCTCCTGTATGATCCTTTCCAGCTCTTCTTTGCTTAAAGACGCCTTGTAAGCGGCAAGCTTGTCCGCCAGGGCCTTTTCCTTTTCCGCGGTCAGGTTCTTTTTCGGGCTGACTGTGATCACTGCTTCAAACGGATTGTCCAGCAGATATTTCCGGATCAGTTCTTCAAAATATCCTTCATCCACCGCCTTTTTCAGGAAGTCAAAGGTGGCCTGATATTCCAGGTGCATAGCCGGATCTCCGCCGTAAAGCCAGCTGTCCAGGGACTGGAGGCCGTACATCAGCCCTTTTGGCGCGGAACCATAGTCCGCTTCCCTGCAGCGGAATTCATAGTAATTGATCCCCGCCCGCAGGCTCTTTTTATTTAATCCTTCCTGCGCCAGCTTCCTGAGGGTTCCTTTTAATACTGCGAGGAACTCTCCTTTCTGGGACTTCTCCGCGTTTTTCGCGATCACGGAAAAGTAAGGCTGCAGGATCCCGCTTTCATAGCCTCCCAGGATGTCCTGGCCGATCCCAGCGTCTAAAAGCGCCTGTTTTACCGGAGCTCCCGGAGCGTCTAACAGGGTATATTCCAGGATCTGGAACGCCATATAAAGCTTCGGATCCAGGTCCGTTCCTACGACGGTATTGACTGACAGATAGGAAGCGTTCTCCTCTTTCTCTTCTTCGGTAATGGAATAGAAGATCTCCTCTTCCACCGGTTTTTCAAAGGCTTTCTGCATGGGGATCTCAGAATCCACAGTTTTCCTGTCATAATGGCAGAGGTACTCTCTGTCCAGCCACTCCAGCTTTTCCGCCATATCCATATCTCCGTAAAGATAGATATAGCTGTTGGACGGATGGTAATAAGCGCTGTGGAATTTCAGGAAATCCTCGTAGGTCAGCTGAGGGATCACGTCCGGATCGCCGCCGGATTCATGGGTATAGCAGCTGTCCGGATACAGAAGCTTCTGGGTATAACGGTCCAGAACGCTTTCCGGAGAGGAAAATACGCCCTTCATTTCATTGTATACAACGCCGTTATAGATCAGCGGCCTGTCTTCGGATTCCAGCTCGTAATGCCAGCCCTCCTGCTTAAAGATCTTCTCCTCTTTATAGATATTGGGATGGAGCACTGCGTCCATATAAACATCCATCAGGTTCTGGAAATCCTGGTCGTTGCAGCTGGCCACCGGATAAACCGTCTTGTCCGGATAGGTCATAGCGTTTAAAAAGGTGTTCAGAGAGCCTTTTACCAGCTCTACGAACGGATCCTTTACCGGAAATTTCTCCGAGCCGCAGAGCACGCTGTGCTCCAGGATATGGGGCACCCCGGTGGAATCAGACGGCGGCGTGCGGAAGCCGATGCAGAACACCTTATTGCTGTCTTCGTTGGACAGGAGAAAGATCCTCGCTCCTGTCTTTTTATGTTCCAGGATAAAACTGTCAGAATCCAGCTCCCGGATCCGTTTCTTTTCCTTTACTTCATAAGCCTGAAGGCTTTCAAGTCTTTCCAATCCTCTCATTATGTCCACCTTTCTGCTGTAGATCTGTTTTTCACCTTTTATCGGATCGCTCTTGCGGTCCTCACATATTTCCCATCAGCTTGTCTTTTAATATAGCGGCGCATTCTCTGACGCAGTAATGAGGCATCAGCCATATGTCCGACCGGGACGCGATCCCGTATATATGAGGGATCCCCCATTTTTTCGCGATCTGCCTGGCCCGGAACACGTGGAAATCGCTGGTGACCACGCCGATCTTTACCGGAGCCGTCTTCCCGTGAAGAGCCATATCGTTTTCGATCGCCACCCTGCTGTAGGCAATGTTTTCCACTGTGCTGGAAGAACGTTCTTCCAGTATGATCTGTTCCCGCTTTATTCCATTGTAAACCATATAATCTTTCATGGCTTCCGCCTCGCTGACCGGTTCATCCGGCCCTTTCCCGCCGGAAAGGACAAAGATGGTCCCAGGGTTTTTCTCCCCGTATTCAATGGCCCGGTCCAGCCTCATCTGCAGGGATTTGCTGACCCCTTCTCTTTTCACTTTCGCTCCCAGAACGATCACATAGTCCAGATCCGGTTCTTCTGAAGAAGTGATCCCTGTAAATATAAGTATTTCCACGATGATAAAAATAATGACTCCTGTGCCGAACAAAGTCACGGCGGCTACGTTCATCCACAGAGGGATCTTTCCCGGAGCGATGCGGCCGAACCTGCAGCCTCCCGCTCCTGTAAAAAGCACTGCGGACAGAAAAAGCCATACAAAAGCAAAGGACGTTCCTATGCCGGAGTAGATCATGATCGCGATAAAATACAGCAGGCAGACGGCGCCGCAGACTGCAAGGAATATGGTCATGGGCCTTTCCTCCCTTCTTTTATCCTTCTTTTCTTCTCAGAATATCAAAAGGCTGAGGAAGAACGCTTGATCTTACGTCAATGATCTGGCGGGCGTGAGGCGCGCTCTCCTGGGGATTCCCCTCTTCGTCAAATATAGCCTCTACCACAGTTTCGATATTTTCTCCCGACGGCTTCATGATCTCGATCGTCTCTCCAACGGAGAATTTATTTTTCTGCTCCAGCCGGAAAAGCCCGCTCTCGCGGATCTCTCCCACTGTTCCCAGATATACGTAATTTGTGATATAGGTGCTGTTCTCATAGATCTGAGAGTCTGCCTGGGGCTTTCCAAAATAAAAGCCTGTTGTAAATTCCCTGTTGGTGCACTTTCCGATCTCTTCTTTGTACCATTCAATATTTTTCCTGTATTCCTCCGGATCCCGCATGCAGGCGTCGATCGCCAGCCGGTAAGCTCTTGCGACTGTGGCTACATACAAAGCCGTCTTCATCCTGCCTTCGATCTTGAAGCTGTCCACACCGGCGTCTATCAGTTCCGGGATATGTTCGATCATACAGAGATCTTTGGAATTAAAGATAAACGTGCCTCTCTCGTTTTCATATACCGGCATATATTCTCCCGGCCTTGTTTCTTCTACGATGGCATATTTCCAGCGGCACGGATGAGTGCAGGCTCCCTGGTTGGCGTCCCTTCCTGTAAAGAAGTTGCTTAACAGGCAGCGGCCGGAATAGGAAATGCACATCGCTCCATGGATGAAGCTTTCGATCTCCATATCGTCCGGTATGCGGGAGCGGATCTCTTTGATCTCCTTTAACGACAGCTCCCTGGCAGATACTACCCGCTTTGCGCCCAGCCTGTGCCAGAACTGATAGGTTCCATAATTCGTATTATTGGCCTGGGTGCTGATATGGATATCCGTATCCGGCAGGATCTCTTTCGCGATATCAAAAACGCCGGGATCCGATATGATCAGGGCGTCCGGGCCGATATCCCTAAGCTCTTTAAAATATTCCCTTACCCCGGCAAGATCGTCGTTATGGGCCAGGATATTGGCCGTAATATAAACTCTTACTCCTCTTTCATGGGCAAAAGATATCCCCTCTTTGATTTCTTCGTTTGTAAAATTTCTGGCTTTTGCTCTCAGGCCAAAAGCTTCTCCGCCCAGATAGACCGCATCCGCTCCATAGAGCACCGCTATCTTCAGGACGTCCAGGCTTCCCGCCGGGATCAGCAATTCCGTCTTTCTCATGTAGTGTTCCTTTCCTTTTATTTCTGCAATCGTTCAGCTGTATTTTTTTACGCTCAGGGCCGCGCCGTCCCCGATGGGGATCAGGGAAGTCTGCAGCCTGCTGTGGTGGGTCAGTTCGTAAAGATATTCCCGCATCCGCTTATGGATCGTCCGGTCCCTCCGCTCTACCGCAAATCGGGACTGAGCGATGTCCCCTTCCTGGAATACATTATCAGAAAAAAGGATACCGCCTGCGGGAAGCAGATCCAGGATCATAGGGAGCCAGTGCAGATACTGCCCTTTGGCGGCATCCATAAAAATAAGATCGAACTGCGCATTGTCCCGGCAAAGGGAGGTCAGCCAGTCTGTGGCGTCTCCTTCCAGCAAAGTGATCCTTCCTTCTTCCCCTGCTTTCTGAAAATTTTTCCTGGCTTCGGCTATCCTCGGCGCATATTTTTCAATGGTGGTAATATGGCAGTCCTCCGGCATGACGCGGCACATCAGCAGGGCGGAATAGCCTACCGCCGTTCCTACCTCCAGGATCTTTTTCGGCTGCTTTCCCGCTATGATCGCCTTTAACAGGGCGGCTGTTTCCCGCCGTATGATAGGAACATCCTCCGCCCGCGCCTTTTTTTCGATCTCGCCGCAAAGAGGTCCGTCCCCCTGGTCCAGGGAGCGGATATATCCGGTAATTCTTTCATTTACGATCATCCGTCTTCTCCTTCTTCTGCCGGCATGGTGCTCAGCTGCTCCAGCATCTCTTTTGATGTCATCGACGTATTCAGCTCATAGGTTCCAGGATAGATGGTATAATCATAGAAAATAGCCTGTACCATAAATACGTATCTGCTTTTTATCAGTCCGGCTTCTGCCAGCTGATCAGCCGCCTGGGAAGCCGTCTCCCCTTCGCTTATGGTCACGGTCCGGTCCGTCCCAGGTTCCGCTTCCACTGCCGTAGGATAAAACACCTCATAGCCGAAGGCGTAGCCTTTTGTCACGCCCTCGTACAGCAAAAATCCTACTGCCACATATATGATGATCTTTCCCGCCAGGCCCAGGATGCCTGCCGCCACGCTTCCTTCTCTTCGATAGCCCATATCAAATTCCTTTATGCCTTGTAACAATCACTTTTTTGTTTATCTATAGATTATAACTACTTTCTTCTATTTAATCAACACAGTCCTTCCATCAAAAACAAAGATCGTTCCGGAGCTCCTCCTGCATCCGGAACGATCTTTGCCATGGATCCGCCTGCTGTCAGACTTCCATAATGATGGGCAGGATCATCGGATTTCTCTTCATCTTCTTCCACAGATAATCGCTTAAGCTGTCGCGGATGATGTTCTTGATCTTACCCCAGTCATTGATATGATGGTTCAGGCAGTCGTCCACCGCCTCTACCACTACGTTTCTCGCTTCTTCCATAAGGTCTTCCGACTCGCGGACGTATACGAATCCTCTGGATACGATATCCGGCCCTGCAAGGAGCTGTCCGCTGTATTTTTCCAGAGTGAGAACGATGATGATGATACCGTTCTGCGCCAGGTTCTGTCTGTCTCTCAATACGATGTTCCCAACGTCTCCTACGCCCAGTCCGTCAACCAGGATCGATCCGGCCTGGACTCTTCCTACTGTCTCGCAGGAATCCTGTCCGATCTCCACAACATCTCCGGAAGACATGATGACCACGTTTTCTTTGGGGATGCCCATGGATTCCGCCAGGGATTTCTGGGCCATCAGATGGCGGTATTCCCCGTGGACCGGCAGCGCGTATTTCGGATGGACCAGAGAATAGATCAGCTTGATCTCTTCCTGGCAGGCATGGCCGGATACGTGGGTATCCTGGGAGATCACTTCCGCTCCCTTCATGGACAGTTCGTTGATGACCTTGGAAACTGCTTTTTCATTGCCTGGGATCGGATTGGAGCTTAATACTACCACATCCCCCGGCTTGATCGTAACCTTTTTATGGAGGGAAGCCGCCATACGGGATAAGGCTGCCATCGTCTCTCCCTGGCTTCCTGTGGTGATCAGGACCGTCTGCTCGTCCTTGTAATTCTTCAGCTGCTCGATGTCGATCAGCGTCTTATCCGGGATATTGATATAGCCCAGCTCGCTGGCAGTGCCGATGACGTTGACCATGCTGCGCCCTTCTACGACTACTTTCCTGCCGTATTTATAGGCGGAATTGATGATCTGCTGCACCCGGTCCACATTAGACGCGAAAGTGGCTATGATGATCCTTCTGTCCTGGTGCTCGTTAAAGATCGTATCAAAGGTCTTTCCTACGGTCCTCTCAGACATAGTAAAGCCTGGGCGGATGGCGTTGGTACTGTCGCACATCAGCGCCAGCACGCCTTTCTTTCCAAGCTCTGCAAATCTCTGCAGATCCGCCGGTTCGCCGAATACAGGCGTGTAATCGATCTTAAAGTCTCCGGTGTGAAGGATAATGCCCGCCGGCGTAAAGATTGCCAGAGCGGAAGCATCGGCGATACTGTGATTCGTCTTGATAAATTCGATCCGGAAGCAGCCCAGATTAATGGACTGGCCGTGCTTTACGACTTTCCTTCTTGTGGTTTTTAAAAGATTATGTTCTTTCAGTTTATTATTGATCAGTCCGATCGTAAGCTTGGTTCCGTATACCGGCACGTTTACCTGCTGAAGGATGTAAGGAAGAGCGCCGATATGGTCTTCATGGCCATGGGTGATAACAAAACCCTTGACCTTGTTAATGTTCTGCTTCAGATATGTCACGTCCGGGATCACAAGATCGATCCCCAGCATGTCGTCGCTTGGGAACGCAAGGCCGCAGTCCACCACGATGATACTGTCCTCGTACTCGAACGCAGTGATGTTCATACCGATCTGTTCCAACCCTCCAAGGGGGATGATCTTCACCTTTGCATTGTTATTTTCTGTTTTCTGTTTTTTCAATCTGATACCTCCAAATTCTTTTTCTCCGTCTTTCGCCTTTCTTACTGCATTTTCTGCAGTATCCGTACAATTTTACTTTATGGTCCGCCGCTTCATGACCGGTTCTGTCTCTTACGCCTTCTCCGGCTGTTCCTGTATACCCGTCCCCAAAGGAAACAGCCTTTTCACAATTCAGACAGGCGGCATGACAGCGATGGTATTATTTTTCTATTTCAACATCGGCATCGTTCAGAAGCTCTGAAAATATCCGATATAAATAGTCCAGTTCCTCATCGTTTTCTACAAATTCATAAACAGCCTGGTCGTCTTCTGCTCCGGAAAGGTCCTTTAAAATATAGCACTCTCCGTCTTCCTCATCCATTTCATCCGTTACCAGAAGATAGTCTGTTCCGCCTATCCTGGTTTCCTCCAGAACATAAAAATCCACTGACTCGCCGCTGTCGGCAGTCATCGTAATCTTTTTTTCATCAGTCATCTTTTTTCTCCACTCCGTTGCTTTTCCAGTCCAGATACCCCTGAAGGATCAGGGCGGCCGCCACTTTATCGATCACTTCTTTTCTGTTTTCCCTGCGGACTCCGCTTTCCATCAGAACCCTTTCTGCAGCTACAGTTGTCAGACGTTCGTCCCAGAAATGGACGGGAATGCCGATCCTTCTTTCCAGCATCTCTTTAAATTCTTCGCAGCGCTGGACCCGCTCTCCGGAGGTATTGTTCATATTCTTGGGAAGTCCCAGCACGATGGCTTCCGCCTGATATGCGGCAGCCAGCTCTTCGATCCTCCGAAGGGTCTTGCGCAATTTATTCTCATCTTCCCGTGTGATCGTCTCCAGGCCCTGGGCAGTCAGGCCCAGTTCATCGCTGACTGCTACTCCGACCGTTTTTGAGCCGTAATCCAAACCAATGATCCTCATATTACCACCAATGTCGATTCCATCAAAATTAGAGGCTCCCATCTCCGCGGTTCCGAAAGTGTGCGCTGGCGGCGCTTCCTGCCGGATACTGTGAAAAGGAAATGGCAGCCTTCCATATCCATTGCTCTTACTTTTTCAGTCTGGTATCAATATACACAGCCATCAGCTCTTCCAAGATCTCGTCACGTTCCGCCTTCATGATCAGGCTTCTTGCATTCTTATGGCTTGTAATATAAGTCGGATCCCCGGACATGATGTAGCCTACGATCTGGTTCACAGGGTTGTATCCCTTCTCCGTCAGCGCTACATATACCTGTTCCAGGATCTGGCTTACATCCATCTTATTTTCCTGAACTGACTGAAAATATTGTGTGTCACGAATTTCGCCCATCTTACTCACGTCCTTTAACTGTTCTATATCATTCTAAACCAAAATTTTCCATTCGTAAAGAGAAATTTTTGTAACAGCCCAGGACGGCGGGAAAATCGGGTAACAGTTCAGCCGTGCGCCAGGATATATGATAAAGAGCGTTACAAGCTTGCTTGTAAAAGCGATTTAACATATATCCTGGTATAAGGATGACATCCAGGGCTTCCCTCCAGCACATTCTGTGCTGGAGGGAAGATACACGGCTGAACTGTTACAAAACAAGAACTATCTGCCGTCCTGAACTATTACTAATTTAACATGCAGAGCAGCCGGTAAGAAGAAGGATCTCGTCAGTAAGAAATCTCTCCGCCTTTCCGGTGACAAAGCCGCCCTTTTTTCCAATATCGCAGGGTACGGCCGCTTTTACGTACTCTTTTGTATGGCCTGTAAGATAGGTTTTCCCATCCACCAGGACTCTGTCTTCCAATAGTATCTCCAGATTTTTTCCCAGGAAACTTTCCCTGTAGGATTTTGACATATCTTTTTCCAGCGTAAGGAGACGGTCGCTGCGCTCCGCCTTGATCTGCTCCGGGATCTGGCATTCCATGCGGTCCGCGCGGGTCCCTTTTCTCCTGCTGTACTTAAATACGTGCATTTCGTAAAAATTTACCTGGCGGAGGAATTTTTCCGTAGTCTCGAACTCTTCGTCGGTCTCACCCGGAAATCCCACGATCACGTCGGTGGTGATCGCCGGATTTTTAAACGCCTGCCGCAGGATCTGGCAGCCCTCCAGATACTCCTGGGTAGTATAATGGCGGTTCATGCGTTTTAACGTCTCGTCGCAGCCGCTCTGCAAAGACAGGTGGAAATGGGGGCATATCTTTTCCAGGCCCGCCAGCGTCTCTGCAAATTCCCTGGTCACGATACGCGGTTCCAGGGATCCCAGGCGGAGTCTGGAAAGCCCTTCTGTTTTTTCTACAGCCAGGATCAGATCCAGCAGGCTGACAGACTCGCCTTCCGGAAAATCCCTGCCGTATGAGCTTAAATGGATCCCGGTAAGGACGATCTCCTTATATCCGTTGGCCACCAGATTTTTGACTTCTTCCAGGACTGCTTCCGGCCTGCGGCTACGGATCCTTCCCCTGGTATACGGGATGATACAGTAGCTGCAGAACTGATTGCAGCCGTCCTGCACCTTGATGAACGCGCGGGTATGCTCGCTGATCCTGTCAATATGCAGTTCTTCGTATTCATGAGTATCCGCGATATCGATCACATAAGAATCCGGAACCCCTTCTTTTTTCCTGAAATGTTCCTCAAGGATCTGCACCAGATCCTTTTTCCTGTTATTTCCAACAACGATATCCACCGCCTTATCGACAGCCAGTTCTTCGCCGGCCGCCTGGACATAACAGCCAACCGCCACCACCAGGGCGGACGGATCCATTTTTTTTGCCCGGTGGAGCATCTGCCGCGATTTCTTATCCGCGATATTTGTAACCGAGCAGGTATTGATGATATAGACGTCCGCTCCGGGAGCAAAGGGTACGATCTCATAGCCGGCAGCTTCCAAAAGCTGTTCCATCGCCTCTGTCTCGTAGGAGTTTACCTTACATCCCAAATTGTGGAAGGCTGCTTTTCTCATTGTATTTTCTCCAATTCTCTATTGACTTTTCTGTCATATTTTTATAGTATTGACTTATGAAGACGGTTCACAAAAACGAAACCGTACATAAGGAGGTTATTCACATGAAAACAGTTCGCATTTCTTTAAATTCCATTGATAAAGTTAAATCTTTCGTAAATGATTTAACTAAGTTCGACGCAGATTTTGATCTGGTATCCGGAAGATACGTGATCGATGCAAAATCCATTATGGGTATTTTCAGCCTGGATCTTTCCAAGCCGATCGACTTAAATATCCATGCTGAGAACAATGTTGATGAGATCCTCAGCGTTCTGTCCCCATATATCATCGCCTAATCGTCCGGCTCGAATTTGAAGATTGACCTTATATCGGAAGCGCTTTTCAGCGCTTCTTTTTTTGTAAAAAATCAGCAAGTAAGTTCAGTCCAGGGGCGAGGATCTGCGGTTTCGGAGCCGGAAATTCTAAGCTTCCAGGAACCGGCAAAGGGCATGGACAAAAATCCAAACTCGTCCTTCGGACTCGGACAAGTGGATTTTTGTCCATAATGCCGCTCCCTGGAAACTAAGGATTTCCAAAGGTCCCTGCAAATGTGGACTGGCTTTTCCGGCCTGAGCTTTCCTCAGGTTTTCTCTAAGTTCAAACAAAGAAGCGATGAGGGGAAGCGCCAAAAGGGCAGCCCCCGCAGCCCTTAAATATCAGAAATTTACTGGCACACCACAGTTTCCGCCGTCTCCACTGCAGTTTCCATCAGCTCGTCGATCTTTTCCGCCAGATTTGTCTCTGATCTGCGGATCACGTTGATATTCGGCTTTGTCACCGGATGTTTTGCTACAAAGATGGTGCAGCAGTCTTCGTAAGGCAGCACGGAAGTCTCGTAGGTATCGATCTTTTCAGATACGTCCACGATCTCCTGTTTGTCAAAGCCGATCAGCGGGCGGTAAACCGGAAGGGTGCATACTTCGTTGGTCACTGCAAGGGACTGCAGGGTCTGGGAAGCCACCTGGCCGATACTTTCGCCTGTGATCAGTCCGATACAGCCGTTATCCTTTGCGATCCGCTCCGCGATCTTCATCATATAGCGGCGCATGATGATCGTCAGCTCTTCGTGAGGGCATTTATCATAAATATACAGCTGGATATCTGTGAAATTTACAATGTGCAGCCGGATCGGGCCTGCATACCTGGCCACCAGTTTTGCCAGATCCACTACCTTCTGCTTCGCCCGCTCGCTGGTGTACGGCGGCGCGTGGAAATAAACCGCTTCAATAACGACTCCGCGTTTCGCGATCATATAGCCGGCTACCGGGCTGTCGATGCCGCCGGACAGAAGGAGCATGGCCTTTCCGTTGGTGCCGATGGGCATTCCTCCCGCCCCTGGAATCATCAGGGAATAGATATTGATCCTGTGGCGGATCTCCACATGGAGCATAACGTCCGGCTGGTGCACGTCCACACGGATCTGAGGGAATGCATTTAGAATAACTTCACCCAGATCCCGGTTGATCTCTTCAGACATATGAGGATACTGCTTATCCCCTCTTCTGGCGTTTACCTTAAAGGTAATGGCCTTGTCCGGATAGACTTCGTCCATATAAGCGACTACTTCTTTTTTCAGGTTTTCATAGTCTTTGTTGTCGATCTGTACCATCGGGCAGATCCATACAATGCCGAAGACTCTCTTTAACGCGCCGACCACGTCATCGTAGTCGTACTCGCCTTCCGCGTCCACATAGATCCGTCCGGATTCCTTCCACACCTTGAATTTCCCGTCTGCTTCTTTTAATGCGAAACGGATCTGTTTGATCAGGGCGTCTTCAAAAACATACCGGTTCTTTCCCTTTGTTCCGATCTCCGCGTACTTTATTAAAAATGATCTGTATACCATGTTATTTTCCTTTTCATCCTCTCTGATAGCGGCGAAGGACTGGAAGCAGCTCCTTCAGCGCGTCGATGCAATAGTCGATCTCTTCTTTTGTGTTAAATCTTCCAAAACTGAAGCGCAGAGTAGCGTCCAGAAGATCTTTCCGCACTCCGATGCCCTTTAATGTGCCGCTCACATCCGGGTGATTGGAGGAGCAGGCGGAACCGGAGGAAACATAGATCCCTTTGTCTTCCAGCGCGTGGAGGAGCACCTCGCTCCTTACTCCCTCAAAGCTCATGCTTACGATCTGGGGCGCGCTCAGTTCTCCCTTATAGCTGTTGGCATAGGTTCCCGGAATTTCTTTCATCCGGTCCAGCATATAGTCTTTCAGCTCATATAAATGGCCGATCTTCTTATCAAAATCTGCATATGCCTCTTTCGCGGCTAACGCCATACCGGCGATCCCAGGGACATTTTCCGTTCCGGAGCGCAGGTTTCTCTGCTGTCCGCCTCCGTAGATCAGCGGTTTTATCTTCACTTTTTCGTCAATATAGAGGAAGCCTACGCCCTTTGGGCCGTGGAATTTATGGCCGCTGGCGGAAAGGAGCTGGATCCCCTGCTTTTTGGGACGGATCAGGAATTTCCCGTAAGCCTGGATAGCGTCCACGTGGAAGATCGTCTTTGGGTTTTCTTTATGGACCATGGCGGCGATCTCCTCTACCGGCTCCACCGCGCCCACTTCGTTATTTACATACATGACCGATACCAGGATCGTCTCCGGGCGGATAGCGTTTTTTAACATATCCATGTCCACATGTCCCCGTCCGTCTACCTTCAGATAGGTTACTTCAAACCCCAGTTCTTCCAGATAACTTAAGGTATTATAAATGGAGGGATGTTCGATGGCGGAAGCAATGATATGGTTTCCCGCCCTTCTGTTGGCCAGGGCGGTCCCTACCAGAGCCATATTGTTGGACTCGGAACCTCCGGAGGTAAACAGGATCTCCTTTTCCTTTACCTTCAGCGTCCCAGCGATAATCTCCGCCGCCTCTTTCACTGCCTGTTCCGCCCGCATGCCCATGATATGCCTGGCGGAAGGATTTCCATATTCTTCTGTCATCATCTTGAGGACAAGGCTTCCTACTTCATCCAAAGCCCTCGTTGTTGCCGAATTATCAAAATATACTTCCATCTCTTATCCTTCCTCCAGCGCAAACATCAGGATCGACAGAGCGGCAAGGCCGGCTGTCTCCGTTCTCAGGATCCTTTTCCCAAGAGTGATGGGACGGATGCCTGCATCCATGGCTTCCTGTATCTCTTCTTTGTCAAAACCGCCTTCCGGGCCTATGAATATCCCGATATCCATGCCCTTTTTCAGCTGTCCGACGATCGCCCTCGTCTCCGCCATATCGTCCGCGCACTCATAGGGGATCAGGCTTTTATCCAGACTCTTCCCGCGGGCGATCGCTTCTTTAAATGTGACGATCTCTCCAACCTGGGGAATGACCGTGCGTCCGGACTGTTTCGCCGCGCTTTCAGAGATCGCGTTCCAGCGTTTCCGTTTTGCCTCGGCCTTTTTCTGATCCAGCTTTACCACTGTGCGCCGGGTGGTAACGGGGATGATCTCCCATGCCCCCAGTTCCACCGCTTTCTGGATGATCAGTTCCATCTTGTCGCCTTTCGGCAGCCCCTGGAACAGATAGATCTTCGCTCCCAGCTCGCGGCTTTCCTCCTCTGCTTCCAGGATCCTGGCCGTCACCTGATCTCTCCCGATCTCATCGATCTGGCAGAGATAGTCCTTATTCCTGCCGTCGCTTATGCGGATCTTCTCTCCTTCTTTCATGCGGAGGACGTTACGGATATGGTTCACATCTTCCCCTGTGATCACGATACTGCCTTCTCTGATCTGATTTTCTTCTTCTACAAAAAAATGGTACATCTCTTATCTCTTTCTGGCCGTCACGCAGACCCAGTCTCCCTGATGCAGGATCTCCAGCACTTCAAAAGCGGGATTTTGTTCAAACGCCTCTTTTACTTCCTGCTCTTTCATATTGATGATACCGGAAGTGATAAAAATGCCGCCTTTTTTAATATGAACCGGGATCTCTTTCTGAAGGCTGATGATCACGTCTGCCAGGATATTGGCCACTGCGATGTCATAACGCTCATATCCCGCCGCATCCTGCACGTCTTTTTCATCTATGATATTTCCCTGGACAACCTGGAAATGCTGGCTGTCGATATCGTTGGACTCCATGTTTTCTCCGACGGCTGTGATCGCGTTTTCATCAAGATCCGTGCCGAAAACAGATCCGGCTCCCAGTTTCAGGGCAGTGATCCCAAGGATCCCGCTTCCAGTTCCCACGTCCAGCACCTGGCAGCCGGGAGCAACATATTTTTTCAGCTGGCGGATACACAGCTGGGTCGTCTCATGCTGGCCCGTGCCAAAGGCAGTGCCCGGATCGATCTGGATCAAAAGCTTGTCCTGGTCTTCCTGGGGGATCTCTTCCCAGGTAGGCTTGATCAGGATATCGTCAACGGTAAATGGTTTAAAATACTGCTTCCAGTTATTGATCCAATCCTTATCCTCTGTCTCGGACACAGTGATCGTCCGCTCTCCCACATCTGCAAAGCAGCTGATCTCATCCAATCCGTCCTGGATCTTTGCCAGGATCTCTTCTACATCGGAAAGGTCTTCCAGATAAAAACTTACTTTTGCCTTTCCTTCATCTGGAGGCAGCTCCGGCAGGATGTCGATGAACATGCCTTTCGTCTCCGCAGCCGTAAGCGGAACATTGTCCTCGATCTCCATTCCCTGGATACCGATCTCGTCAAAAAGGCTGCTGATATAGTCCACTGCCTCTGTGGTCGTGCTCAATGTGAACTTCTTCCATTTCATTTGAATTACCGCCTTTCCTTATATGTAGAACATTTCTCCAACAACTCTTACAAACAGGATCCCCAATACCGCCATGATGATGGGACGGACCACTTTTTTTCCGCCTGACATGACCATGCCGGAGCCGATATAATGGCCGGCGATGCAGAAAAGGCCGGAGATCAGTCCCAGCCGGTAGTTGACCATACCGCTGGCGATAAAAGTAAGAAGAGCCGAAACATTGGAGGAAAGATTTAAAACCTTTGTAACTCCGGAAGCGCTCCTCATGTCCATCCTGGCCGCTCCGGTCAGCAGGAGCAAAAGAAACGTGCCTGTCCCCGGCCCGTAAAACCCGTCGTAAAGTCCCAGCGCCAGAGCGATCGCGATCGTAAGGATCACCTTCTTCCTGGCTGTGATCTTTCCTGTTTTTTCATTGTCGCCCATATTTTTATTTTTGATCACATAAAAGGCGACGACCGGCAGGATCACGATCATCAGATGGCGGATGATGTCTTCATCCACGCTGAGGCTAAGCTTTGCGCCCAGAAAAGCTCCTGTCACAGAAGCCACAGCCGCCGGAGCGGCCGCCCTGAAATCCACGTACCCGCTCTTTATAAAACGGGAAGTGGAGATAACGGTCCCCATAGTAGAGCTCATCTTGTTCGTGGCCAGAGCCATATGCGGCGGCACTCCTGCGATCAGAAATGCCGGAAGCGAGATCAGACCTCCGCCTCCTCCGATGGAATCTACCAGACCTGCCAAAAATAATAACGGACATACGATAAAGTACTGTTCCATTTCCTTACTCTCCCTTTTTCATACGCATAAAGGCCCTTTTGCCTTTCCTGTCTTTACAGGGAATCCGCCTTCAGGCCTCTGGTATCATATCATAGAAAAGGGAGCGCCGCAAGCCGTTTTCTACTCCAGCCGCAGAAAGCCTACGTCGTATACCATAGCCAGCTTTTCCGCCACATCCTGCGCCTGCTTTCCTGCCTCCTGCCGGAGGGAAGCACAGATCATATTTTTTCCGATCTGGTAATCCGTCAGATGAAGCCGCAGCTCCTGACTTTTGTCTACTTTATCCTGATCCGGCGCAAGCTCCCCGCTCTTTGGGGGGAAATTCCGGATCATCTCCAGGAACCATCCCTGAAGATCCGGCGCTGCCGCCGCCGCGCCAGCCTGCTCATAGGCCGTCAGGCCTTCTTCCTGGCGTTTGATCCATTCCCTAAGCCCTTCCTTTTCTGAAGGAGCGTTTTCCATATCATATACGACTAATTTCACCGTATCATCCATATCTTTTCTCCTTATCATGCGGTCCGGCTGTCGCCGCGCAGCTTTATTTTATCCCTTATTCCCCTAACAGTTCCAGGATATCGTCCGTTGTCAGGCTTGCCAGGGAAACGGTTCCCTGGGTGATGATCTGTTCCGCAAGATTCTTCTTTGATTCCTGAAGGGAAAGGATATTTTCCTCGATCGTATTTTTTGTGATCAGCTTGAACACGGATACCTGCCGTTCCTGGCCGATCCGGTACACGCGGTCTGTGGCCTGGTTCTGGGCCGCCACGTTCCACCACGGATCGTAGTGGATGACGATATCCGCCGCAGTAAGGTTCAGTCCTGTTCCTCCTGCTTTTAAGGAGATCAGGAAGACCGGCGTATCGTCCCTGTGGAAAGACTCTACCAGCTTCAGCCGTTCTTCTTTTGGCGTTTCTCCGGTGAGCACATGATAATCGATCTCTTCCTTCCGGAGTCTCTTTCCGATGATCTCCAGCATAGAAGTGAACTGGGAGAACAGAAGGATCTTGTGCCCGCCTTCCACTCCGTTTTTCACCAGGTCGATGCATGTCTCCAGCTTTGCCGACTCCCCTCTGTAATTCTGGTAGCAAAGGGACGGATCGCAGCAGATCTGCCTAAGCCTTGTAAGGCCTGCCAGGATCTGCAGCTTGTCTTTTCCGGCTCCGCCGCCTTCCTCAAGCTGCTGCTTCAGCTGGGAAGCATTGGCGGCGTAAAGCTTCTGCTGCTCCTGGTCGAAACGGGAATAGACTACGGTTTCCAGCTTCTCCGGAAGTTCTTTTAATACTTCTGTCTTCAGCCTGCGGAGCACAAACGGCCCTGTCATCTTATGGAGCCGGTCCAAAGCCTCTTTGTCCTGATCCCGTACGATCGGCGCCTCAAACTCCCTTTTAAACTTCTGGTAGCTGAAAAAGAATCCTGGCATCAGATAATCAAAAATGCTCCACAGTTCACTTAAGCGGTTTTCAATGGGCGTTCCTGTAAGGGCGAAGCGCGTCCTGGCCTTTATGGCTTTTACCGCTTTGGCGTTCTGCGTTCCTGCGTTTTTTATATACTGGGCTTCGTCGATCACCTGGAAGCAAAATTCGCGGCCTTCGTAAAACAGGATATCACGGCGGAGGATATCGTAGGATGTGATCACCACGTCGTATCCTGCCATCTGGTCCAAAAGAGCTTTCCTCTCTTCGGAATTTCCTGTTACTGTCAATACCCTCAGTTTCGGGGCAAAACGGTTGATCTCGCTTTCCCAGTTATAGATCAGGGAAGCCGGGCACACGATCAGGGACGGTTTTCCCTTTTCCCGGCCGTTTTTCTCTCCCTGTTCCTGTTCGTCCATCAAAAGTGCGATCACCTGGATCGTCTTTCCAAGGCCCATGTCGTCTGCCAGTATTCCCCCAAAGCCATAGGAATCCAGGGTCTTCAGCCATCGAAAGCCTACTTTCTGGTATCCTCTGAGAACAGACCGGATCCCCTCCGGGATCTCGTAATCGCTGTCCTCGACGGATTTCATGCTCCTTACGACAGCCTTAAACATCTGATCCCGGTAAAAAGACAGACTGCTGTCGTGTTTTAACAGGCTGTCCAGATAAATAGCCCGGTAGCGTGGAAGGGTGATCTGATCCTTCTGAAGGTCTGTTTTTGAAACCGCCAGGCCTTCTACCAGGCGGGCCACCGTAAGAAGGCCGCCTCCCTCCAGCTGAAGAAATTCTCCGTTTTTCAGGCGGTAATATTTTTTCTTCTGCTGGTATTCTCCCAGGATCTTTACCAGGTCCTGCCGGGTCATTCCCGGAGCGTCGATCGTAAGCTCCAGCCAGTTCCCGGAGCTTTTGATCCCCACCTCCATCTTCGGCGGCGGAAGCACCTTCATGCGCTCCAGCCCCTCGGAAACATAAACTTCTCCCAGAGACATAAATTCCGGTATCCCGTGGGTCAGAAGGCGGTATATCTCTTCTTCGTCGTCTTTGATCACCAGATTGTGGCTTTCATCTTCCTGAAACCGGAAATATTTGGAGATCAGCTGGCTGATCCTGAATTCTCCCGGTATATCGCGGCAGACGGTGCGGGGAACCTTCTCGTCCTCCACCGGATGGAAGGAATAATCCCCATAGGAAAGGACCGGCTTCATCGTTACCGTATTCTTTCCGCCGCTGTCAAATTCGAACCGGGCTTTCAGTTCCTTTGGCCGGTAGTCTTCCAGCTTCACGCCTTCCTGCTCGATCTTCCAGTAACAGCCTACCTTTTCCAGCACACGTTCATAAAACAGAGGCAGATCCCTTTCATTGACCTGGATCTGGTTCTTTCCGCCCTGGCTTTTTGTCATCTCCTGGACGAAGATCTTTACTCCGTCGCTGTATTCCTCGTCGCAGCGGTAAATATGCGTTCCATCCATCAGGTACAGGTATTTTTCTCCTTCCATATAGGAAAGGTTCCTGTCAATCTCCACCTGGACCCCGTCTCTTCCAGCCCTGGATACCCGCACCGTACAGGCCGGATTCTGATCTTCGATGGAAATCTTCCCGGATACGCCGCTGCGGTCTACTGCCTCGATCTTTCTTCCCATCAGGATCGAAAAAAAGCGGTCCATCTCGATCCTTCCGATCTGCAGCTCTTTCAGCGCCGGCGGCGTCTGGGACAGCTGCGGGCTTTTCTGGAAACGGGCATAGTAAGCCCTATAGGTATTGACCAGCTCGATCACCAGTTCCAGAAGAGGCCTGCTGTCGTCGGAAAAAGCCTGCAGGCTGTGATGGAAGGAAAAATTCTTTCCATAGGAGACTGTACTCCCGCTCTCCACAGCCGACACAAATGCCGCCAGATCCTTGATCAGATATGTCTTTTCCCGGCCCACGCGAAATTCCACCGTAAGCTTATCCCGCCCGAAATGAAGCCGCGGAGCCAGTCTGACCTTTTCTTCTTCTCCCTCTACAATGATCTTTGCAACTTCCCGGTTGGTGTATTCCCTCACCATAGCGCGCACTTCCTGGGAAGTATAGACCAGTTTCCCCGGCTGGCCCTCCGATCCTCTTTTCCATTTTTCAAAAAGGGCAGTACAATGTCTGCACATACCCTTATAAGAATTGCCTTCCCTGCAGGAACAGGAATAGTCGAATACCTGACCGCCTTTCACATACAGGGAAGCTTTATACACTTCTCCCTGGTCTTCCACCAGGCCCTTTACTCCAACCTCCCCTTTCCAAAAGGTATTAGAGGTTATCTCTATTACTTCCATGGACTCCTCCCGAAATCCGTCTGTTTTTTCGTTACATTCTTTCCGGCGCCTCGAATCCCAGAAGATCGATGCATGTCTCCAAAACGTCTTTTGCAAGGCGGATCAGCGCCAGCCAGCTCTTTTTCTGTTCTTCGTTTTCCTCAGCAAGGATCTTGGTATCATGGTAAAAACGGTTGCACGCGTTGGACAGGTCGTAGATATACTGGCAGATCTTATGAGGCGCCGTTTCCGCATAACTTGTTTCCAGGACCTCGTTGTATTTGGCGATCTCCAGCTGAAGGGCCTTCTCCGCTTCCGTCACTGCCGGAAGGATCTGCGCATCTGCTCCCAGATCTCCGTATTTTGCCAGAATTGATTTGATCCTGACGATGGTATAAAGGATATAAGGTCCTGTATTTCCTTCGAAGGAAATGAAACGGTCGATGTCGAACACATAATCCTTGGACGCCTGATTGGAAAGATCTCCGTACTTTAACGCGGACAGGCCTACGATCTTCGCCGTCTCTCTGGCCTCTTCCTCTGATACCGTCCGGTTCTCCATAATACGGTCGAACACAGCATCGTCGATCTCTCGGATCAGTGTTTCCAGACGCATCACTCCGCCTTCCCTGGTCTTAAAGGGCTTTCCGTCCTTTCCGTTCATGGTGCCGAAGCCAAGGAAGATCATATCTCTGTCCTTATCTACGATCCCGGCTTTTTTCGCCACGCGGAATACCTGGGTGAAATGAAGCTCCTGCCTCTTATCTACTACATAAATGTATTTATCCGGTTTAAAATCCTGTTCCCTTTCTACGATAGTAGCAAGGTCGGAAGTAGCGTACAGAGCGGCCCCGTCGGATTTTCTCACGATACAGGGCGGAAGTTCCTTTGTATCCGTTTCTTCCGCGATGTCTACTACCAGAGCGCCCTGGCTCTCATAAGCCAGCCCTTTATCGATCAGATCCTGGATCAGCCCTGGGATATACGGCTGAGCGTCGCTTTCTCCTTTCCACAGGTCGAAATGGACGTTCAGGTTCGCGTAGTTCTTCTTTAAGTCGGCTAAGGAAACGTTCATGATATGATTCCAGATCGCCCGGTACGGCGCGTAGCCGTTCTGAAGCTTCAGGGTAGCGGTCTGCGCCCTTTCACGGAAAGCTTCGTCCACTTTTGATTTCGCGCTGGCGCAGGGGTAGATATCCTCCAGCTCGCTGATGGTAAACGGCGGCTCAGAAGGGTATTCTCCCTGAAATCCCTCGTCAAAATACGGCAGTTCCGGCTGCCTGTCCCGCAGTTCTTCGATAATAAGCCCCATCTGAAGGCCCCAGTCTCCCAGATGGACGTCGCCGATCACATGATGGCCCAGGAAACGTCCCATCCGCTTTACGCTCTCTCCGATGATCGCCGCCCGCAGGTGTCCAACGTGGAGCGGCTTGGCAACATTGGCTCCGCCATAGTCTACGATCACGGTTTCCTTCTTCTCCGGCTCTTCCAGCCCCAGTTTTTCAGCGGAAGCCATTCCGTTCATATAAGAAGCCAGCCACTGACCGTCCAGCTTCATGTTGATGAAGCCTGGCATAACGGCTGTGATCTCAGAAAACACAGGGCTGTCCGCAGCCTTTGCCACAACATCCTGGGCGATATCGATGGGTTTCTTATGGTAAGCTTTCGCGGCGGCCATAGCGCCGTTGCACTGATATTCGCAAAGATCCGGACGGTTGGACAATACGGCCTTGGCATATGAGGTATCATATCCGGCCGCCTCAAACGCGGTCTTTAATTCCTTTCCTATCAAATCTAGGATCTTTTTCATATTTTTATTTCCTTTCCTGTGAAATAAAATAGCGTCAGAGCAAGGCTCCGACGCTATTTCCAATTCTGCTTATACACGGGATAAATATTCGCCTGTACGTGTATCGATCTTAATCTTATCTCCCTGATTTACGAACAGAGGAACCATAACCTGAGCGCCCGTCTCTACAATAGCCGGCTTGGAAGCGCCTGTAGCCGTGTCTCCCTTGAATCCAGGCTCTGTATCTGTGATCTCCAGTTCTACAAATAACGGAGGCTCTACAGAGAAAACATTGCCGTTGTAAGAACATACCTTACATACTTCGTTTTCCTTTACAAACTTTAATGCATCGCCGATCGTATCTGCGTTTAATGCGATCTGATCGTAAGTTTCCTGATTCATAAAGTGGAATAAATCTCCATCTGAGTAGAGATACTGCATATCTACGCGGTCGATCCTTGCCGCCGGGAACTTCTCTGTCGGACGGAATGTTCTCTCTACTACGCCGCCGCTGATCACGTTTTTGATCTTCGTTCTTACGAACGCTGCTCCCTTACCCGGCTTTACATGCTGGAACTCCATGATCTGATAAACGTTTCCTTCTATCTCAATTGTCAGGCCGTTCCTAAAATCACCAGCTGATATCATAAATGATATTCCTCCTTGTTTTTCTTATGGTTTTATCTTTCCTAGCAATCTATTATATTCTATACTAAAACATCTGTCTTTTCAACTGTTTTTTTACAGCAGTTCCAACGTAACAGTTCAGCCGTGCGCCAGGATATATGGTAAAGAGCGTTACAAGCTTGCTTGTAAAAGCGATTTGACATATATCCTGGCATAGGGATGACATCCCAGGCTTCCCTCCAGCACATTCTGTGCTGGAGGGAAGATACACGGCTGAACTGTCACGTTCCAAAGCTTCCTGACTACGGCTCCTGCGACGTCAGGTAATCCATGGCCAGCGCGTAGCCTTCCAGCCCCAGTCCGACGATCTGTCCGGTGCATACCGGCGCTGTCACAGACACGTGGCGGAACTCTTCCCTTTTATGGACATTGGAAATGTGAACCTCGATCTTTGGGATCTCCACTGAAGCGAGGGCATCCCTTACCGCTATGCTGTAATGGGTAAACGCTCCGGGATTGATGATGATCCCTTCTGTCCCGTCGCCGTATGCCTGCTGGATCCTGTCAATGATCCCGCCTTCGTAATTGCTGTGGAAAACCTCGATCTCATGTCCTTCCCTGGCCGCCTTTTCTTCCAGCATATTTTTCAGCCAGGCATAATCCTTTGTCCCGTAGATGCCCTTTTCCCGGATCCCCACGAAATTGATATTCGGTCCGTTTAATACTAATATCTTCATCTTCCCACTCCACTTGTTTTCTAGATCTCTGTCTTTCTCATATCCCGATCCCGGCCTTTTGGGCCGCTTCTTCTCCGATCGCTTCCGGCGCGCGGCCGTTGACATCCACGATATAATGGGCAGCCTGTTCATAAAGAGGCTCCCTGTATTCTAAAAGCTCCCTGATCTTCTTCTCCGGATCCGGCCCTGCAAGGAGAGGCCTGGTAGTATCCCCTTTCAGCCGTTCCTTCACCGTCTCCGGGGACACTTTCAGGTAAATGACCGTCCCCAGCTTTTTCAAAAGCTCTCTGTTTTCCTCTCTTAAAGGCAGTCCGCCTCCGGCGGAGATCACACAGTTTTCCGCCTCTTTCTCCAGAGCCTGCAGCGCTTCTGTCTCCATCCTGCGAAAACCATCTTCTCCGGCGGTCCGGAATATCTCCGAAACGGACATTCCCGCCTTTTCCTCTATGTATTCGTCCGTATCCAGAAAGTCCATATGGAACCGTCTGGAAACAGCCCGGCCAACGCTCGTCTTTCCGGCGCCCATAAAGCCTATGAAAATAATATTTCCCGTCATGCCTTGCCCTCCAGCAGAGCCAGCATCTTTTCTCTGGCTTTTTCCACCGTTTCTGGCCCGATGGACACTCCAGGATTCCAGAGCTCATAGGCGATGATCCCCTGATAGATCAGCATGTCCAGCCCGTTAAAGGCCTGTCCTCCCGCCTCTTTTACCATCTTCATAAACCGCGTCTCCACCGGCGTATATACCACGTCCATGGCCATCGCGATCTTTTTATAAAATTCCCGGTCGCCGATCAGCACGTCTCCTCCATGAGGATACATGCCCACGCTGGTAGACTGGATGCAGAGATACGGTCTGTCCGGAAGCTCTTTCCAGCTGGAAAGCCCTCCGGGATAAAACATCTCCCGCCCCGCAAGTCTGTTCATATAAGCGGCCAGTTCTCTGGCCCGGTCTTCGTTCCGGTTGAAAATATGGACACTTTCTGCTCCGTGCTCCATCAGCACATAAGCGGCGGCCTTTGCCGCGCCGCCCGCGCCTAACAAGATGGCAGAAGCCCCCTGGATCTGAAATCCCTTTTCCTCCATAGAGCGGTAAAGACCTGCGGCGTCTGTATTATATCCCTTGAAACCGCCCTCGATTCTCACCAGCGTATTGACCGCTCCGATCGCTTCCGCCGCTTTATCGATCTCTTTTAAACAGGGGATCACCCTTTGCTTATGAGGAACCGTCACATTCAGACCGAGGAAGTTCATGGCATATGCGCCCTTCACCGCCGCGTCCACCTGGTCTTCCGCCACTTTCAGCGGAACATAGACAAGGTCCCTTCCTGTGGCTTCTCCGTAAAAATTCTGCATCACCGGGGACATGGAATGCTCCACCGGATCTGCTATGATGCCGCAGACTCTGGTCGTGCCTGTTATCATATCCATCCCTCTCTCACTTTTCTTTATCTTTGCCGCCGATCCACAGCATGATCCGCTCCGGGATCCTTTTCAAAACGATCTGGATCTCTTCCCTGGACTGGATCGGTTTTACCAGGATACTGCGGATCCCTGTGCGGTTTGCTCCCCAGATATCTGTAAAAAGCTGGTCCCCTACAAAGATCGTGGAACTGCAGTCCGTACCCATCCACTCCATAGCTTTCCGGTATCCTTTTCTGGAAGGTTTCCCGCAGCCGCAGATATATCCGCAGCCCACTGCCTTTGCAAAGCTTTTTACTCTGGACTCCCGGTTGTTAGACAACAGGCATGTCCTGATCTTCATCTCTTTTAACATTGCGAACAGCCGGATCGCCCGGTCGTCCGCAGGCGCCCCGTGGGGCACCAAGGTATTGTCGATATCAAAAATGATGCCGCGGACCCCTCCCTCTTTCAGGGACTGATACGATATCGCATAGGCGGAATCCGCGTATTCACTTGGATAAAACTGTTTAAACATCTTCATTGTCTCTGTCCTAGTCCTGCTTTTTCAGCAGCTTTCCTATCTCTTCCATAAAAGTATTTACATCTTTAAATTCGCGGTATACAGAGGCAAAACGAACATAGGCAACTTCGTCCAGTGCTTTCAGTTTATCCATCACGATCTCGCCGATCGCAGCTGTCGCGACCTCTTTTTCTTCCATATTAAAGATCTCATTCTCCACTTCGTCCACCAGCGCGTTGATCTGCTGAGTGGATACCGGTCTTTTATGACAGGAATGAAGTATCCCTGCTTCGATCTTGGAGCGGTCATAGGCCTCTCTGGAATTGTCCTTTTTTATCACCATAAGAGGCATCGTTTCCAGTTTTTCATAGGTCGTGAACCGTTTCCCACAGGATTCACACTGTCTGCGCCGCCGGATCGAGCTGTTGTCGTCCGCGGGCCTGGAATCAATTACTTTCGTATCTGATTCATTGCAAAACGGGCATTTCACTTCCACGTCCTCCTTTGTTTGTTAGTTTGTTAACACTATCTTATCATTTTACTCCAGATGAGCCATTATAGCAAGTTAAACCTTGCATTTTTCCTCCACATCTTTTCGTTTTACATCCACCAGGATGATATCTTCCCCCACCTGACATATGTCTTTGTAAGGAATAACGTATTCTCTGTCATGGCCAAGGAAGCCGCAGAAGCAGCCGGGACCCGACACGATCAGCGCCAGCACGCAGCCGGTCTTTAAGTCAAATTCGATATCTCCCGCAAATCCAAGCCTGCGGCAGTCGTTGATATTGATGATCTCTTTTTTCTTTAACTCTGAAACCCGCATCCGCTGCACTCCGTTCCCGTGATCCGCCCTTTACTGCATCTTATGCGGACGTTTCTGTTTTTACCCAAATAGAAACGCCTCTGCAGAAAGCGTCCGCTGAAGTTCAGCTCTGTTTTCTGCAGAGGCGTGCGAAACCTTATGGGAAACGCAATTGCTCACATAAACGTCCAGTTTTCTGGCTCTTTTCTATCTACTTCCCTGGCGTTTGTAATATCAAAATAAAAATATATACTCGTGCAGACCATGTATGGCGTGACCCACAGGAAACCGATCCCGCAGGAAGCGTACGCCAAAAATATCATTCCTAAAAATGTAAGACCCAGCCAGATCACCCTCAATCGATTCCCCTTCATGATCCTCCGGCTTTCCGCCAGAGCCTGCAAAAAAGGAGTTTCCGGATCTTCTATAAAAATAAAGGCAGCCATTCCGTAATTCAGGCTCATAAAAAAGATAGCCACGATCTCTACGAACCATATGATCGCGGAAAACGCCATCAAAAACCAGGAAACGTCCCCTGTGACCATGGATACTGCCTGGGAAAATCCCGCCACCAGCCCGAAAAGGAACGGGATGATCTGAAACATACCGGCAAGGCCGATGAATTTCCCGATGTGTTTTCCAAACGGGAAGAACAGGTCTTTTATATCCCCTCTTTCTCCCCTGCAGATGCGAAAGCACGCTCTCACGTATCCCATAAGAAGGACAGAAACTACTATGGATATCGCCATGGCGAACAGGGCATAGGCGAAAATAGAGACTCCCATTCTCTGGATCGCGGCAGAAGCCGAGTCATAGGAGACAGCGCCGCCAAAATATCCCCAGCTCAGCCCCATAAATGTCAAAGCAGCTGCCAGCGTTACATTTGCAAGTACGGAAAACGCCAGGATCGCGATCGCCATGACTCCAAGGCAGCCGGCGCAGAATCCGTAATTCCCCTTTAACGCCAGCCTGGCTTCCTGCTTCAGCTGGGCAGAAGTTTTCTTTTCCATATTACCATCCTCCTAAAGAAGCTAAAATGCCGACCAGCCATGCTCCTATGAGGAAGAGCACTGCGAACAGGGACAATACGATCCCTATGATCCCTGTGATCAGGCCGATCCTGGCGCTGTCCGCCATCTGATCTTCTGTCTTTGATAAAAATGCAAAAATAACCGCCAGACTTCCAAAAAGCAGTCCTCCATAGCAGCAGCATACCCCTACGATAGAGATGATGCCAAGTATCATAGAAGCCTGGGCCATTCCATTGTTTTCCTGAACCATCATCGATCCCCTGCAGCAGCTGGAACTGCTGCGTTTCCTTTCTGAAACTTAAACTTCTCTGCCATTATTATAGCGGACTCAGACCGGATCCGCAATAAAGTTTTTGCAAAACGCTCTGGTCGCGCCTGGCAAATGTCCGCCCATACAGGGCGCAGCGGCCGCTTGCCAGGCTTCTCGCATCAAAAAAGGAGCGCCGTCCAAAGACGACGCTCCCTGTACGCAGCTGCCGGCAGGAGTATGCCGGACAGCCGCCCTGCGGCGGCATCCCTTACGGAACGCCGGCGCCAGGATATGAGGGGGACCTGTCCTCATGTCCCGACTTCCGCAGGAACAAAAGGAAGGCTAAATGAAATCTTAGATTTCATTTTTATAAACTTGTCCATGTTTCATTACGAAGTATACATCTTTCAGTACGGATACGTCCTCTAACGGATTTCCCTTTACTGCGATGATGTCCGCCTGTTTGCCTTTTTCCAGGCTTCCCTTCGTCTTCTCTACTCCGCACATCTCGGCTGCTCTTACGGTCACTCCCTTTACTGCATCCATGGGGCTTCCTCCCATCTCTACCGTAAACCCAAGTTCCTTATACAGCTTCGTGTGATATGCGTCCGTTCCTAAGGTATAGCGGATCTTTCCGCTCCTTACCACTCGCTCCAGGCACTTCCTGGAGTATTCTCTGTGTTTCCTCGTGTTCGCTGCGTGGCCTGCCGGCACCATCGGCTCCCTCTCCGGATCCAGTACGATACCGGACGTTAAGTCTACCCATGTGCCGCTGTCCTCTAACAGCTTTACCTGGTCTTCCGTGATGTTATATACGTGCTCCAGCACGTCCACCCCTGCCTTTACGCAAAGGTCCAGGCCTGGGCCTCCGATACAGTGGGCTACAGTCTTGATATTTAACTGATGGCCTTCTTCCACTACAGTCTTGATCTCGTCATAGGAGATGAAGTACGGGATGTACTCTCCTTCCCCTACGATCCCTCCAGGGGTTACGAAGATCTTCAGCACGTCTACCCCGTGGAACATGTTCTCACGGCTCGTGCGGCGGAACTCTTCTACTCCGGAGTGGGGCATCCCTACGAACCCATGGCCGTGGCGCCCTTTCATACCGATCCCGCATACTAACAGGTCCGGGCCTACTACCGCTCCTTCGCGGATCTTGTTCCTTAAGGTCACGTCAATGTAGTTCCTGTCTCCAAGGGAACGGGCTGTGGTCACGCCTGACATCAGGTCGTCCCTTAAGCCGTTTAAGGCAAGGATCGTATGCTCGCATTCGCTCCTCTCCATCATTCCCAGATGGCCGGGGATACGGGCGTCTAACGCCAGGTGGTCATGGCATTCGAACATTCCGGGCATGATCGTCACGTCGCCTAAGTCTGTCTCCTGCCACTCCGGCTGCTTCAGTCCTTCGTACGTCTCTTTATCCAGGATGTCTTCGATCACCCCGTCTTT
>DWZA01000025.1 GCA_019118365.1 Candidatus Lachnoclostridium stercoravium | reverse complement strand
CCTTCCTCGTCGCGGTACGCGATCACTTCGATCGGGTGCTTTGTCTGGATCCCTGCCTCGGTCATGGCCTGTACGGCTTCAATGCCGCCGATGACGCCGAGTCTTCCGTCGAACATGCCGCCGCCGTATACGGTATCGATGTGGGAACCTGTCATAACTACGGAAGCGTTAGGATCTGTGCCCTCTTTTCTTCCTACCAGGTTTCCGGCTGCGTCCATATGCACGGTCATGCCGGCTTCTTCCATGTACTTTTTAACCTGTGCGTGCGCTTCGTTCTCTTCCGGTGAAAGAGCCATGCAGTATACGCCGTCCTCGGTGTTTCCGATCTGGCCCAGTTCCATAAGTCTGTTAAAAAGCCTGTCTTTGTTTACCATTAATATACGCCCACCTTTTTATCATTATATACATCGTAGTCAAATTCACCAAGCTTGCAAGCTACAAGCATAGCAACCATAACGTCTACGTCTACATTCATAAGAGTTCTGAACATTCCTGCGAACCAGTCGATACCGATCAGGATAGCGATGCTCTCCAGCGGAAGTCCTAAGGAAGAAGCAAGGAATGTATAAACGATAACGGAACCGCCAGGAACACTGATCGTTCCAAGGCACATCAGACATGACAGCAGGATCGCCATACCCATCTGATAAGTCGTCATCTCAATACCTGTTGACTGAGCCATAAAGAAGATAGCGAGCACGTAGCACTGAGCAGCGCCGCAGCTGTTCATGGACATTGTGATAGGTCCTGTAAAGTCAGCTACCTTACGGCTTACGCCAAACTTAACAACTTCGTCTTCCATCTTAGTTGGAAGGCAGATAGCGCCAGATGTTGTTGTAACAGCCATCATGGACATCTTTGCGAACTTCTTTGGCATCTTTGCGATGTTTACCTTGCAGAGAACTGCTGTGATCGGTCCATAGATCAGGAACTGGATCGCGTCGCCGATCAGGAGGCAGCCTAAGAACTTAGCCATCGGGATCAGCACTGCGAAACCGGTAGAACCAGCTACGTCTGCTAACAGACAGAAGATACCGATCGGAGCGATAACCATAACGTTCTTGATGATGTTTGTGATAACAGCGTTGAATCCCTTTACTAAATCTACTACATTGCTGTTTCCGCTCTGCTTTGTGTAAGCGCCCATAGCAACGCCGAAGAACAGGGCAAATACGATACATGGAACCATAGCGCTGTCAGCCATAGAACCAACGATATTCGTTGAGAAGAATCCCAGGATCGTATCCTGAAGAGAAGCAGATACTACTTCTGCGTTTGCAACTTCTTCTGCACTTGCGATCTGAATGCCTACGCCTGGCTGTACTACCATTGCAAGAGCTACGCCGAGACATGCAGCAATGATGGTAAACAGGATGATCCATTTAAATGTGTGGAAGCCCATTTTTCCTACATCCTGGTTGTCGCCGCCGCCTACCGCTCCGGCAACTGCGGACATAACCAGCAGAACTACGGACATCTGGATCAGACGGATGAAAATATCACCGATGAATTTCAGATTAGAAGCCCACGGTCCTACAACAGAACCAAAAACAATACCGCCTACAGTTCCGATCAGGATCTGCGTTGTAAGGGATATCTGTAATCCTTTTTTCTTTTCCATTTTCTTTCCCCTTTTCTCATTTTCTTGTTTCTGTTTTGAACTGGCCAGTTCTTTTAACATAGTTACAGTTTATACTTTTTTTAGAATTAATCAATGGTTTTTGTCTAAAATGTAGTCCATGACGTTTTAACGGTATCTCTCAATGTATAAACTGCACATACAAAATGGTTTGTCCGTCTTTTTTTAGGCACTTTCTCTACCATTCTCCTCCTTTCCGCGAAAAATATGTGGGATACTGACAAAAAAATAAGCTGCCGCGAGAGAAGATCGCTATCTTTGCCATCTTCTTCGCGGCAGCTTTTGTGTATTCCGGGGAGCAGAGTGCCGGCTGTCCCCACTATGAACATAAAAAGTATTCCAAGGATAAGAATAGCACGTTCCAGGGCCTGTGTCAAGGCAAAACCTCTATTTTAAGCCTTATTTTAAGCCTTTACCCTGTATTTTTCTATTACGTCTTCCCTCACGTCTACTCCCAGGCCTGGGCTGTCCCGCAGAATGATCATACCGTTGGGATCAGGGATCAGCCCATGAAGGACCTCCTGGAGATGGTCACCAATTACTGGACCGCGTAAGTTTCTCAGTGTACCCCCAGGCTGTCTATGATCGTGATGACCAGCCCGCGGATGCTGTTTTCCGTGGTCCGATACGGCGCGATACGCAAAGTATAATACCTTCCGTTCATCGCAGTGACTTCCCTGTCGATCGGAGCCAGATCCTTCAGCACCTCTTTGGCGTCGCTGATGATATCCTCGTCCGGGAAGCTGTGAGCGAAGATCTGCAGGGAACGTCCTACGTCGTGTTCCATCAGCTGGAACTCCCTTCCCACATACTCTGTAAATTTACGGATGTTTAAGTTGCTGTCAACAAACAGGATCCCGATCATAGTAGAAGAAAGGAAGTTGGACAGGTCGTTGGTCAGCATGGTCAGTTCGTCCAGTTTCTGCTGATATTCCGTATTGACTGTATAAAGCTCTTCATTTACGGACTGAAGCTCCTCGTTAGAGCTCTGAAGCTCTTCGTTGGCTGTCAGGAGTTCCTCGTTGGCAGCCTGCAGTTCTTCGTTAACTGTCTCCAGCTCTCCGATCGTAGACCGCAGATCGTTCTGCGATTCGTGAAGTTCCTGCTCCAGGTCGGCGATACGTCTGGCCGCCGTGGTATCCACATCGTATTTCTCCGTTACACCCTCTACGTTGGGGTTTTGGTCTTCCAGGAAAAGCACGGCTGTAAGTCCGGTGTCTTCCTTTCCACGGCCCAGGATCGGGCTGACAGTCAGGTTTACATTCCTGCGCCCTGACGGAGTATCCACGACGATGCCTGTATAGGTCACCGCTGTATGCTCGGAACGGCACCGGTTCAGGGCGGTGGACGATACCAGGCTTAGATCCTTGTTGATCATGCTGAAGAAATTAAACGTCGCTTTTCCAGGAGCGATCGCCATGTAATCCGTGTAATTTCCAAAGAAATGGATCACGTTATTGGACTCGTTGAGGACTACGGAAGCCGGAAGGAAGCTTTCAAGATAATGTATATATGTACTTTCCAGTGTATAATCTCCGGATTCCCTGTCTCTTACGCTAATAGTTTTCGGCGAGATGGCATGGACATTCGGAATGTTAAAAGCCGGAGGCGTAAATTCGTCCACTTTTCCTTCTCCTTTGTGTATATAGATTTTTTCTGCGCTGCATACTGCCTTGAACACATTGGAATACTCTCCCGCCGTCTCGCTCTTTCCAAGGAAGAGATAGCCACCGTTCTTCAGCGCCGAATGGAAGATCGCAAACAGCGACTTCTGCAGGACTGGCTGGAAATAGATCATCACATTGCGGCAGCTGATCAGGTCCAGCTTGCCGAAAGGCGGATCAGAGAGCATATTATGAGGCGCAAATATGATCATCCTCCGTATATCCTTTGAGATCACATACTGATCGTTTTTTTTCGTAAAATACTTGGCCAGCCGTTCTGTAGATACGTCGTCCAGGATATTTTCGGAAAATACGCCTTTTCCTGCCTGCTCGATGGCTTTTGTATCCACATCTGTAGCAAAGATCTTGATGTCCCTCTGAAGGTTCAGCTCCTCCAGCACTTCTTTAAACAGGATAGCGATGGAATAGGCTTCCTCGCCGGTGGAACAGCCTGCGCTCCATACGCGGATAGGGTCTTTTTCTCCCGCCCGCTCCACGATATTATAAATAACATTATATTTCAGTTTTTCAAAGAACGGCGCGTCCCTGAAGAAATTTGTCACCCCGATCAGGATCTCTTTTACCAGTATATTGGCTTCTTCAATATCGCCAGACAGCAGCTTGACATAATCTAAAAGGTTGGGACTGTGGGTCACCACCATACGCCTTTCGATCCGGCGCAGCACCGTGGTCCGCTTATAATTGGTAAAATCAATTCCGCTGACCTTTTTTAAGATCGCATAGATCTGGGCGAAGGTTTCGTCGTCAGTAAAACCTTCCCGTTCCTGCGGCTTGATAAACGTAGGGTAATTGGTGAAATTCAGGATCTCGTCTACGATCTCGTCCGGCGACAGGATAAAATCCGCCAGTCCGGTGTTGATAGCGCTCCTTGGCATACCGTCGAATTTCGCCGTTTCCGGATTCTGTATGATCACAAGGCCGCCGTGTTCCTTTACTGCCTTTACGCCGCTGGTTCCGTCGGAGCCCGTCCCTGACATAACGACTGCGATCGCCCGTTCCTTCTGCTCCTCCGCCAGGGAAGTGAAAAATACGTCGATCGGATGGTTCAGCATTCCGTGAACAAATTCCGTCAGAAACAGTTTTCCGTCTTTCAGCGTCATATTATTTTTCGGCGGTATCAGATATACCGTATCCGGCTTGATGGCCATCTCATTTTCCGCCTGTTTCACCTGCATCTCTGTGTGCTTTCCCAGGATATCCGCCATAAGGCTCTTATAATCCGGGGACAGATGCTGCACCACAACAAAGCAGAGCCCGCTGTTGCTGGGCATATGCTGGAAAAACTGCTGCAGCGCTTCCAGGCCTCCGGCGGAAGCTCCTATCCCGATTATAAAGGGAGTCTCTGGTCTTTCTTCGTTTTTCTGTTCTGTCATCCAATGTTCCTCCTACTAAACTTCTTCTTTCTGTATCAGATACTGTTCTTCGAATTTTCCTGGCGGCAGGGGCCTGGAGTAATAAAATCCCTGCCCGTAGCAGCAGCCCGCCTTTAACAGCGCCTCTTTCTGCTGCTTTGTCTCCACGCCTTCCGCTACGCAGAGCATGCCGAAACTGTGGCAAATCTTCACGATGTCCTCTACCAGCATCCGGCTCATCTCGTTGCCCGGCAGATCGCTGACCAGACTTCTGTCCAGCTTGATGATCTTGAATTTAATGTTCGTAAATATAGACATATTGGCATAATGAGAACCGAAATCATCCAGCTCAAATTCCAGGCCGTACTCCCGGAAGCTGTCGATCAGGCCGGAAAGAGTCGTTTTCTCAATATCGCAGGCTGTTTCCGTGATCTCCAGCTCGATCTGGTCCGGAGGTATATCCGGATAATGGCTCTGGATCGCCAGTATGGAAGCCAGGGTCGTCGGATTCAGCAAAGAGTACCGGGAAAGATTGACCGATACTTTTACAGCTGGAAGCCCTTTGGCTTTCCACTCGCTCAGCTGCTCCAGAACAAATTCAAGCATATAAAGATCCAGTTCACGGATATCTCCGCTCTTTTCCAGCGTTTCAATAAACTGTCCCGGCGGGATGATATTTCCGTTCCCGTCGATCCCTCTTACAAGCGCTTCCGCGCCTACTAAGGATCCGTCCCTCATATTGATCTTTGGCTGGAAATAGGCGATGAAATTCCTTTCCGCCGCTGTTTTCTCCATATCAAAACCTTTTTTGTCCAGGAAAGCCTCTCTGTCTCCTTCTTCTTCCCTTACGTTTTCACAGCGCATGATAGACTGGGCTTCCTTTACCAGGTTTCTCGCGGAGAACAGCCCTTCCGACCAGGTATATCCGATCCTCAGCTGTTTCGGATAACGGCGCTGTAGCGTGTTTCTGAGACGCGTGCACCGTCCGATGAACACCTCCAGGATCGTATTGGGATAGAGGACCACAAATTCCGCATCCCATGTACGGAAAATAAATGTCTTTCCAAATATCTCTTTCAGCGTCTCCGCAATATCGCCCAGCAATTTCTGTCCATAATCAAATCCTCTCGTACTGTTAAGCGCTGAAAAGTTAGGGATATCCACAGACAGCGCTCCCATGGAGCTGTATGTATCAGAATCCAGCGTATGGATCACATCCATATAGGCCCGCAGATTTGGCAGGGTATCCAGGAAGCATTCTTCCTCCTTCTTCTCCTGCGCCCACGCCCGGAAACGCTGCTTCTCTTTTATGATATACGGGAGGACTGCCTCCGGCAGCATAATATCTTCCCGATACTTCTGGGGATTTTCTATACACAGAAATCCGGATATATCCTGCCCGTTCTTTAACGGATACGCACAGAAAAACCAGGATTCCCGATTTCCGTCCTGTTTAAAGATCCGCGTCTTATTTTCGATCAGTACTGGCTTTTCTTCCCTCATGCATCGCCCTAAGAGCGGGATCTTTCCGATCTCCATCTCTTCCATCACCTGGCGTATACTCTGTCTGCCCTGGCGGTTCCATTCATAGGACATATTGACCGTCTTTCTGTCTTCTGACAGATCCAGGATATACACACGGGAGGCCTGATAATAGCTTCCCATACAGCGGAGCGCATTTTCTATGGAGTCTTTCAGGGAATCTGCAGCCAGCATAGCCGTAATACACTGGAACGCTGCGGACTGTTCGTCCCTTGACAGTTCTTTCTGGTCCTTTGGCTGGAGCGCGACTCCCTCTTTCGGCTCGTTTTCCATCTTCATCCGTATCCAGTTCCAGTCCTCGTCACCTTCCAGGAACGCTACCGTATCCTCAGCTGAATCTTCCCAGGCTTCGCACAGGTAGCTGGACCTCATGAGCAATTCTCCATAATCCGCCTCCTCGATCCGGGACGTTACGACTCCCGCTATAAAACGGATCCCCTCTATGCCTCCAATCCCGTCCATAGAGGTATGGATATAGGAAAAAGCATCGTCAAATCTTCTTTTTATATCTGACCTGGAACCTGCATCCGGCACAAATACCAGCACTTTATCTTCCCTGTACTGGCCTGCCAGGCAATCAGGCCCCAGAGCCAGAGAAAGGGCTACGGCCAGGAAATGTTTCCGTTTCTGGCTGTAATCAAGGCCGGCCTCTCCCATCCTGCCAAAGCTTCCGCCCATCTGTATCACCACCAGGGCGCATTGGGTTCCCTTTCCTGTACTGATCAGCTTATTTATCAGTTTTTTCATCGTCGGAGCATCGTAAAGACCGCTTACCGCATCCTTTTCGATCGCCGTATCCGCTCCCAGGAGCATTTCCCAGTTATGGCGCTGCTGAGAGTCGTTAAAGCAGGCGTACATATAAACGTCTTTCGTCTCCTCATCCTGGATCAGGTTAACTGTCTCAGACATCCAACGGATATTCCCGCCGCTGTCGACCCGGCGGTACTCCATATTGAACCACCATTCTCCTTTTTCAAAAGCAGCTAACAGAGTATCCCTTTTGAAATGGTCCGTAAACTCCGTCTCCTCCGACTTTACAAACAGCTGGAGCGGTTCTTTTTCCATGGTTTCCGTATATTTTCTCCCTTTCAGGGATAAGGTATGATCCATACCCTCTTTCCACACATTTTCTATGGAATCCTTCGTAAGGTTCACCTTCAGCCGCGCCACCAGGTGATGCCGCAGGATCTCCGGCAAAGGACGTCCGTAAAATCCCGTCCCAGGGAGCGGAAGTCTTTCCTGTACGCCGATAGCCTTCACCGGAGTCTTGTCCCGGTCATAGATCATGCGGTAAGAAAGAAGAAACCAGCAGTAACAGCCATCCTTTTTATCCCACATGATAAAATTGCCTGTACCGCCGGTTTTTCCGTTCAGTATGTCTTCAGCAAATTCTCTGAAATTAGCCGCTGAATCGTCATGTACGATCTTTCCTTTAAGAAATGCATCCGGAAATTTTGCTCCGGACTCCTGATCTGCGCACGACTGGGTATCTACGTCAAAAACATGGAATGATCTCTGCCTGATATCCACTTCCCACACAAGGCACGTTTTCTGCCCAATCACCGTGCGGAGTCTCTCGTTGCTTTCGTTCAAGCGGCGCTCTGACTCCATAAGCTGGGAAATATCAGTTGAAAGCTCCATTAATAATACCGGATGCTTTCCTCTTGTTCTATGCAGCGGGATCAGCTTTACATGCCTCCAGCGCCAGTCTTTTCCCGTTCTGGAAACAGGATGGACATGCTCCGCAGTTCCGCCGCTGTCCGCTTTGGTCCGGATCAGCTGCTCGTACTCTTCTTCATAATCCGGATGGATCCCCGCTTCCTTCAGGGTGCAGGGAAGGGAAAACGAGGCTCCGCTGTCCGCCATATCAAAAAACCCCTGGTTTGCATATATCACGCGGATCTCCTGTCCCGCCTCCAGGATGCTGAGTCCGCCGATCATATATTTTAAAAGGCAGTCCGGCTGTATCAGATTCCATGGGAATTCGTCAGGCTGGTGTAATTTTGCCTTCATACGCCCCTCCCCGACCACATAGAAGCTTCCGCCGCCTTTCTGCCGCGCAGTTTCCAACGCCGCGGCGGCATGAGTATACACCTTTTCAAAATCCATGCCTTTTCCAAAAACAGCACATACTCCGACGGATACCGTCACGCTGGCTTCCTGCTGAGATCCTATAGGAAACTGCACTTCCTGGCAGATCTTATCCGCTCTCTCCCACACCTCGTCCTTTGTAATATTCCCGGACATAAACACAAGATACTCGTCGCCGCCCAGCCGGCATACAATATCAGACGCGCGGAAAAGAGCCGACAGAAGTTCTCCGGCCCGCTGAAGAGCATAATTTCCCGCCAGATAACCAAAGTCTCCATTGATCCGCCTGAAATCGTCCACATCGATCAGGAACATGGCGCTTATGTCATCCGGTCCCATCTTTTTTAAATATGCCGATATATATTTTCTGGCCGCTCTGCTGTTTAACAGTCCTGACAGCCTGTCTCTGGAATGCGTTCCCTTCAGCCGCCGTTTTCTTCTCTGAACTGCAATAGACTCCAGAACCGCGCTTTCATTTTTCATTGCCTGATGCCCTTCTTTCCGCATGGAGAAGGCAGGTATTACCCCCCCCAGGCCAATTTTCTGTGCCTCGTCGGCTCATTGCCGTTTAAGATAGCATGCTCAGCGGATTTTACACAGATTTAACATTTCGCATATCTGATTATAGCACGTTTTCCTCTTCGCGGCACATTGTATATCCATAAATACTGCAAACATCATATATGATCGTCTTTCGTGCTTCCTGGTCCTCTTTCATTGCCGTCCAATCGTCGATCAGACAGTAATGTACTTTTCCGTAATATTCCTCCCCATTCTCTTCTACTTTGGATATTTTTCCTTTCCTGCTCCTGTCCGGATCATAGCCGGCATAGCCGGAAGCATAGTGGAAATTACACCATCTGCGGTGCTCCTGGGCCGCAAGAAGATCAAGGACAGGAACGCGCTCCAGTTCCTCTAGGAACTGATCCGTATCCCGGCCGTTTTTAAGAGCATCCTCTCTTTTTGGCAGCGGCGGAAGAAGTTTAAGCAGTTCCCGCATATAAGGAGCGTTTTTAACCTGCGCCCGGTTCGACTCTTTCTTTTCAAAACTTAAGCCGTCCCACAGTTCTTCCTTCGTCAGCTCCGGTTCTTCGCCGGAAGCTTCCATCTGCCGCTGTATTTTTGCGTACGCGGCGTTGAAATTTTTTGCCCGCTCTTCCATGGCGCTTCGGATCACGTTTTCATGGGTCAGGATCTGTTTTTCCGTTCCAAAGGCCTGGATCGTATAAGCGGAAGCCTCCCGCTTCCTTTCCATCCAGTATCCTATGACCGCGCCGCTTGACCGCATCCGCACGCCGATAGGAACCGGGCCGGACTCTTTTGCCGCGATCCAGTTCCAGCTGCCGGGAGCTGTCAGGAAACCGGCCATCTTCTCCATGGCGCTGACGCTGACAGTCTGGTCGGAAAAGCACACGGCGATATAAGTTACCGGCGGAAGGCTGCGCAGCCGCCTGTCCACGCCTATGCTCTCGATATTTTCATCAATATATTCCACATCGCAGATTTTTTCTATCCTGGGATATCTGGACTCGATCACCCGTCTGCACCTGGCGCAGTTTTCATCCACAATGGTGATCCTCAGCCTCTCATAACCCTCTGCTCTGGAACAAAAGCTTAGGGTCCCTGCGATGAGAGCTTCCTCAAACACCGCCTGGCCGCAGCGGCCAAAGCCTGCGATCAGAAGATGGGGGTTGGGGATCGCCTCCATCACTTCCTGCACCGCCGCTTCACGGCCCTTTATCTTCTCCCCTGTCCAGGTGAGACTATTTGTATACAAAGGCATTTTCTCGAACAGATCCCAGGCCGCCATTTCGGGCATGCTGAAAGACGTAAGCTCAAAAGGCTTCTCCCCTTCCTGATGATCGTAATAATCCGCGACCATACGCTTCAGTATCTTCTTCTCGCAGCGGACGGCGCAATGGATCCGCCCCTTTCTGGCAGCTCTCTTTCCCGCGGCCGGATGCTGCCGCACGTATTCCATAAAATTTTTCAGAATAGTGAAGTTCAGGGCGCCATCTTCATAAAACAGGACGATCTCGCTGAAGTTATCCAGGCATTTCCGGATAAACGCGATCCCCTCTTCCGTATTTCCCTCATGGATCACATCCGCCTGATACACCAGGATATGCTTTCGTTCCAGCTGAAGCTGCAGCTCCTGTTCCGGCATCTGCTCTGTGATCAGGGCTATGGAATATTCTTCTTTTTTATCCCGGCGGTTCTTTTCACTTTCTTCCGCCAGGTTCTGAAGAAACGCCGCGCTTTCTTCATTATAGCCAAATACAGCTATCTGCCTGCGCTTTCCAAGGCGTCTGGATAACAGCTCGATCCTGTGGCGGAGCACGGCTTCCAAAGCTCTGAACAGCCAGTATGCCGTGCACAGCGGCGCCGCCCATCTGGCGATCTCATAGCACAGAGGCGTCCTGATCCCGATATTTACTGTCGGCGAAAATGTATACAGTTTGACCACGCTGTAGAGGATCGTGGACCACAGCCTGTCATACACCACTTCTCCAGCGTACTGAGGCTGCATATAGTACTGGCAGCTGCCTGTTACTGCCAGCGCCAGCGTCAGAAGCGTTCCTCCCATGATCAGCAGGCCTTTATGCCGCTCTACCCATCGTTTCCTTTTCATACCCATTCCTCATTTCATATTCTTATTATATGAAATAAATATTCTGTCCCTGTTTTCTGTGATTTTTAACAGTCACTGTGTATTATAGGTTTTTTCCGTCATTTCCCTCATAGCTACTCTGGGTCCGTCTCCTGGAATATCCAGGGTTATCTGCTCTAACTGTCCGCTTCCGTCCTCTTTCGCCCGAAGGACCGTCACTGAAAAGTCCTCTCCGTCTGGAATACTTTCCATGATCTGGCTGTATTCTTCATAATCGTGGCAGGGGGTCCCTTCCACCGATATGATCACATCTCCGATCTTATACTGGCTGTGACTGCTTACTCCCGGCTCGTAACCGACAATGATCATTCCGTAATCAATGCCTGTCTGACTGATATTGCGGATAAGCCGCGCAGCGGCTGCAGTATACTCTTCTGCATATTCGTCTTCGCCCCGCACTTTTTCCCTGTACATATCCAGGCATGTTACAGCGTCGTCATACAGCCCCAGATTCATAAAACGGAGCATCTTTCCCCAAAGGATATCCGCATCGTCTGCGGCGGCGGGAGCAAATTTTCCCCTGGCTTCCTGCAGGCTTTCTTCCAGCTCCTTCTGAGCCTCCGTCAGCTCGGCCTCCTGCTCCGTAACAAGATCTGTCTTTCCCATCAGGCTGTTTACTTTCTGTTCTGCCTCTTCCTGGGAAAGTCCGCTCTCCATCAGTTCATTTACCAGCTCCGCCTTCTGCTTCATCAGATCCATATTCTGTTCCCCGACCTGCATTGTCACCCGTTCCAGACTTTTCTGGATCGCGTTGAAGCTGCTGTCTTCCATGCCGGCAAGCACCGCTTCGTCATCTTTCCAGTCGCCGGCCTGGAAAGGGATATAGTAAAGCTCCGGCAGGAAGTCGTATTTAAAATACTCCAGCTCCTCTTCATTTTCAACCGGAAGGAGCAGGCCGTTCGCTCCATAGGCCATGAGCTTCAGCTCCTCTGACAGGATCGCCTGGTAATTCTCCAGAACATCCTCCCGGACAGTCTGATCGATGTAAGACTCCCTGTCTGTTATAAATTCCATATAGTAGAGATTGTCGATATTATCCTGGCAGAACTGGACGAGATAGTCGTGCATGGCAGCTGCGTCTGCAGCGGAGAAAGGGGAGTCCGTCAGTTCTTCCGACAGTTCCCGGCTCATCGCCGCAGAATCTGTATCGATCTGGTGCAGAAGGCGTCTGTTTTTCTGCAGCTCCGCTTCCAGAGCGGCGCTGTCCGCCGTATCAAAATGCTGGAGATATGTTTCACAGGCCCGGTAGGCGTTATCCATGTATTCAGCCGCAGTCTCCATCTGCAGCAGATTCTGTTGTACATAGTATACAAGATTTCGGGTGAGATTTTTTTCGCTTTCCGTCGCAGGGTATCCTCCCCCCAGGTTTCCCATATATTGGATAGCAGCGGCTCCGGCTCCTGCCGCAGCCAGAAGCGCTATGAGAAAAACCGCCCGCGCCCCGCTTTTCTTCCTTAAGACGCGCCTTCCAACAGCCGGGCGCGCTTTCAGAAATGTCTGCAGTTTTTCAATAAATGCGTCGAAGAACTGGTAATTGGACTCCAGACCGTTCTTATACCGGAGCGGTTCAATGGAATCCGGGAGCTTTGAAGGGAAGAAAAATCCTCTTAACATGACCGGTACGATATTTTTCTCTTTTTTCAGCGCGTGTTCGATCTCCAGCCTGACCCAGTCGTCTTCATTGACGCAGCGGTCTAAGGCGTTGGGAGATAAAACGATCAGAAAGTCCTGGCATTCGTCTATAACAGAATACAGACGGGTGTTGAAATCTCCTGAGCGAAGGGATTCCACATCGAAAAACACGTGATATCCCAGCTCTTCCAGCTTGTCCCGCAGGATCTTAGCTGTAGATTCTCCCCCGTCTCTCCGGTAGGATATAAAAATGTCGTACTTTTTGTCCATACCGTCCCCCCTTATTCGACACATTCCGTCATAATGTGTTGTTTTTTCAACTATAACACACCTTTTGTCCACATTCAAGCAAAGCTTTTCTCACAGGCGCTTTTATTCGACGATTTTTCGTTGATTTTACATAACAGTTCAGGGCGGCGTCCGTGATGCACAAAATCCACCCTGCCGCTTGGGCGGGGTGGATTTTCTTATCACTGGATACTACCCGGCAAAACAGGCTGGCAGCCAGTTTTGCGGGATCGATATATAGCAGCCTTCTGGACAGCTGCTTTCTTTTATGTAATTAGTCTTCAGAAGCCAGTTTTAACAGGGTGTGGTACAGTACCTCTGCTCCTGCCGCGCAGTCTTCCGGGCTGCTGTACTCGTCTTTGTTGTGGCTTAAGCCGTCTTTGGAACGGATGAAGATCATTCCCATCGG
>DWZA01000024.1 GCA_019118365.1 Candidatus Lachnoclostridium stercoravium | reverse complement strand
ATGATGGTCATCCCGAATATCATCGATCCCAGCGTCCCCATCGGAAAAGACGACAGCGAAAACGTGGAAGTGCAGAAATATGGAGAGCCGGTCGTTCCGGATTTCGAGATCCCTTACCATACAGAGATCATGGAGCGTTTTAACGGCATCGATCTCGACAGCGCCAGAAGAGTAGCGGGCAACGGCTTCTACTATCTTATGGGAGATATCGCAAGGCTCCATTCTGCAGTTTTAGCCTATGCAAGAGACTTTATGATCGGCAGAGGCTTTACCTACTGCGTGCCTCCTTTTATGATCCGCAGCAATGTTGTAACAGGCGTTATGAGCTTTGCTGAGATGGACGCCATGATGTATAAGATCGAGGGAGAAGATCTGTACCTGATCGGCACCAGCGAACATTCTATGATCGGAAAATTCATCGACACCATCATCCCGGAAGAAAAGCTTCCTCAGACTCTGACCAGCTATTCTCCATGCTTCAGGAAGGAAAAAGGCGCCCACGGCATCGAAGAGCGCGGCGTTTACCGGATCCATCAGTTTGAGAAGCAGGAGATGATCGTTGTCTGCAAGCCGGAAGAAAGCCCGATGTGGTTTGACAGGCTGTGGCAGAATACTGTGGATCTGTTCCGTTCCATGGACATCCCGGTACGTACCCTGGAATGCTGCTCCGGCGACTTAGCGGACTTAAAGGTTAAATCCATCGACGTCGAGGCATGGTCCCCAAGACAGAAGAAGTATTTTGAAGTAGGAAGCTGCTCCAACTTAGGCGATGCTCAGGCCCGCCGCTTAAAGATCCGTGTAAACGGCGCGGACGGCACAAAATACTTTGCCCACACCTTAAACAATACCGTAGTCGCACCGCCAAGGATGCTGATCGCCTTCCTGGAGAATAACCTTCAGGCTGACGGAAGCGTAAAGATCCCGGAAGTGCTCCAGCCATATATGGGCGGGATGAAAGAGATCCGGTAATCCCTCAAGGAGCATTTCATGGAAAAAAAAGAACGACAGCTGCTTGGAACGGAATACCTGCTAGCTCTGGCGGTATTCCTTCTCCTCGGCTTTTTTGTCAACGCAGGCATACGGACCGACGGCTACAGTGGAGACGATCTGTACCTGTGGTACTGTTACGGCAGAGAGACGCTGCCTGAATATATTTTCCCTTTAGGCGGGACAAAGTTCCGCCTGGTTTTTAATGTCTTAAGTTATCTGGAATTATGGCTCTTAGGTCCGAACATCCACCTGACCGTGGCTGTGAACATCGTTTTAAACGCTTTTGTGGCGCTTTTCATTTTCCACTGCGCCAGAGTGATCAGCGGCCGCGTCCTTGTGGCAATGTTTGCAGGGCTGGCCTATATGCTTTCCCATTTTTCCTATTATCAGATCTCCCAGGCGTATGGCCTGATGGAGACAGTCGCGCTGTGGGGGGCGTTTTTTGTCCTCTATCTTCTGTACCGGTATATGGAAAAAGAAGACGGACACCGGGAATTTATCCTCGCCTGTGTTCTTTACATCTTTACCTGTCTGACTCACGAGCGGTTTATGGTGCTAACTGTGACCATGATCACGGCTGTGATCTTAAAACAGGCGGTGATGAAGCGGACGGCGGCTGGAAAAAGGGAATACGTTCTCATCCTATGGGCGATCGGCGCGCTGGCGGTCATTTCCGCCATCCGTTTTCTTACCATGGGAAGCCTTGCGCCGGCTGGTACCGGCGGGACTAATGTGGCCGATACATTTTCCTTTTCCCAGGCTCTGGATTTTGCTTTCAGCAACGTGTTTTACGTTTTCGGGATCAACGCGGGCCCCGGTCACCTCTGCGGCGTAGAATGGGTCAACGTTCCAAGAAAGATCAAGCTTCTCGTGGCCTGTATGGATCTGGCTCTGGCCCTGATCGTAGTCCTGGCGATAAAGGTTTCCTGGAAAAAGAAAAGATCCAGAGAATATATTTCCAAGGCGGTCCTGATCCTGTCCTTCCTGGCCATGTGTATCGGCGCGGCCAGCTCCACGATCCGGGTAGAGATGCGCTGGATCTATGTGACTTATGCAGGGGCCTTGTTCTTCCTGGTCTTTCTTTATAAGATCCTGGATATGGAAGGAAGCAGGAGAGTACGTATAGCCGGCTCCCTGTGCATGATCTTATATTTTCTCCTTCTTGTTCCTGTAGAGCTGTATTACAGGAGCAATTATGGCGGCCTCTATTACTGGCCTACCCAGCTGCGGGCCAATTCCCTTGCCGAAGAAACCTACGGAACTTACGGCGACGCTATCTTTGGCTCTGAGATCAAGATCATCGGCAACCATTTCAAGCTGGACGATTACATCATCGACACCTTCTGGAAGCCGTTCCGAACCGACGAGTCCCAGCAGACTCCAAAAGTAACGATCATCGACAGTCTGGAAGAGGCCGGCATGATCACGGATAAGGAAAATATCTATGTTCTAAAAGAAGATAAAGTCCTGCAGCGTTATGTAGACGTTACCCCGCTTTTGAAGATTGAAAAATTCAAAGCCATTTACGGATATTACGAAGATGGGTGGATGGATCAGGAAGCCAGGGTCGACGTATTTACAGGCACCAGCGGGGAGATCCGCATGGACTGCTATTACCCCAGAGACTTAAAAGGCGGGGAAACCGTAACCATCTCTTCCGAAGGAGAGATTCTTGCCACCTATGAACTGACCGACCAGCATCCGGTGATCATCTTCCCGGCTCCGGCAATGGAAACTTATGTACCGCTGGAGATCTCCATGAATTTCTATGTGGAAGACGCGGAAGAAGAACCACGGGGCGAAACGCCCATGAGTATGATGGTAACATTTACCGCAGAATAAGGAGAAAAACATGATCACATTCAATCATTTTAATTTTAACGTATTAAATCTGGAAAAAAGCCTTGCCTTTTATAAGGAGGCTCTTGGGCTGGAGCCAGTCCGCGAAAAGAATGCGGAAGACGGTTCTTTTAAACTGGTCTTTTTAGGAGACGGCCATACAGACTTCACCCTGGAGCTGACATGGCTGAAAGACCGGACAAAGCCCTACGATCTGGGAGAATGCGAATTTCACCTTGCTTTTCATGTGGACGAGTACGAAGAGCTGTTTAAGAAACACCAGGAAATGGGCTGCGTATGCTTTGTTAATGAAAAGATGGGCGTTTATTTCATAACCGATCCGGATGGGTACTGGATCGAGATCATCCCCAGAAACAGATAAAACAGTATAAAATCCAGGTTGTAAGCAAATACGGCAATCGGAGCAGCTTTTGCTGCGCCGCTTATTACAGGCGGAAGATCAAAACTCACCCTTCGGGTTCAGACAGAGATCTTCCGCCTGCGCTATGCTCGCAAAGCTATGCTCCGATTTTGCCGAATCATTTGCTTACAGCCTGGATTTCTATATACGCTCCTCAGTTTCTGGCTGATTCAAAAAACATATCCGGCGCTGCCATGTTTAACATGAAAGGCAAAATTTATATAGGCGGCAGCTTCTAAACGCCCTATTTTCCAGGCAAACGATTCGGTAAGCGTTCCGCTGTTTGACGAGCATAGTTTGAGCCCAAAATCTTTGTCCGAATCCCGTCAGGGATGAGTTTGATTTTGGGCTCATAATAAACGGCAGAGTCAAACAGGGAACGCACCGTGTTTGCCGGAAAATAGGGCGTTTTTAAATTTCCTCCAGCTTACATTCCGGTGCGGCCATCAAAGAGTAATTGGTATGATAGATCACAAATCCCGGCGCGCCTCCCGTCACCTTTTTAATAAACTTTCTCTGGATATAGTCGATCTCGACTTTGCTGTTTTTCCTTCCTTTGGAGTAGTAGGCCGCCAGGCTTCCCGCTTCCTCGAAGGTCCTGTCCGGCAGCTCTTTCCCGTCTGTTTTCACGATCACATGGGAACCTGGGATCCCCTTGGCATGGAACCACCAGTCGTTTCCTGAGGCGATCTTAAAGGTCACTTCTTCATTCTGATAATTATTTTTCCCTACATAGATATGGAAACCGTCGGAAGAGACGTAGTGGAAGGGGCGGCTGGTGATCTTTGGTTTTTTGCTTCCAAAGGATCTCTTTTTGATGTAGCCGTATTCCATCAGTTCTTCCTTGATCTGTACCAGATCGTCCTCTTTTAAAGCAATATCCAGGGCAGTGCTGATGGACTCCAGATGTTCGATCTCTTTCTCCGTCTCCTGGATCTGTTCCGAAAGCGCTTCATAGGTGCGCTTCAGCTTATTGTATTTATTAAAATGCTTCTGGGCGTTTTCCATAGCGGTAAGCTGGGGATCCAATGGGATGGAGATCTCTTCATTGGTATAATAATTCAGGCATTTCAGCGTTTTTTCTCCGCCGGAAAGCTCATATCCATAGGTATTGATCAGCTCTCCATATACCTTATACTTGTCCCTTTTTTCCGTATCTTTCAGCTGTTTCTGCTGCAGATCGTATTTCTTATAATTTCTCTCCAGAAGGGTCTGTACGATCTTTCTGAGATCGACTGATTTCTGCTTGATCCTTGTGATCGCATTCCTGGAAGCATAATATTCTTCCAGCAGCGCGCTTACAGAGTCATAGGGGACGGACTGAAAATCTCCTCCTTCAAAGCAGGTGAGAGGAAGGGAAGAAAATTCTACCGGTTCGCCATTCTGAAGGATCATGTTCGGATGGAAACAGCCGTTTTTCACATCCTCCATCATAAGAGAAAACGTATGATATAAATGAGTAAGCTCCAGATCCGAAAGCTCATTGGCCGGAACCTCTCCTTCCAGGGACGCCAGATGGACAAGCTCCGTGGCGATCACCGGGCTGATGCCTGTAAATTTCTGGTAGATCGCCTTTTGGAGAGGCGCATGGCAGCCCTTCATGATGTCTTTAAACGCTTCCTCGCAGACAGAGAGCGGATCCGCTTTTTCTGTTGTCTGCGGGATAAAATACTCCCGTCCCGGCAGGACTTCCCTGACTGAGCTTACCTGAGCGGACACGTGTTTGATACTGTCTAAGATCACCCCGTCTTCCCGGCAGAAGATGATATTGCTGTGTTTTCCCATGATCTCCACCATCAGTTTCTTCCTGCAGAGATCTCCCAGATCGTCCAGATGTTCAAATTCGATCTGGATCACCCGTTCCAGCCCAGGCTGGGAAACCGAAACGATGCGCCCGTTTCCGATATGCTTTCTTAAAAGCATGCAGAAGTTAGGGGCGGTTAAAGGCCCCTGCTTATTGGTATCGGTAAAATAGATCAGCGGCAGGCTGGCGCTTGCCGAGATCAGCAGACGGTACGTCTCTTTCTGGTTCTTTATAGTAAAAAGAAGCTCGTCCTTTTCCGGCTGGGCGATCTTTGCCACTTTTCCGCCTTCCAGGGCTTTTTTCATATCATAAGTGAGATTTGCGATCACAATTCCGTCAAATGCCATTGGTCTGTGCCTCCTGATGCATAAGTATTTCGACGGCGGGAAAACAGGGGCAAAACAGACGTTAAGCTTGCTTATAAGTATGTCTTTGCCCCTGTTTTCATATTGGGCAGCGTGCCCTCTAGGGTATGGACATCCCAATGCTTCTTGTCCGGCCTTAGCCGGACAAGAAGATGTGCCGTCCTGAACAGTTACATTATAGCACGTGTACACGTGTTATAAAAGCTTTTTCCTGGTTGACTTGCCTTTCGCAATGACTTATAATAAATCAAGGTGTGCGCAGGGGGAACCTGCGCGGTCAGAAAGAGAGGACAGCCTGATGATAAAAAGCATGACTGGCTTTGGCAGATATGAGGTAGTGACGGATGCGTACAAGATCACCGTTGAGATGAAAGCCGTCAATCACAGATATCTGGACTTAAGCATCAAGATGCCGAAGAAGTTTAACTATTTTGAAGCCGGTATCCGAACGCTTTTAAAGGAATATATCCAGAGAGGAAAGGTAGATGTATTCATCACCTACGAAGACTATACAGAGGGCAATATGTGCCTGAAGTATAACAGCAGCCTTGCCGGGGAATACGTAAAGTATTTTGAGCAGATGGCCCAGGAGTTCGGGATCCCCAACGATATGAAGGTTTCCCTGCTGGCCAGATGCCCGGAGGTCCTTACCATGGAAGAGGTCCCGGAAGATGAAGAACAGCTGTGGCAGGCAGTTTCCCAGGCCGTGGAAGAAGCGGCAAAACGCTTTGTAGATACCAGGATCCGGGAAGGAGAGCACCTTCGCGCCGACTTAGTCGCCAAGCTGGACTATATGCTTTCCCTTGTAGATTTCATTGAAGAGCGGGCGCCTGTGATCCTTGGGGAATACCGCAGGAAGCTGGAAGAGAAGGTAAAGGAGTATCTGGAAAGCGCAGCGATCGATGAGAACCGGATCGCCGCGGAAGTGACCATTTACGCAGACAAGATCTGTGTGGATGAAGAGATGGTGCGCCTGCGCAGCCATATCGAAAGCACAAAGGCAAAGCTTCTTGCCGGAGGCACAGTAGGAAGAGAGCTGGATTTTATCGCCCAGGAGATGAACCGGGAGGCCAACACCACCCTTTCCAAATCCACGGATCTGGAGATCTCCGACAGGGCTATCGCTTTAAAGACAGAAGTGGAAAAAGTCCGGGAGCAGATCCAGAATATCGAATGATCATTCAGATTGGAGTACCTACCTATGAAGAATAAAGGAATCTTAGCTGTCGTATCCGGATTTTCCGGAGCAGGAAAGGGCACGCTGATGAAGGCCCTTCTGCAGAACTACGACAATTACGCTCTTTCCATTTCCGCCACCACAAGATCTCCGCGGGAGGGAGAAGCGGATGGAAGAGAATATTTCTTCTTAACAGAAGAAGCGTTTGAAGAAAAGATCAGGAACAATGAGCTGATCGAATACGCTCGCTATGTAAACCACTATTACGGCACGCCCAGGGATTATGTGGAGCAAAAGATGGCGGAAGGCAAGGATGTGATCCTTGAGATCGAGATCCAGGGAGCGCTGAAAGTAAAAGAGCAGTATCCTGACGCCATTCTCCTTTTTGTCATGCCGCCTAACGCCCTTACTCTAAAAAACCGGCTGACCGGCAGAGGGACCGAGACGGAAGAGGTGATCGACGCGCGTCTGAAACGCGCTGCAGACGAAGCGGAAGGTATCGAAGCCTACGACTATATCCTGATCAACGACGACCTGGACGCCTGCGTGGAGCAGATGCACTGTCTGATCCAGGGGCAGCACTGCAGAGTAAGCCAGAACCTGGAACTCATCCAGCAGATGAGATCCCAGCTGAAAGAGCTGTAACAGGAAAAGTCCTGCCGCAGCCCTGATTTTAAAAAAGATTCAGAAACAGAAAGGAAGATCATATATGTTACATCCATCTTATGCAGATCTTATCAATGTAGTAAACAGCGACGTAGAGCCAGGAGAGCAGCCGGTGGTACAGAGCCGTTATTCTATCGTGATCGCCACAGCCAAGAGGGCTCGCCAGCTGATAGCAGGAGAAGATCCTATGGTCCCGGCGAGCGGCAAAAAGCCTTTATCTGTAGCGATTGAAGAGCTGTATAAATCAAAAGTAAAGATCGTAGGCGATGACGAGATAGAGGATAAGAACGGCGAAGGCTGATCAGTGACTGATACATTCAGAGACATTCCTCTATGTCAACCGCTGATTTCGGGCCGTCTTTGAACATACAGAGATGGCCTTTTTAAGGTTCACAGTTCCATGCAGGATGAACCGTTATGATTTAAGGAGTTTTACCTATGAAAATATTGTTTGTTTCCCTCGGCTGCGACAAGAATCTTGTAGACAGTGAAAAGATGCTTGGCCTTTTAAGAGCCGACGGGCACACGTTTACCGATGATGAAACAGAGGCGGAAGCCATTGTGATCAACACATGCTGCTTCATCAATGACGCAAAAGAAGAGAGCGTCAATACGATCCTGGAAATGGCTGAATACAAAAAGACCGGCCCCTGCAAAGTGCTCATCGTTGCCGGCTGTATGGCCCAGAGGTATAAAAAAGAGATCCTGGACGAGATCCCTGAGGTAGATGCTGTGATCGGCACTTCCACCTATGACGAGATCGCTTCTGTGATCAGAAAAGTCCTCTCCGGAGAAGACCATCTCCAATGTTTCCACGACATCAACGCCCTTCCGGAAGTGAGCGAAAAGCGTATCGTCACCACCGGCGGCTATTACGCCTTCTTAAAGATCGCGGAGGGCTGCGACAAACGCTGCACCTACTGCATCATCCCCAGCCTTCGCGGTTCCTACCGCAGCGTTCCCATGGAACAGCTGGTGAAAGAGGCAGCGGAACTGGCTGAAAACGGAGTAAAAGAGCTGATCCTGGTAGCCCAGGAGACGACCGTATACGGAAAAGACCTGTACGGGAAAAAAGCGCTGCCGGAATTGCTGCAAAAGCTCTGCGCCATTCCTGGGATCCAGTGGATCCGGATCCAGTACTGCTATCCGGAGGAGATCACCGATGAGCTGATCCAGGTGATCAAAGAAGAAGATAAGATCTGCCACTATCTGGATATGCCGATCCAGCATGCTAACGATACCATCCTGAAGAGGATGGGGCGCCGCACTACAAAGGCCCAGCTGATGGAAACTGTCCGAAAGCTGAGAGAGGAGATCCCCGACATTGCCCTGCGCACCACCCTGATCTCCGGATTTCCGGGAGAGAGGGATGAAGACCACGAGGAGCTGATGGCCTTCGTAGACGAGATGGAATTTGACCGTCTCGGCGTATTCGCTTATTCCGCAGAAGAGGATACTCCGGCCGCTTCTTTTCCGGATCAGATCCCTCAGGAGATCCGTGAATCCAGGAGAGACGAGATCATGGAGCTTCAGCAGGAGATCGCCTTCGAGAAATGCGAAAGCAAAGTAGGCGCTGTGATGGAAGCTATGGTAGAGGGAAAAGTAGACGGAGAAAATGTCTACGTAGGGCGGACATATATGGACGCACCCAACGTAGACGGGCTGATCTTTATCAACAGCGAAGAGGAGCTTCTGTCCGGCTGTTTTGTAAAGGTAAAAGTAACCGGAGCTCTGGAATACGATCTGATCGGGGAGGTATATGATGAATCTGCCAAATAAACTTACAGTCATGCGGGTGATCCTGATACCGTTTTTCGTAGCCGCCTTTTTATGGGACGGCGGGGACAGCGGCGGGATGCGCATCCTGTCCGCTGCGATCTTCATCATCGCCAGCCTTACGGATATGCTGGACGGAAAGATCGCCAGGAAATACAACCTTGTCACGAATTTCGGGAAGTTTATGGATCCGCTGGCGGACAAGCTTCTTGTCTGCTCCGCCCTGATCTGTCTGATCGAGCTGGAACAGATCCCGGCATGGATGGTCATCGTGATCATCAGCCGTGAATTTATCATCAGCGGCTTCCGCCTTGTGGCTTCCGATAACGGAGTCGTGATCGCGGCAAGCTACTGGGGCAAGTTCAAGACCACCTTCCAGATGATCGCAGTCATCCTGATGATCCTGGATATCGACGCCCTTTCACCGTTGACGACGGCGATGATCTGGATCGCTCTTATCCTGACTGTCGTATCGCTCGTCGACTATATCGCGAAAAACCATAAAATACTTACAGAAGGGAGCATGTGATCATGGTAGTGGAACTGATCGCCGTAGGCACAGAGCTGCTGCTGGGCAATATCGTCAATACCAACGCCAGGTTCCTGGCGGAAAAATGCGCGGTTCTGGGGCTTTCCATTTACAATCAGTCGGTTGTGGGAGATAACCGCGAGCGGCTTTCCGATGCGGTGCGCATCGCCCTGAAACGTTCGGATATCCTGATCCTTACCGGAGGCCTCGGCCCTACAGAGGACGACCTTACAAAAGAAGTCTGCGCGGAGGTTCTCGGTTTCCCTCTGGTAGAGGATAAGCATACCAGAGAACGGATCGAAGAATATCTGAAAAACAGCTATAAGAAAATACCGGAAAACAACTGGAAGCAGGCCCTTGTGCCAGACGGGGCAAAAATACTGGACAATGACAACGGCACTGCTCCCGGACTGATCATGGAGAAATTCGGCAAATCCGTTATCCTTCTTCCAGGCCCTCCGGACGAGCTTTATCCTATGTTCATGGATAAGGTCTATCCCTATCTGCAGGGGCTGCAGCCGGAGACGATCCTTTCCCGGATGGTAAAGGTCTGCGGCATCGGCGAGAGCGAAGTGGAGACAAAGATGCTGGATCTGATCGACAAGCAGACAAATCCGACTATCGCCACCTATGCCAAGACCGGGGAAGTCCACCTGAGAGTGACTGCAAGAGCTTCCGATAAAGAAGCTGCCAAAAAGATGATCAAGCCGGTCATCAAAGAGATCAAAAACCGCTTCGGCGACGCAGTTTACGCTACAAAAGAAGATATCACTTTGGAAGAAGCGGTGGTAGCCCTTTTAAAGAAGCACAATCTCACGCTGACCACGGCGGAATCCTGCACCGGCGGGCTTTTATCCGCCCGTCTTGTCAATGTGCCGGGAGTCTCCGAAGTGTTCCTGCAGGGCTTTATTACATATTCCAATAAGGCCAAGCGGAAACTTCTGGACGTAAACAAGGCCACATTGAAAAAATATGGCGCTGTAAGCGAACAAACGGCAAAAGAAATGGCCAAGGGCGGAGTTTTTGCCACAGATTCCGACGTCTGTATCGCTATTACCGGCCTGGCCGGTCCTGACGGCGGCACAGACGAGAAGCCGGTAGGCCTGGTATACATCGCCTGTTATCTGAACGATAAGATAACAGTGGAAGCGCACCATTTTAAAGGGAACAGGAATAAGATCCGGGAGCAGTCCGTGATGCGGGCTCTGGATCTGCTCCGCCGTTCCATTCTCGAACAATACCGGAAATAAGCGGCGATGAAAAAGATGTAAATTAGTATCTGGAGATAGAATCATGCGCTGGTACCATAAGTTATATGAAGGTGAAAAAGCAAAAGAAAAACGGTATTCCATCATAAGGAAGGTACGGGAACGGAAGCTGCAGATCAGCGGCTATGTGATTACTGTTCCCTCAAATGGGAATAATGTCCTTGACATTTATCCCGCATATGTCCTTCTTCTGCCTTACTATAAGGAGAGCGATATCCTGATCGTCGGCATTGCCGCGGATTACAGCGAGGCGGTAGAAGTAGCGGGAAAGATCGTCGTTGACATGTACCGGGAGATCGGAAAGCCGGATATCAGGGAATTCCTGAAAGCAAGAGAAAACAAGGAAGGGTCGTCATTTTGCTGATCTTAAAAATTGCAGGTTTGATCATTTTGATCCTTTTGTGCCTGATCCTCATCCTGCTGGCTGTTCTTTTATTCGTACCTGTGCGGTACCGGGCCGAGGGGAAAAAGTACGCGGATCTTCGCGGAAAAGCCAGAGTATCCTGGCTATTTGGCATTTTTTCTGTCCACGCGGCGTATGAAGACGGCCTGGACGTTTCCGTACGGATTTTCGGCTTCCCACTTAGAAGGCGGTCTGAAACGCCGGAAGAGGAAGAACAGGAAGAGCAGAAGAGCAGGCAGGAGGATGGAAAGCGCCGCGAGGATGAGAAAGAACCAGACGTCCACATTGCTTCTGAAGAAGATGTTTCTGAAGATTTTCCGTATAAAAGCGAAGGCGTTTCCCAGGAAGAGCAAAAAAAAGAGTTCCGAAAGGATCCGGGAAAACGCAGGAAAAAGAGGAGTCTGTGGAAAAAGATCTTAAAACGGATCGCCGCCATGGTCAGGCGGTTCCGGGAAGCCGTCAAACGGCTGTGGAAGCTGTGGACCGGGATAGAAGAAAAGGCGGATAAGATCAAAGAACTTATTTCTGATAAGGAGAACCAGGAACTTCTGCGCCTGGTCTTCCGGCAGACAAAGGCCCTGTTCAAACATATTTTTCCACGGAAAGCGCGGGGAAAGCTTCGGATCGGTTTTGAAGATCCTTATACCACAGGACAGGCAATGGCTCTTGCAGGGCTTTTATGCCCGTTTTATAAAGATTCCCTCCAGGTGATCCCTTCCTTTGAAGAGCCGGTCCTGGAAGGGGAGCTGGCATGCTCCGGGCGGATCCGCCTGGCTGCCCTGCTGATGATCGCAGGCAGGCTGATGGCCAGCAGGACATTCCGCCAGGCATTAAAAAAACTGTTCGCGCTGCGCGGATAACAAGACACCGCCGCACAAGAGAAAGCGGCCTATAGAAGGAGGAAGTCAATATGGCTGACAATCATTTTGATTCAACGGTAGAAGCGCTGTTTAAAGGAATGGATCATTTCGTTACCACAAAAACCGTAGTCGGAGAAGCGGTAAAGATCGACGATGCCATCATCCTCCCCTTTGTGGATGTAAGCTGCGGCATGGCGGCCGGTTCCTTTGCAAGCAACGCGAAACAGAACGGCGGCGGAGGCATGAGCGCCAAGATCAGTCCAAGCGCCGTTTTAGTGATCCAGAACGGGGTAACAAAGGTAGTGAGCATAAAAAATCAGGACGCTATGACAAAGGTCCTGGATATGGTCCCTGATTTTGTCAATAAGATCATGTCTGGAAAGAATCAGGGCGCCGTATCCGAGGAAGCGGTAGAGGCCGCAAAGAAAGCGGCGGAAAGCGGCGAGGATCCAAAATAGCTGCTTCCTTGCATATATCCCAGGCTCAGGGCATAGGATATACCATAGTTTCCGGACCGGAGGACGATGATGAAGAGAGTATGCGGATTGATGCTGTTTTGCTTTGGAGCCGGCATGACGGTCCTTTTGCTGATCCCGCAGACGTTTTCCACACTGATCTTTATCATCGCCTGCCTGGTGATCGGATACAACCTTTTTTGCTGCTGATATTCAAAAGAGGCCATTCCCTTATAACTGCGCCGCAGATACAGGGGAATGACCTCTTTTAAAATCCTTTTGCGGGGAACCCCCGCATGTTCTTATGCTCTTTCAACAAGACCGGAACGTAAGCAAGAAGTACATACATACATCTTCTTAGTGCCGCCATTAACTTTAACCTTAACAGACTTTACGTTTGCTTTCCACATTCTGTTGCTTCTTCTATGGGAATGGCTTACGTTGTTGCCGAAGTGAGCAGCCTTTTCACAAATTGCACATTTAGCCATGATTTGCACCTCCTTAAACCCTACTTGGACTCCTGCGTTTTAGAATCCACAACATATTGTATGATAACAGAAGTTTCTCTAATTTGCAAGCAGAAATTAAAAAATAGTTTTCTTTTTGTCTCTTTTTTTCCTTGCCCCTGTACACTTGACTGAATATCATGTATAATATACACAGTTTTTGGGAGGTGCGTTTATGAAAGGTCGTTTGAACAATCAATTCGGTGAGATACAGGTGGACAAAGACGTGATCGCTCTGTATGCCGGCACAGTGGCCGTAGAATGTTTCGGGATCGTCGGCATGGCGGCCGTCAGCATGAAGGACGGGCTGGTAAAGCTCTTAAAGCGGGACAGCCTCACCCGCGGGATCAACGTAACCATTGAGGAGAATCGGATCGCCATTGATTTCCATGTGATCGTGGCTTATGGCGTCAGTATTTCCGCCGTATCTGACAATCTGACCGAGACGGTAAAGTATAAGGTGGAAGCCTTTACCGGCATGGAGGTAAGCAGGATCAACATCTTTGTAGAAGGTGTAAAAGTCATAGATTAAGGAGGAAATACCTGTGGGTATCAAGTCGATCGATGCAAAGATGGCTCAGAAAGCGTTTTTAGCCGCGGCAAAAGAGCTGGAGACAAAAAAAGAGTGGATCAATGAGCTGAACGTTTTCCCTGTCCCGGACGGGGATACGGGAACTAATATGTCCCTCACGATCATGGCAGCGGCGAAAGAAGTGGCGGAGCTTGAAGACCCGACCATGGAACAGCTTGCCAAGGCCATTGCATCTGGTTCTTTACGGGGAGCAAGGGGAAATTCCGGCGTCATCCTTTCCCAGCTTTTCCGTGGATTTACAAAAGAGATACGAAATGAAGAGGAGATCACGACTACCAGCCTGGCCAATGCGTTTGTGCGCGCTGCGGAAACCGCATATAAGGCGGTGATGAAGCCAAAGGAAGGAACGATCCTTACAGTAGCCAAAGGGATGGCGGATAAGGCAGTGGAGATGGTGTCCCAGACCGAGGATATCGTAGAATTTGCGGATAGGGTGATCGAACATGGCGATTATGTGCTGAGCCAGACGCCTGAGATGCTTCCGGTACTAAAGCAGGCCGGCGTCGTGGATTCCGGCGGCCAGGGACTTATGGAAGTGGTAAAGGGAGCCAGGGACGGCCTTTTAGGCAGAGAAGATGCCAGCCGCTTTATCGCCCCTGTACGCCCTGCTTTTGCCCAGGAAGAAATTCCTGCTGAAGAACAGGGATTTGAGATCCGGTACGGCTACTGCACGGAATTTATCATCAATCTGGAAAAGCCTTTTGACGGAGCAAAAGAGCAGGAGCTGAAATCCTATCTGGAATCCATCGGGGACTCCATCGTTGTAGTTTCTGACGAAGATCTGGTGAAGGTACACGTGCACACGGACCATCCTGGACTTGCTTTTGAAAAAGCTCTTACTTATGGTTCCCTTTCCAGGATGAAAGTGGACAATATGCGGGAAGAACATGAGGAAAAACTGGTAAAAGAAGCCCAGGTAAGGGCGGCCAGGGAAGCAGAAGCCGCAAAGGAAGCCGCGGCCCAGGTGAAAGCTCAGGAAGAACCGCGCAAAGCCGCGGGATTTGCCGCTGTTTCCATGGGCGCCGGGCTGGGAGAGATCTTTTGCGGGATCGGGGCCGACTGTCTGATCGAAGGCGGACAGACGATGAATCCCAGCACCGAAGATATTTTAAACGCAGTAGCGACAGTAAATGCGGATACTGTTTTTGTCTTCCCCAATAATAAAAATATCATCCTTGCCGCAGAGCAGGCAAAAAAACTGTGCAAAGACAAGGATATCGTCGTTATACCATCTAAGACGGTGCCTCAGGGGATCACCGCCATCATCAATTATCTGCCGGATCTGCCTCTGGAAGAGAATGTGGCCAATATGACGGAAGAGATGAACCGGGTAAAGACCGCCCAGATCACATACGCGGTACGCAATACCACCGTGGGAGACACCGAGATCAGCGAAGGCGATATCATGGCTATTGGAGATACCGGGATCCTGGCGGTAGGAAAAAGTATCGGATCCGTCGCCATAGAAGGATTGAAAAATATGGTAGACGGCGACTCGGAACTGATCACGATCTATTTCGGAGAAGATGTGAGCCGTGAAGACGGCGAAAGCCTGCTGGAGCAGGCCAGAGAAGCCTTTCCTCACTGCGAGATCGAGCTCCATGACGGCGGTCAGCCCGTCTATTATTACATTATATCTGTGGAGTGATGAGCATGTCTCAGGAACCGATCACATCGTTAAAAGGGATCGGGGAAAAGACCGGCAGGCTTTTTGAACGGCTTGGTATCCATACCGTAGACGAGCTGCTGGAATACTACCCCAGGACCTATGATATTTTTGAAAAACCGGTAAAGGTAAGGGAACTGAAACCGGATACCCTGGCTGCGGTCGAGGGCGTTCTTATGAAAAACGGCGAGGTACGCCGTTTTTCCCATATCCAGGTCACCCTTGCCTTTCTGTTTGACGGCCAGGATAAGCTCCAGCTTACCTGGTACAATATGCCGTTTCTGGCTTCCAGCTTAAAAAGCGGAAGCCGTTTTGTATTCCGCGGGCGGGTAGTGAAAAAAAACGGAAGGCTTACTATGGAACAGCCGGAGATGTTTTCCCTGGAAAGCTATCAGGCGGTAGAAGGATCCATGCAGCCGGTCTACGGACAGACGAAAGGCCTGGGAAACAAGGCCATTGTCCGCGCAGTTTCACAGGCTTTAAAATCCAGACCGATGGTAAGGGAGTATCTCCCTTCCGATATCCGCATCCGCCAGGAGTTGGCCGAATACAATTTCGCCCTTGAACATATCCATTTTCCTTCGGACCGGCAGGAGTTCCTCTTTGCCAGAAAGCGGATGGTCTTTGATGAATTTTTCCTTTTTCTCCTGGCCGTCCGGCGTCTGAAGGAAAAAAGAGAAGATAAAAAGAGCCGTTTTGTCATGAAGATCCAGGAAGAGGCAGAAGAGTTGAAAAAGAAGCTCCCTTATTCTCTGACAGAGGCGCAGGAGCGGGCCCTGCAGGAGATCTACAGCGACCTTTCCAGCGGTCTGATCATGAACCGTCTGGTCCAGGGAGACGTAGGTTCCGGGAAAACGATCCTTGCCGTCCTGGCTCTTTTACAGGCCGCCTGCAACGGATTCCAGGGCGCTTTGATGGCGCCCACGGAAGTTCTTGCCAAGCAGCATTTTCAGTCGGTTACAGAGCTTTTTGAAACTTATGGAATAAAAAAGAAAGTCGTTCTTGTTACCGGCTCCATGACGGCAAAGGAAAAGCGGACTGTCTACGAGCAGATCGCCTCCCATGAAGCGGACATCATCATCGGCACCCACGCCCTGATCCAGGAAAAAGTGGTTTACGACAAGCTGGCTCTTGTGATCACAGACGAGCAGCATCGTTTTGGCGTCGGGCAGCGGGAGGCTCTTGGCAGCAAAGGGGAGGAGCCCCATGTTCTTGTCATGAGCGCCACGCCTATCCCCAGAACGCTGGCCATCATTATTTACGGCGATCTGGATATATCCGTGATCGATCAGCTTCCTGCCAGCCGCCTGCCTGTTAAAAACTGCGTCGTGAACACATCCTACCGGAAAAAGGCTTATGATTTTATTGCAAAACAGGTGGCCGAAGGCCGTCAGGCATACGTGATCTGTCCGATGGTAGAAAAAAGCGAGATGATCGAAGCAGAGGACGTGCTGGATTATACCAGGATGCTAAAGTCTCAGCTGCCGCCTTCCATATGTGTAGAATACCTTCATGGAAAGATGAAAGGGAAAGAAAAAAATGCGGTCATGGAACGGTTTGCAGCCAATGAGATCCAGGTCCTTGTATCCACCACTGTCATCGAAGTAGGCGTCAACGTGCCTAACGCTACGGTCATGATGATCGAAAACGCGGAGCGGTTCGGGCTGGCGCAGCTTCACCAGCTGAGAGGCCGGGTCGGCCGCGGAAAATACCAATCCTACTGCATCATGGTAAACTGCGGGGATGAAGAGGGCACCAGCAAGCGCCTGGACATTTTAAACCGTTCCAACGACGGTTTCTACATTGCTTCAGAGGATCTGAAGCTGCGGGGTCCGGGAGATATCTTCGGCCTCCGCCAGAGCGGGGATATGGAATTTCGGCTGGCTGATATTTTTACAGACGCCTCCGTCTTGAAAACAGCTTCCGAAGAGGTAAACCGCCTTCTGGCAGACGATCCCGGACTGGCAAAAGAAGACCATGAAGAACTGAGGAAACGCCTGGACAGCTATCTGGAAAGAAGCTATGAAAAATTAAATCTGTAAGAGCAGACAGCTTTTGCCGCGCCGACCGCTGTGTTTGCTTTTCATGCCAAGGACCGCTACAGTACGGGGCTCAGCTTTTAGGCTGAAGCCGGTTCCATACTGCAGCGGTCCTTTTTTCAGGATCCTATAAGAGTTCGTCTGGCCGTCTGTCTTTTATCGTACAGGGGAAATACTTATTATGGCTGACAGACAGCTGTTCCGTCTGGAAGATCCTTAAATTCTGGCGGCTCTGTTATTTGCCCGCCATCTGACGTTCCTGGGCTTCGATCATCTTCTTCACCATATACCCGCCGACGGAACCGTTCTGAGCAGATGTCAGATTGCCGTTGTAGCCGTTGGATAATGGAACGCCAAGCTCGCTGGCTACTTCCATCTTAAATCTGTCCATAGCTTCCTTTGCCTCTGGTACATTTGTTGTGTTAGAAGATTTACTTGCCATAATATAACGCCTCCTTGTTTTTGTGGCGCCGCAGCGGCTTTTGCCGCCCGGCTGATTTTCTTGGTACACTCCTATTATGTGTGATACAAAAAATAATACACTAGAAGGTTTTTCGAAAACTGCCAGAAAGCGGAAAATGTACAAAAGCCGCACAGATCGCCGTATCTCCAGCCGGGAACAGAGATTTTCATTGTATATCTTTCAGGTTCATAGTACAATACATTAAAAAAAGTGAAGTGCTAAAAAAGGAGAACTGACTATGAGAGTGATCGCCGGCAGCGCCAGAAGGCTGCTTTTAAAGACTATAGACGGGCTGGATACCAGGCCCACGACAGACCGTATCAAAGAAACGCTTTTTAATATGCTGCAGAACGATATTCCAGGCTGCGTATTCCTGGATCTCTTTTCCGGCAGCGGCGCCATCGGTATCGAGGCTTTAAGCCGCGGCGCCAGGGAAGCCGTACTGGTGGAAAATAACCCGAAAGCCGTTTCGTGCATCCGTGAAAATTTAAAGACCACAAAGCTGGAAGATAAGGCCCTTGTTATGGCCTGCGACGTGCTTACGGCTCTTAAACGTCTGGAGGGAAAAGGAAAGCGCTTTGATATTATTTTTATGGATCCGCCATATCACAAAGGGCTGGAATCAGAAGCCCTGCGTTTCCTGGCTTTCTCCGATCTGATCCATGAAGATACGGTCCTGATCACAGAAGCGGCTCTGGATACAGAGTTTAAGGAAGATGAAATTCCGGGACTTACTATGACCAGGGTCAAGGAATATAAGACAAATAAACATGTTTTTTTCAAAAAATCATGAAATCTCCGTTGTCTTCTGGGAAAGAACGTGCTAAGATGTTAGAGTATGAGTTACCAGATTTTTACCGCATGATCGCAGCGGCCAGGAAAGTCAGATAAAACGGCCGCTTTTAAATATAAATATAAGGAGAAAGTTACAGTATGAGCAGAATTGAGCAGTTGATCAGCGAGATCGAAGAATATATCGACGGCTGCAAGCCGAAAGCATTTTCCAACACAGATATTATTGTCAATAAAGAGGAGATCGAAGAGCTTCTCATGGAGCTCCGTATGCGTATTCCTGACGAGATCAAGAAATATCAGAAGATCATCAGCAATCAGGACGCGATCCTTTCCGATGCCCGCACCCAGGCGGATTCTATGCTGGCAGAGGCCCGTACTCAGGCGGATTCCATGCTGGAAAGCGCCAGAGCACAGACCGACGACCTGGTCAACGAACACGAGATCATGCAGAGAGCTTACGCCCAGGCGGATGCCGTGGTAGAACAGGCTCAGGCAGACGCTCAGTCTATTGTAGACAGCGCATACGCGGAAGCGGAAAATATGCGTGAAGCTGCTGTCAGATATACCGATGATATGCTGGGAACCTTGCAGAAGATCATCAACCACTCTATTGACGAAGCGCAGAGCCGCTATAACTCCTATATTTCCGCTCTTCAGTCCAGCTATGACATCGTATCCTCCAACCGGGACGAGCTGTCAGGCGCCATTGTCAGGGAAGAGGAGCCAGCTGCTGAGGAAGAAGCAGAGACAGCGCCCCAAGAGTAATGCAGGAAAGCGCTGCGTGGATCAGTTTCCAGATTACATAATGCCGGATGGATAATCCGGCTTTTTTTGCGTTCTTCCCATTTTCCGAAGCCCCTAAAACGCCTTTTGTCTGAAAGATCCCCGACACTCCCCCGAATACGGCTGCTGCCGTAATAAAAAGCCTCATAGATGATCCTTCCGTGACCAGGGAGATCTGATGGATCCCAGTGGTGATCTCCGTGGCTCCCAGGATCAGGGCGTTGGCTTTTTCCGGCAATGGCGACAGCGCCTTTATAAATTCTGCG
>DWZA01000023.1 GCA_019118365.1 Candidatus Lachnoclostridium stercoravium | reverse complement strand
TCCGGATCCAGGTCTTTCTGGTCCAGGATCGGTATCCCGTCTTTCCAGGTCGCTTCCCCGATATCGCTGATGATCTGGGCCTTGACACTCACACCGTTTACCCTGGCTCCCCGTTCGAATACCCTGGCGTCCCCAAGGATCACCGGATAGCAGTATTCGTCGTAGAAGTTCTCCGCCGCCAGCTTTGTTATGATTTCAGGTCCCACACCGGCTGCGTCTCCCAGGATAATACCTAATACTGGTTTCTTGTCCATAATAATCTCCTCCTTCCTTTTGTTGTACGCAATTCTAAAAAGCAAGGTTTGTGCCAAACCAAAGGGGCATTTTAGTTTGTGCTTTATTTACAAAATAATGTTTTTCTTTTTGTGCATATTTACTACATTTTTTGACCCGTGAAACGTTTGTTAACACCGCATTAACATCATTTTTTTCATTTTATTTTCATAATGTTTCATTTGAAACATCCGTTGCCTGTTTTTGAAGGTGTTTCACACGACAGAAAACGGCTTTTCACCTGCCAAACAGCGTTTTTTAACGTCTTCTTAGCGCTTATGCCTATAACAGAAAGTATTCGCAATCCGTGCTTTAGCCCTGCTTTCACATTAAAAAGAGCCAGGCTCATGCATTTTCTGCATTTGGCTGACTCTTTCTATTATTATTTATTCAGTTTTTTGCTCTTCGGAAGGGCCGGCTGCATCCTGGCCGTCCGGCTTTTCCTGGACGCCGTCTGAAGCCGTTTCTTCTTTGCCGCTTTCTGCAGCCGGATCGTTCAGTTCCTTCACAGAATCTATCTTCGCCGTATCCTGGCCCTCTGCATTCTCTTTCTTTTCCTCTTCCGGATCCGGGATGCCCTTCACTTCCCGGAAGATCTTCATAAATTCCTTGCCTGTGATCGTCTCTTTTTCGATCAGGAACTCCGCGATCTTATCCATAGCGTCACGGTTTTCCGACAGAAGGCGCTTTGCCTCTGCATAAGAGTCCTTCAGGATCTTCATAACTTCCTGATCTACCTCCGCAGCAGTCGCATCGCCGCAGTTCATGACCGTACGTCCGGTCAGATACTGATTTTCTCTTGTCTCCAGACCCATCAGGCCGAATTTCTCCGACATGCCGTACTGGGTCACCATAGCTCTTGCAAGTCTGGTGGCCTGTTCGATATCATTTGCCGCGCCGGTAGTCACCGTGTCGAAAACGATCTCCTCCGCGGCTCTTCCTGCCAGAGCGCCTACCAGCATAGCCTGGATCTCTTTCTTAGTGTTCAGATATTTTTCTTCTTCCGGCACATGCATAACGTATCCCAGCGCGCCCATGGTACGGGGTACGATGGTGATCTTCTGCACTGGCTCCGAATCCTTCTGGAGTGCGCTCACAAGGGCGTGGCCTACCTCGTGATAGGAAACGATCCGCCTTTCTTCTTTGCTTAAGATCCTGTCCTTCTTTTCCTTTCCTACCAGGACCACTTCCACCGCTTCAAACAGATCCTTCTGGGATACTGCCTGGCGTCCGTGTTTTACCGCCATGATCGCGGCTTCGTTCATCATATTCGCCAGATCCGCGCCTACGGCTCCGGAAGTGGCCAGCGCGATCTCTTCAAAATTAACCGTATCGTCCAGGAGCACGTCCTTGGAATGCACCTTCAGGATATTGATCCTGCCCTTAAGATCCGGTTTGTCCACGATCACCCGCCGGTCAAAACGGCCTGGACGCAAAAGCGCCGGATCAAGGATCTCCGGGCGGTTGGTAGCGCCAAGGACAAGGAGTCCCTTGGACGAATCAAAACCGTCCATCTCAGAAAGCAGCTGGTTTAACGTCTGCTCTCTCTCGTCGTTTCCTCCGCCGAACCTGGAATCCCTGCTCTTACCGATGGCGTCGATCTCGTCAATGAAAATGATACACGGCGCGGATTCCTGCGCCTGCTTAAACAGGTCGCGGACACGGGAAGCGCCCACGCCTACGAACATCTCCACGAAATCAGAGCCGGAAAGGGAGTAAAACGGAACCTGCGCCTCCCCTGCCACTGCTTTGGCCAAAAGGGTCTTTCCAGTTCCTGGAGGTCCCACGAGGAGCGCTCCCTTTGGCAGCTTTGCGCCGATCTTGGTATACTTTGCCGGATTATGGAGGAAATCCACGATCTCCGTCAGGGATTCCTTGGCTTCGTCCTCGCCGGCAACGTCCTTAAACGTGACCCCAGTCTCCTTTTGCACATAGACCTTCGCGTTGCTCTTTCCTACCCCCATGATATTTCCGCCGCCCATGCGCCTGAACATCAGGTTCATCAAAAAGACGATAAAGGCGAACCAGATCAGGGAGCTTACGATTTCAAGCAAAAGGCTGCTGCTCTGCTTATCCCTGACCATGTTGATCTCATAGCCTTCCAGCCTCTGGGTCAGCTGGTCGTCGCCCTCCATGCGGACCGTATAATATTGTTTCCACGGGGAAAAATCTGTCGAACCGCTCTTGGGGTGGATGGTGATCTCTGTGTTGCCGACTTCCACAGACTCTATCTCTCCCGCCTCGACGGCCTGGATAAACGAATCGTAAGTGATCTCTTCCGTAGCAGATTTCAGAAGTGTATTTTTCATAAAATACACGGACAGAAATGTGATAATCGCAGCAACGACCAGGATCGTTATGGTCTGCCCTCCGTTTCTGGGAGTCCTTCCGTTATTATTCTGGTTATTGTTCGTATTCATATGTCTTCTCCAATCCGAACAGCTTCTGCAGCGTGTTCCATATCATTATAATGTCAGTTTTTCTATAAATCAATAAACAAAGAATAAATATTTTGCGAAAGCTTCCAATTCTCTTGTTTGTGTTAAGTTTTCGTTATATAATGATAAACACTTTATAAACTGGAGGCATTTTATGGCAGTACGGGCAAAAGTTCTTAAAATAGACAGAAGCCATTACCTGTTTTCCAACCGCAAACTGTTCACCCTGATCGTACCTCTGATCGTGGAGCAGTTTCTTGCCGTGCTGGTAGGTATGGCGGATTCCATTATGGTAGCTACCGTAGGGGAGGCGGCTGTTTCCGGAGTTTCTCTGGTTGACAGCGTCATGCTCCTTTTGATCAATATTTTTGCAGCCCTGGCAACCGGAGGCGCCGTTGTGTCCGGCCAGTATCTCGGCCGGAAAAACCAGAGGAAGGCCTGCCGGGCGGCGGAACAGCTGGTATGGTTCAGCGCCGTCTTTTCCGTGGCTATTATGGGCCTTTTATACCTGGGAAGAGGGTTTATCCTCCACCGGGTATTCGGCCAAATCGACGAGGACGTTATGGGGCATGCCAACATCTATTTTCTCATTGTATCGGCGTCTATTCCTTTTATCGCCGTATACAACGCAGGCGCGGCTATCTTCCGGTCCATGGGCAATTCCAAGATCTCCATGAAAGTGTCGATCATCATGAATATCATCAATTTCTGCGGAAATGCGACCCTGATCTACGGCTTCCACCGTGGAACAGAGGGCGTCGCCATTCCCACTCTTGTTTCCCGTATGACAGCCGCCATTCTGATCATCGCGCTGCTTTCCAACAGGAAACTGCCTGTGCATATCCGGCTGACGTCCCATTTCCGTTTTCACTGGCCCACCGTCCGGAACATCCTGCATATCGGCATTCCCAACGGCCTGGAAAACAGCATGTTCCAGCTGGGCAAGATCATCGTTCTCAGCCTGGTATCTACCTTCGGGACTTATGCGATCACCGCAAACGCAGTTTCCAATACTCTGTCATCGTTTGAGGTGCTGCCGGGCAACGCCCTTTCCCTGGCGATAACTACGGTGATCGCCCAGTGCGTAGGCGCCGGGGATTATGAACAGGCCTCTTACTACACAAAGAAGCTGCTGGCTGTGGCTTACGTCTGCATGTTCGTCACCATCGGCCTGACCCTTTTATGCATCCCCTTTGTCCTGGCCGCCTATCGGCTCTCCGCCGAAACAGCAGCCGAGACTATGAAGATCATGGTATTCTACAGCGCCTGTGCCTGCGCGATCTGGCCCCTGGCTTTTGCCCTTCCGGCTACTCTGCGCTCAGCCGGCGACGTAAGGTTCAGCATGATCTCTTCTGTCACTTCCATGTGGATCTGCCGGATCATCTTCAGTTATATCTTCGGCCAGTTCCTGGGTATGGGAGTCTTTGGCGTATGGGCCGCCATGGTGCTGGACTGGTGCGTGCGGACCGTATGTTTTGTAGCCCGCTACCGAAGCGGCAGATGGAAAGGAAAGGCTGTCGTCTGACTTCCTGCCTGATCTGATTTTCTGTAAGGAGATGTTTATATGACTTATGAATCCTGCGACTTATGTCCCCGCATGTGCGGCGTCAACCGCGCTCTGCCAGTTCCCGAAAGCAGGGACGTTTCTGCTTTTCCCCCTGCCTTCCAGGGCCCCGGCTTCTGCCGGTGCACTTCTGAAGTATATGCCGCCAGAGCCGCCCTCCATATGTGGGAGGAGCCCTGTATCAGCGGCGTAAACGGAAGCGGGACCGTTTTTTTCTGTGGCTGCACCTTAGGCTGCTGTTTTTGCCAGAATTATCAGATCAGCCAGCCTGTATTTTCCTTAGAGGATCCTGACGGCGCCGCTGCCGGAAAAAAACTGACCATCCGGCAGCTGGCGGATGTTTTTCTCCGCCTTCAGGACCAGGGCGCTCATAACATCAATCTTGTTACTGCGACCCAATATCTTCCGTCTGTGATCCGCGCCCTGGATCTGGCGCGGCCTAAGCTTAAGATCCCTATGGTTTACAACTGCGGCGGCTACGAACGGGAAGAAACGATCCAGGCCCTGGACGGCTATGTGGATATTTATCTGCCTGATCTTAAATATTTCGATCCAGAGCTTTCCAAAGCTTATTCCAGAGCAGGCGATTACTTTGCAGCCGCTTCGAAGGCTGTCGCCGCCATGATCCGCCAGGCTGGAAAGCCTGTATTTGAAGAATATTCCGGAGCAAAAGGCAAATGCCTGCTTATGAAAAAAGGAGTTGTGATCCGCCATATGGTCCTGCCCGGCCACAAGGACGATTCCATGAAGATCCTGTCCTGGATAAGGGAAAATCTCCCGGAGAAATCTTACTATATCAGCCTGATGAGCCAGTATACTCCGTTTTTTCACAGCAAAGATCATCCGGAGCTTAACCGGCGTATCACGTCTTATGAATATGATAAAGTTTTGGATCATGCGGTCAGACTTGGATTGACCGACGGATATATGCAGAAAAAAAGCAGTGCAAAAGAAGAATATACCCCTCCCTTTAACCTGGAGGGACTGTGATATGTTTTACCGGATGCCAGCGCAGTTTTCTGGCAATTCACAACGAGAAAGCGGATATCGAATTTTCTTTTTTCGATATCCGCTTTCATACTGTCTCATTCATTGGACTTTTTTCCTTTCTTTGGATTTTTCCATTCATTTATGAATGATCTTCTATATTAAATTTTCCTCACTCCGCGGCTTCCTGAACTTCTATGATCTGTTGGCTCTTCTTCCTTTTTCTTCTATAACATTATCTCTTATAGAAATCTTTCTCAATTATACTTTCTCGTCATATAACTGATCTGCTTTCTGCCTGATAATCTTTTATAGGCCATCGTCATATTTTTTCATTTCTGAATCGTTCTCTCTGCTTACGGTACATGAGCTTTTCCTTTTGTCTCATTTATCAACGTTGTATAAATGAAACGAAACTTCTCCTTCTGGTGGACTCACCTCTTTCTTTTTATTTTTTATCCATTCTTACTCTTTTCATTTCTTTTTTCCTCTTTTCTTTTGACACTTTTAGTATAAGCCAATTTTCCGGATTTGTCAATACTTTTTTCTATTTTTATTTAATTATTTTGTTTATAATAGAATTGTATTAAATTTTTATAATTGTTTCTATTTTTATACAATATTTATCGCTATATTTTTCGTAATTATTTGAATAGTCTGATTATTTTATAGTGATTCAGCCATACGCCAGGATTTCTATTTTTTGTACCGCAGGTCACAGCTGCAAAACAGTTCGTCTACTGCGTTTTTATAGGTGGACAGCCGCTCCGCTTTTTTGATCTTTTTCCCTGTTTTTTCGCTGTTTTCAAAAAGAGACGCCATGTAGCTCCACAGCTCCTTCATACGGAAAAGGATATTTCTGTCGCCGGAAAGGATCTGGCTGTAGCCCTCCAGGATCATATCGTGAAAACGCCTTATCTCTTCTTTCTGCGGCCGCTTTCCTGAAACAAGATAGGTTACAAGGCCCGGATCCGCGGCAAGGCCCCGCCCGATCATCACATCCTCCACCTGTGGAAACTGCGCGGAAAATTCTTCCATATCTGCGGCAGTAAAAATATCGCCGTTATAGCATACAGGATTTCTGCTTTCTCTTAAGGCTTCCCGGAATACAGAACGATCCGGCTCATTCCTGTAATAGTCCTTCTGCGTCCTCGGATGGATGATCAGAAGTTCCAGGGGAAACTTGTTGAATATCTCCATGAGCCTTGGAAATTCCTCCGGACTATCTATGCCGATCCTAGTCTTTACTGACAGTTTCATATCCAGCGTTCCGCACACATGGTCAAAAAAATCTTCCAGTTTTTCCGGTTCTCCCAGGAATCCCGACCCTTTTCCCTTCGCCGCCACGGTTCCGGAAGGACAGCCGAGATTTAAATTCACCTCTTCATATCCCAGGCTTTTGATCAGTTCCGCTCCCGCCAGAAAATCCTCCCATTTATTTGTAAGGATCTGAGGAACTAAAGGGATGCCGGCTGCATTATTTTCCGGAGCGATGTCCCGAAATTCCCTGGACCGCAGATCTCTTCTGGATGAAGGCACGATAAAGGGGGTGTAGTATTTCTCGATCCCCGGAAAAACAGCATAGTGGGCATTTCTGTATACATACCAGGTAAGTCCCTCCATCGGGGCAAAATAATATCTCATCTTTTTGTCTCCTGTTCCTTTCGGCATCCGCCGGATATTTTAGGCATACATACGGGAAAGCCGTCATATCCTGCAGGATATGGCGGCTTTCCCCATGCAGCAGAATCAATTCTGGTTATGGTCTCTCCGTCTTTTACTTTAAACGGTCTCCGCTTTGCGGATCCGTCTTTTTTCTGCGGTTTCTCGTCATCTTCTTTGCCGGAAGCTTTCCGTTCTCTCTGGATCTTCTCCACGCTGTCATTCGTTCTTTTATGTCGTCTTCTCCTTCGAAATAAAAAACCTCTTCTACCTTCCTGCCGAAAACCTTAGCAATGTCCATAGCCAATTTCAAAGACGGATTATACTTTCCATTTTCCAGATTTCCAATAGTCTCCCTCCTGACACCTACGAGTCTGCTCAGCTCCATCTGGGAGATGTTCATCTGCTTTCTGAACTCACACATGTTCGTTTTTAACTCAGCCATACGATCCTCCTGTCGTTGCCAAATCTCCAGTGGGTTCCTTCCATCAGTCTTTTACTCTTGAATGCCTTTTTATTTATTATATACATAATACTTTCAAAATGTAAAGCGAAAAAGACTCCTTCTGATCACTTTCCTATCAGACAGGAGTCTTTTTTCTTCGCTGCAGCCGCTTTAAGACGGCTTATGCTGCTTATTTAAAAAATCCTTTTTTCTTCGGTTTTTCTTCATGAACGGTTCCGTTCATGGCTTCGTCAAATTTCCTCAGCGCTTCTTTCTGAGCCTCTGTAAGACGCTCCGGAACCTGGACGACTAAGGTTACGTAATGGTCGCCGCGGACGTTTTTATTTCTCAGGCTCGGCACGCCTTTGCCGCGAAGGCGCACTCTGGTATCCGTCTGAGTACCTGGTTTTACTTCATATTCCACCTCGCCGTCTACGGTGCGGATGCGGATCGGTCCGCCAAGAGCCGCTTTTGCAAACGAGATCGGCACAGTGGAGAAAATATTCGTATCCTGGCGTTTGAACACTGGATGAGGTGATACGATGATCTCGATCAGGAGATCGCCTCTTCCGCCTCCATTGGTGCCAGGTTCTCCTGCGCCTGCCAGACGGCGCACCTGACCGTTGTCGATTCCGGCCGGTATATCAAATTTGAATTTCTTTCTGGTAGTGACATATCCCGTGCCGTAGCACTTCGGACATTTTTCGCGGATCACCTTGCCGGTGCCGCCGCAGTCCGGACAGGTCTGGACATTCTGAACCGTGCCGAAGAAGGACTGCTGGGTGTACATGATCTTGCCTTTGCCGTTGCATTTCGGGCAAGTCTGAGGAGTCGTGCCTGGCTTCGCGCCTGTTCCATGACAGTCGCTGCACTCCTCCTTATAATTGATCTCTATCTCTTTTTCACATCCGAAGATCGCCTCTTCAAATGTGATCCTTATGGAAGTTCTTACGCTGGCGCCGCGCATCGGCCCGTTGGATCTTGCGCTGCTCCTTCTTCCGCCGCCGAAGATATCTCCGAAAATGTCCCCGAAAATATCGCCCATATCGGCTCCTGAGAAATCGAAGCCGCCGAAACCGCCGGCTCCGCCGCCTGCGCCTCCCTCAAATGCCGCATGGCCAAACTGATCGTACTGACGGCGTTTTTCCGGATCGCTTAAGACGCTGTACGCTTCGGAAGCCTCCTTAAATTTCTGTTCCGCCTCTTTATCTCCCGGATTGGCATCCGGATGGTATTTTTTCGCAAGGGCGCGGTAAGCTTTCTTCAGGGCCGCTTCATCAGCATCTTTCGGAACTCCCAGGACTTCATAATAATCTCTCTTACTCTCTGCCATGACAGCCTGCCTTTCCTAGTAAACATATATGCCGCCGAAAGCGGCACCACTGATCTTCGTAATCCAACTCGTAAACCAACAGAAAACCACTCTGCCAGGAAAACCCTGGCAGGATGGCTTTTGTTGGATCGATCGTTCAGGCGCAGCCACTGTGGCTGGCCTGAACAGTTATATTAAACTTCCTTGAAGTCTCCGTCTACTACGTCGTCGCCATAGTTTGCGCTTCCGCCTGCCTGGCTCTGCTGCTGGCCTGCTCCCTGCTGGGCGCCTGCCTGGCCCTGAGCCTGCTCGTACATCTTGGCGAATAAGGACTGGGCGCTGTTCATCAGTTTCTCTTTTCCAGCCTTGATCTCTTCAACCTGAGCGTCTGTCATCTGATCGACCGGAGCTTTGTTGATCGCTTCTTTTAATGCGTTTAAGTCTGCCTGTACGCCTGCTTTATCGGATTCTGAGATCTTATCTCCTGCTTCTTCGAGAGCTTTTTCTGTCTGGAATACGATAGAATCCGCCTCGTTCCTTGCATCGATCGCTTCCTTCTTCTTCTTATCCTGAGCCTCGTACTCAGCAGCTTCTTTTACTGCCTTGTCAATATCAGCCTCGGACATGTTAGAACCGGAAGTAATGGTAATATGCTGCTCTTTTCCTGTTCCCAGATCCTTAGCGCTTACATTTACGATACCGTTGGCATCGATATCGAAGGTAACTTCGATCTGCGGAACGCCTCTTCTTGCTGGCGGGATACCGTCCAGACGGAACTGGCCTAATGTCTTGTTATCTCTTGCAAACTGTCTCTCGCCCTGTACTACATGGATATCGACAGCTGTCTGGTTATCTGCTGCTGTGGAGAAGATCTGGCTCTTCTTTGTAGGGATCGTCGTATTTCTCTCGATCAGCCTTGTTGCGATGCCGCCCATTGTCTCGATGGACAGAGACAGCGGAGTAACGTCCAGAAGAAGGATATCGCCTGCGCCTGCGTCGCCTGCCAGCTTGCCGCCCTGGATCGCCGCGCCGATAGCAACGCACTCATCCGGGTTCAGGGACTTGGACGGTTCCTTGCCTGTCAGCTGTTTTACTTTCTCCTGTGCGGAGATCATACGTGTAGATCCGCCGACTAACAGAACCTTTCCTAATTCGGAAGCAGTGATCCCCGCATCCTTTAATGCGTTCTGTACCGGGATCGCCGTCCGCTCGATCAGGTCGCTGGTAAGTTCGTCGAATTTAGCTCTGGTAAGAGTCATATCCAGATGCTTCGGTCCTTCGCTTGTTGCTGTGATAAACGGAAGGTTGATGTTGGTAGTCGTTGCGGAAGAAAGCTCTTTCTTTGCTTTCTCTGCAGCTTCCTTTAATCTCTGGAGAGCCATCTTGTCTCCGGAAAGGTCAACGCCTTCCGCTTTCTTAAATTCATCAATCATCCACTGGGTGATCTTGTTGTCAAAGTCGTCGCCGCCTAAGTGGGTATCGCCGTTCGTAGAAAGTACTTCGATAACGCCGTCGCCGATCTCGATGATGGAAACATCGAACGTACCGCCGCCTAAGTCGTAGACCATGATCTTCTGCTCTTTTTCATTGTC